>NZ_JBHVVN010000007.1:0-304576 GCF_042882685.1 Pseudarthrobacter sp. NPDC058196
GTCCCCCTGAACTACCTCGTCCCCGCCGACGCCTTCGAAATCGTCCTCAACATCGCCTCCGTCGGCATCATCATGACCTGGGCCACCATCGTCCTGTGCCAAATCCAACTCAAACTCTGGGCCGACAAAGGCTGGGTCCAACGCCCCACCTTCCGCATGTTCGGCGCACCCTACACCGGCTACCTCTCCCTCCTCTTCCTCATCGGCGTCCTCATCATGGTCTTCATCGACTCCCCCCTGACCATGCTCGTCACCGCCATCGCCTCCATCCTCATGATCGCCGGCTGGTACGCCTGCCGCACCCGCATCCGCCACATCGCCGAAACCCGCGACGGCTACACCGGCACCTCCCCCGTAGTCGCAAACGCGCCGGCTGACGCCTTCAAGAAGTAACTGCCCCAGGGCTGGACCGCCGACGGCGGCACCCGGGTTCTGCGAATTCCAGAACCCGGGTGCCGCCGTCGGACGTTTAATGCCGGCCTACTGTGACGGCTTGACCACCATGGCTGAGCCACCGCCGCGCCTGACCGGCTCAGCGGCCGCAAGCGTCCGGCCGTCCTTGAGGAACTCGATGGCGGTCGCCGCCCCGATCTCCGAGGCGGAGGTGAAGGAGTCGCCGGACGGGGTCAGGGTGTGGCCGAAGCGGGACGTCAGGGCAGTTCCGTACTTGTCGATGAAGGCAGGCTCGGCCGTGACGCTGGCCGTGTTCCGTTGCGACGCGCGCGGCGCGGCGATGGCGTCCGGGGTGCTCATACCCAGGTCGATCCTGTTAACCAGGGTCTGCAGCACCGTGGTGATGATGGTGGAGCCACCCGGGGAGCCCAGTGCCAGGAACGGCTTCCCGTCCTCCAGCAGGATGGTGGGCGACATGGAAGACCGCGGGCGCTTGCCCGGCTCGATCCGGTTGGGGTCCGTGGCGCTGTACACCGTGGAGAAGTCCGTGAGCTCGTTGTTGAGCAGGAAGCCGCGGCCGGGAACCACCATCCCGGACCCGCCGGTCTGCTCGATGGTGAGCGTGTACTCCACCACGTTGCCCCACTTGTCCGAGACGGTCATGTTGGTGGTGGAGATGTTTTCGGTGTCCTTCTCCTTGGCGGCCGCAGCCGGGCCGGCCGGGCAGGTGCCGTCGTAGGAGGTCACGTCGCCGGGCAGGACCGGCTTGGTTGCGGCATGGGTTGGGTCCAGCTCGCAGGCGCGTTCCTTGCCGAAGACGGGATCGGTCAAGGCTTTGGTCGGGACTTTCACGAAGGCGGGATCGCCAACGTACTTCCCGCGGTCGGCGAACGCGAGGGCGCTGGCTTCGAGGTAGTGGTGCAGGACGGCTGGCTGGTCGGCCTTCAAGGCCGGCAGATCGAAGACGTCCAGGATGTTCAGGGACTCCCCGACGGTGGTGCCGCCGCTGCTGGAGGGGGCCATGCCGTAGACGTCATAGCCGCGGTAGTTCACGTGGGTGGGGTCCTGGTCCACGGCCTTGTAGTTTTCCAGGTCCTCCGCCGTCATGGAGCCTGGAGGGACGGGGAGCCGGTCCTTCTTGTCAATGGTCAGATCCACCGGAGGCGTCTGCACGGTCTTGGCGATCTCCTTGGCCAGCGGGCCGTTGTAGAACGCGTCCATGCCGTTGCGTGCCAGCAGCCGGTAGGTGTCCGCGAGGTCGTGGTTCTTGAAGACTGACCCCACCTCCGGCAGCTTGCCACCCTGGAGGTACAGGTCCTTGGTGGAAGTGAACGCCGCAAACCGCTTCTGGTTGTCCCGGGTCTGGTTGCGGAATGTCTCATCCACCACGAAACCTCGGTCCGCTACCTTGATGGCCGGCTTCAGAGCCTCCCCCAGGCCAATCGTGCCCCAGCGTTCCAGCGCGCGTTCCCACGTGGCCGGGGTGCCGGGCACCCCCACGGAGACGCCGCTGGTGACCAGTTCCGGGGTGAACGGGTAGGGCTTGCCGGTCTGGGGATCGATGAAGGCATCATGGGTAATTCCCGCCGGCGCCGTTTCGCGGCCGTCAATGGTGCTGACCTTCCCGGATTTGGCGTCGTAGTAGACAAAATAGCCACCCCCGCCGATGCCGGCACTGTAGGGTTCGGTGACGCCCAGCGTGGCAGCGGCGGCAACAGCGGCGTCCACCGCGTTCCCGCCCTTCCGGAGGACTTCGATGGCCGCTGCCGACGCTTCCGGGTCCACCGTGCTGACCGCGCCGCCGTACCCGGTGGCCGTGGGATTCTTGTCGGTCTGGCGGGGGTCCGCTGCAGCGGGACTGATGGCCCCGGTGCACACGCCGATGGCCAGCGCCGCAGTAACAGCAGCGAGCCGGCGTCCGAAATGTGGCATGGTGGCTCCTAAGTGGGGGTTCGTGTGATGTGGGCCACGCTACTCTTCGGGTAGGACAGTCTCAACGATTCCGGAAGGAAGGGCACCATGCCAGGTGGATCCAAACTCGCAGTGGTGGGGGCCGGCAGCGTGGGCACGTCGTTGGCCTACGCCGCGCTGATCCGTGGCTCGGCAAGCAGTATCGCCTTGTTCGACGTCAATGCGCCCAAGGCTGAGGCGGAGGCCCTGGACCTTGCCCATGGCAGCCAGTTCGCCGCGGCATCGGCAACGGTGGCCGGCGGCGGGGACATCGCCGTCACGGAGGGCGCCGACGTCGTGGTGATTACCGCAGGCGCCAAGCAGGACCCGGGCCAGAGCCGCCTGGACCTGGCCGGCACCAACGTCCGGATCCTTGAACAGCTGATGCCGCCGCTGCTTGAGCGGGCACCGGACGCTGTCTACGTCCTGGTGACCAACCCCTGCGACGTCCTGACAGTGGCCGCGCAGCGAATCTCCGGGCTGCCCCCGGAACGGATCTTCTCCTCCGGCACGGTCCTGGACACCTCGCGGCTGCGGTGGCTGCTGGCCCGCCAGGCAGGCGTTTCCGTGAGCAGCGTCCACGCCAGCATGGTGGGCGAACACGGCGACACCGAATTTCCGCTGTGGTCCGGTGCCACGATCGGGCCGGTCCCCATCCGCGACTGGACGGCCGGCGGGGAGCGGATCTTCACGCCCGACAACCTGGCCGCCACGGCCCGGGACGTGGTGCAGGCCGCGTACAAGGTCATCGCCGGCAAGGGGGCCACCAACTACGCGATCGGCCTGTCAGGCGCCCGCATCGTGGAGGCGCTGCTGCGGGACGACAATGCCGTCCTCCCCGTCTCCACGGTCTTGTCCGGGCAGTACGGAATCTCGGGAGTGGCCCTGTCACTTCCCAGCGTGGTGGGCCGCGGCGGGGTACACCGGGTCCTGGACACACCCATGGACAGCGGCGAACTGGCAGCCCTGCAGCTTTCCGCTGACACCTTGCGGAACACCATGGACCGGCTGGGGATCTGAGCGGAGCCAGGCGTGCGGGCGGCCGGCGTCATGCAACGCCGCCGCAACCCCTCCCGCTCCGCGCTTCGCATATGCTCACCTGAGATGTCCACACTGGCTCAACGACGAACCAACAGGAGCAACCCATGACCAACTGGCGGATCAGGGATTTCCACTCGGCGGACCTCGACGGAATCCTGCACCTCTGGGAGACACTGAAGGCGAACAACGTCGAACCCGTGTATGCGCTCTCCGAGGTCCTCGCGTCCTGCGAGAAGGACCATGCGGTGGTGGCGGTGCAGGGCGACCAGGTGGTGGGTGCCGCCGTCGGACGCGCCGCGCACGACCAAGGGTGGATCGTGTTCCTTGCCACCCTCCCCGAATACCGCGGCCGCGGCATCGGCACCTCGCTGCTGGCCGCCGTCGAGAACCGCATGGCCCCGCACGGGCTGAACAAGCTCTCCGCGCTGATGCCGGAGTCCGAAACCCGGGTGGAGGCCTTCCTGGGCAGGGGGTTCGCGCTGAAGAAGAACCTGCGGTACTTCGAGCGCACCATTCCGGTGCAGCGCCAGGAACTGGGGGCCCTGGGCCAGCTGGGCGGCCGCGTCCTGGCCCGCGACCTGTGGGAGAACGTGGCCGGCATGCGCAAGGAAAAGGAGCTGCTGGAACGCCGCCTGGTGCTCCCGCTGGCCGAGGCGGACCTGGCGGATGAATTCGGCGTGGTGCCGCCGCGCGCCGTCGTCCTCTTCGGCCCGCCGGGTACCGGCAAGACCACTTTCGCGAAGGCCATCGCATCCCGGCTCGAGTGGCCGTTCGTCGAGGTGTTCCCGTCCCGGCTTGCGGGCGACCCCCAGGGCCTGGCCGGTGCGCTGCGGGAGACTTTCCTGGAGATCGCGGAGCTGGAGCATGCCGTGGTGTTCATCGACGAGGTGGAGGAGATCGCGTCCCAGCGGGCCGGTGATCCGCCGTCGCCG
Organism: Pseudarthrobacter sp. NPDC058196; assembly: GCF_042882685.1. NCBI lineage: Bacteria > Bacillati > Actinomycetota > Actinomycetes > Micrococcales > Micrococcaceae > Pseudarthrobacter > Pseudarthrobacter sp. NPDC058196. The sequence continues at coordinate 4,317 of NZ_JBHVVN010000007.1, forward strand.
CTGCAGGGCGTGACCAATGAGCTGCTGAAGATTATTCCGGCATTCCGCGAACAGCCCGGCCGGCTGCTGGTGTGCGCCACCAACTTCATCCGCGCGCTGGACTCCGCCTTCCTGCGCCACGGCAGGTTCGACTACGTGATTCCCATCGGTTTGCCGGACCGGCAGGCACGTGAGGCGATGTGGCAGCGGTTCATCCCGGCGGCCGTGGTGGACGCCGTGGATGTGGAGCTGCTGGTGGAACGCACCGAAGGGTTTTCGCCGGCGGACATCGAGTACGCCGCCCGGAGCGCCTCCCAGCGGGCCTTGGAAAAGGCGGTGTACGACGACGGCGGGCTGGCTTCAGGCGGTGACGTTTCGGTACGCGAGGCGGTGCGGAAAGGGCCGTCCACCCAGGATTACCTGGATGCGATCGGCGAAACGCGCACCACCGTCAGCGCGGAGGTGCAGGCGGACTTCCTGGAGGACATCGGTTCGCTGGGCCGGGTCTAATCCCCGGAAACGTCGTCGTAGGAGAGGTTCTCGTAGTCGGTGTCGTCGTCCTCGTCCAGCATGGCGTCGAATTCCTCCAGCAGCCAGGGGTTGATCCGGGCCAGGATCTTGCGGGTTTCCTCTACCGGAACTGCTGCGTACAGCACCGGCCGCGCGTCGTCGTAGCGGGTGACCGGCGGCTTGTCGGGCCATTTGTCCGCGAGTGCTTTCACCCGTTCGGGCAGCGAATTGTGGGCGTTGTCGGCAATTTTGACCAGGGTCGCGTCATGGTCCTCGGCGATGAAACGGATTCCGGCCTGGTAGTCGTCCGGGTTCTCGTGCAGCCGTTTGGTGACGCGCTCGATGATCCGCACAGCGCGCTCGGAGACGCCCATGTCCAGCAGCGCCTGCCGGGTGATCGGGGTGTCTTCCGCGATGTCATGGAGGTAGCCGGCGATCCGGATGTCGTCGTCGAAATCGGCCAGGGCGTCACCGACGGCGAGGACATGCTCGCGGTACGGCCGCTTGAGTTTGTCCTTTTGGCGGTTGTGGGCAACTTCGGCGAGGACCTTGGCAGTCTCCACCGTGAATCTCGGCCCTTGGAGGCTCGCGTCCGCGCTTCCTGTTTCTGGCATGGGACCAGCCTACGCGCCCGCCCCGGGCACGCCCTGCCATGTCCATGGCTCCACGGGGAGCGAGCGGGGGTCAAAGGACGCCCGGGCCTTCGCCAAGGGTCCGGGCGGAAGCCCCAGGGAATCGAGGAGGGTGTCCCGGACCCGGGCTGCGTCCGCCCCGGCCGCTGCCAGGTCCGCCAGGGTTACTGCGCCGTCGCGCTTCGCCAGCCTCGCGCCGTCGCGGTTTACCACCAGGGGCACATGGGCATATTCCGGAACAGGAATATTCAGCAGGGACGCGAGGTAGGCCTGCCGCGGCGTGGACGGGAGGAGGTCGTCACCGCGGACCACCTGGTCTACGCCTTGCTCGGCATCGTCCACCACCACCGCGAGGTTGTAGGCGGTGACACCGTCATTGCGGCGCAGCACCAGGTCGTCCACCACCCCGGTGAACTCGCCGTGCAGGGTGTCATGGACCGTGAATTCGGCGACGTCCGCCCGCAGCCGGAGGGCCGCGGGCCGGGTGGAGCGCTTGAACTCCAGTTCCGCCCGGTCCAGGTTGCGGCAGGTCCCCGGGTAGGCGCCTTGCGGCGCGTGCGGAGCGGAGGCGGCCTCCTGGATTTCCCGGCGGGTGCAGAAGCACTCGTAGGTGAGCCCCGCCTCCTCCAGCCCGGCAATGGCCCGGGCGTAGAGGGGCGCGCGCTCCGTCTGCCGCACCACGCCGCCGTCCCAGGTCACGCCGACGGCCTGGAGGTCCCTCAGCTGTCCCGCCTCTGATCCGGCGCGGGCGCGGTCCAGGTCCTCCACCCGAAGGAGGAACGCCCGCCCCGAGGCTCTCGCAAAGAGCCAGGCGAGGATGGCGGTCCGAAGGTTTCCGACGTGCAGGTCACCGGAGGGACTGGGGGCGAAACGTCCTGCGGAACTCATGGATCCACCCTAAGCGGAACAGCACAAGAGCCCCTCAGCTACCGATGACTTCGGGGAATGCCGACGTCGGTAGCTCAGGGGCTCTTGCCGTGTGATGCGGAATGACATTGGTGTGAACAAGAGTCAATCTGCGGCAGCGTCTTTGCGGGAAGCCTGGTCCAGGGACCGGGTGGTGTGCCGGGGGTCCTGTAGCCTGCGGGACCGCGGCGGTAGCCTGCATCCCTTATTGCCATGATTTCAGCAGATGACCTACAGTAGGCGCAACCGGAGCAATCAAACGTAGTCAAATTGACTAATTCGAAGCTCATCACAACGCAGGAAGTGGTCAGATTGCAGGAACTCGATTCGACCGACCGGCGCATCCTGGCCGCGCTTGATGACGATCCACGGGTACCGATCATGGTGCTTGCGCAGAAACTGGGCCTTGCCCGCGGTACCGTCCAGTCGCGCCTGGAGCGGATGGCCGCCTCCGGCGCCCTCCGCCCCAACAGCAGCCGGGTCCTGCCCACCGCACTCGGCCGCGGGGTGGCCGCCGCCGTCAGCGCAGAACTGGACCAGAGCCATCTGAACGAGGCCATCGCTGCGCTGCGCAAGATCCCTGAAGTCCTGGAATGCCATGCCCCCGCAGGGGACACTGACCTGCTGATCCGCGTGGTGGCCAAAAGCCCTGACGACCTCTACCGGGTGTCCGAGGAAATCCGCCTCTGCCCCGGCATTGTCCGCACCTCCACGAGCATGTTCCTGCGCGAGGTCATCCCGTACCGGACCACCGGGCTGCTCCATGACGGGCAGGGGTAGCCGGCGCCCACAGGGCAGCTCTCCCCATCGCCGCCGGTCAGCCACTACGGCTAGGCTGGCAGCGAAAGATCCACTGGGGGAAAAATGGCGGGAAACTTCTATGGCGCGGACGTCGCACAGCTGCGCCAGCTGGCACAGGAACTGGCCAGGGGCGCCGGCCGGCTTGAGCAGTTGGGGCAGCAACTGGGCGGCTCCATTGCCTCCACGAGCTGGAAGGGCAGTGACGGCGAGCGTTTCCGCGGCGACTGGAACGGCTCCCACGCACGGACGCTGAGGGCGGCGGCAGCCGGCGTTCGCAGCGCATCCAAGGCGCTGCTGCAGAATGCCGACGAGCAGGACCGGGCCAGCAACGGCCCGGCGGGCGGTGGATCGGGAGGTGCAGGCGGTGGCGGCACGTCGTCGCCTGACGACGCCGCCCGGGAGCTGACGGACAAACTCAACGGAATGACTCCTGCGGAACGCGATGCCTACCTGAAGTCCGTGGAATTCGGGCACTGGGTCCGGCAGAACCAGGCCAATGCCGATGCCGCGAAAGGCATCCTGGACGGCCTGGTGGACTCCGGCGCCCTGCGGCCGACCGGCCCGGGCGGCAAGGTCAACGCCTACGGCCAGTTCCTCCAGCAGTACTGGGCCGAATCCGCCATGCGGCAGGCCGGGATCGACCCCAACCACTGGGATCCATCCAAGGGTGTTGACTACAACCGCGCCGATATCTACAAGGTCTACGCCTTTTACGCCGAGCTATATAAGGGCGATCCCCGCATGGAGTGGATCGGCATGGCCAACCAGGTGGGGCCAACCTTTATCGCCGGCTTTGAAGACATCGCCTTCCTCCACCACATGGCGGAGGCCGGCCGGGACATCACTCCACTGTTGTCAGGCGGAGATCCGGTGAAGCGCGCAGCGCTGGCCGCGCTGGCGGAGTTCAGCACCTCTGAGCTGCAGTACTACGAAACCACCTTCCTGGACATGCAGAAGGAGATCTTCACGGACATCGGATCACAGCACTTTGCCTACCAGCAAGGCGGCCTGGCGGAGATCCAGCGCATGGAGGCAGCAGGCCTGGTGAGCACTCGAATGAATGACGCGTGGGCCGGCATTGATTCTGTCCCGGCGTATCCGGGCCCGGAGGGCTTCCACCACCTCTCGCCTGCCGAGAAGACGGTCCTGCACCAGGCGTCGCTCAACATGGCGGACCAGGAGCAGAACTACGTCATCGCCGATGACTACGACAACATCCGCGGGCGCACCACCGGAACGGTCTTTACCGAGGCCATGACGGTGCTGGGTGAACCGAGTATCGAAGGGGCGAAGTCCTACTACGAGCAGTTCCCTGCGGCGACCCCGTACGTTGACATCAGCAGGTTCCCGCCGGTCGGCATCGATGTCCATCACGGCAACATCTCTGTCCGGGAGGATCGGTGGCGCCTCATCGACCAGGACACCCTCGGCGCCTACGAGAACTGGCTGCACGGAGAGAAGGACCCTTACGGTGAGATGGTGAAACCCATGCCTGACCGAGTGGAGGAGTACCGGATGGTGCCGAAGGACGTTCGCAAGGCTGTGGGTGCCCCGTGAAGCTGCGATTTGTCCTCACGGCCTTGCTCGCGGCGCTGTTGAGCGGCTGCGGCACGTTCCCCGACGCACATTCAAACGAAAAGGACGAGATCGTGGCCAACGGCAATTCCCAGTTCACCCCGGAAGGCATCGATGCCATCAAGAGCAGCGGGAAAGCGGTCTTCGACTTCACCAGCCTTCCCATGGACATGTCCGCGCTCGGCTTCCCGGCAGGATCAGACGGAGCCCTGGTGGCAGCTGACTCCGGCAGGTTGATTGACGTCACCATGACCACACCCCACGGCGTGGTTGAAATGCGTACGGATACCATCCGGATCCGTCCCGGGGCGGACAACATCGTCGACCACATCGACATTTTCATCAACTACCCTGACGCCCGGGACGCCAATGCCGAAATCAGGCGGGCGGCGGATGAACTGGGGTTCGTCATCCTCCAGGACGCCGAACCCGTTGGGTCGGACTTCAAGGACGGGTCAGGCAAGGAACAGTGGAATCCCGGAATGGGCAACAAGACCGGGACAGTTTTTTCAGCCGAGATCCTTTCCAATCACGACACCGGCCGGATGACCTTCATTTACTCCGTGCAGCTCGCCGGGAAGTACTACACCCCGGAGGCTGAGGCCGGTATCGCCGCCACGGGCAAACCCTAGGCAGCCGCTATACCGGTGGACCGGCGTTGGACTTCAGGTTCTTCATCACCAGCGTCGACGTCAGCCGCTCCACCCCCGGGAGCGATGTCAGCTCGGTGTCGTAAAAACGCTGGTAGGCGGGCAGGTCCGCGGCGATGATCTTCAGCAGGTAGTCGGGGGAACCGAACAACCGTTGCGCCTCCACGATGTTGGGGTTGTCCGCCACCCTGTTCTCGAAGATTTCCATGGTGGGACGGTCAACCTGCCGCAGGGTGACGAACACGATCGCCTCGAAGCCCAGGCCGACGGCGGCCGGGTCGATGTCCGCTTTGTAGCCGCGGATCACGCCGGACTGCTCCAGGTCACGCAGCCGGCGGTGGCACGGCGCCACCGTCAGGCCCACCTTTGCGGCAAGTGCCGTGGCAGTCATCCGGCCATCCTCCTGGAGGTACCGCAAAATATTCCTGTCAATTCGATCTATCACGCAATAAACATACTGCCCTCACCGCGGGGCGGGCGAAAACAGGACAGCACTTATGGCGTCATTCTCCCTATGGTTGCTCTTGAGACACCGTCGACAGGAGAACCCCGTGAATTCCCAGCTGTTCCTCGCCTTTATCGTGGTGGCCGCCGCCCTGGCCTGCACGCCGGGAGTGGACTGGGCCTACACCATCGCGGCCGGCCTCCGGCAGCGCAGTTTCGTGCCGGCGGTGGCGGGGCTTTGCGGCGGCTACGTCCTGCACACCGTCCTGCTGGTGGCCGGCCTGGCGGCCCTGCTGGCCGGCATGCCCGGCCTCCTGGGCTGGATCACCCTCGCGGGCGCGGCCTACCTTCTCTGGCTCGGCATTGGGACTCTCCGCTCCTGGCGGGGCGCAAGCTTTGGCGCCGCGGCGGCAGGCGGCTCCGGAACGCAGCTGCGCACCTTCCTGCAGGGCATGGGCACCAGCGGGATCAATCCCAAGGGGCTGCTGTTCTATGTGGCGCTGATTCCGCAGTTCGTCAGCGCGGACGCCTCCCTGCCGGTGCCGGTGCAGTCGGGACTGCTGGGAATGACGTTCGTGGCCCTGGCGGGGCTGGTCTACACGGCGGTGGCACTTCTCTCGAGGACGCTCTTGCAGAGCCGGCCAGGCGCCGCGCGCGTAGTGACCCTTGCGAGCGGCATCATCATGGTGGCGTTGGGTGCCGTGCTGCTCGGTGAACAGCTGGTGCCCTTCCTGGCCGGCCGCGCCTAGTCCCCGCTGAGTTCCTTCCAGTCCTGTTCCCATATCCGCCGCATTTCCTCGTCCTTGCGGATGGGCACCGGCGCCCCGATTTCCCGCTGCGGCTCCGGGTCCACGCGCCGGCGTCCCCAGTCGCGCGGGTTCAGGGACCGCCGGCTTGACTCCAACACCAGCAGTGCCCGGTCTGTCAGGGCGTCGTTGCGGAGTGCCAGGTGGGTCTTGCGGCGGCGCAGGACCTCGGCGATGGCCTGGTGCGCCGCATCCAGCCGCCCTTCCCGGCGCAGCGCCCGGGCACGGACCAGGAGCAGGGCCGCGGAGAGGTCGTCGGCATTCAGCAAGCCCTCCGTCCAGTCGATGACGGTGCGGCTCCGGCCCAGGTCCAGGGCCAGGGCCAGGGAGCAGCGGGCCAGGGCCATGGGGAGTGACGGCGGCAACCCCGCCAGGGCGTCCAGGGCAGCTTCCGTGCGGCCTGTCTCGCGCAGCGAGTGGGCCAGGGCCAGGAACACCGACTCCTCGCTGAACAGCACGGGGATTTCCACCCGTTCGGCCAATTCGATCCGGGTGAGGATCCTGGTGAGGTAGGTGGACGAGTAGCGGTTGGCTTCCTCATCGTTCCTGGTGGTCAGGCCGCGCTGCAGGAGTTCGGAGGCACGGAGGTAACCGCCGTGCTTGTACTCGAGCAGGCCGGCCATGAGGTAGCACAGCCCGGCCCAGCCGGGGTAGGTCCGTGCCAGGTAGATCAGCCGTTCGGGTTCGCGGCTGGTGAAGACCGCCTCGTGGACGGCTTTGGCGGGTTTAGACGGCAACCGTTTAAGCCTCGGAACCTCGCCGTCGATGGACAGCAGGGCCGGGTTCCGTCCGCCCAGCACTCCGGTGAGCAGGCCGCCCACTCCGCCGGCAAGGTCGTGGACCGGGGTCCGCAGCTGCGCGTGCCCGAACGGTGTGAGGTCGCGGCTGTCCCAGTAGATCGGTGCGGTGTCCCCGGCGCTCATCGTTCCATGCTAACCGGGAAGGGGTGGGGCCCCGCCGGGCGGTCAGCGGCCGGCTGCCGTAATCCATACTCCGACCACCCAGGTGCTGGCGGCCAGGCAGGCCAGCCCGAACTCGGCGAGCATCCCCAGGCCGGTGGCCTTCAGGGCAGCCCAACTGGACTTGGCCGCCATCGGAAAATCCCTGGTGCGGAGGAACTCGCTGACCAGCAGGCCGGCGGCAAAACCAATGAAGAGTCCCAGCACCGGAAGGATGAACATCCCCACAACGGCCGCCACGAGCGCCACCACGACGCTCCGGCTGGGGATGGCGTGCTGCTTGAGCTTCCGGCCGGTGAGCACGGCGCCGGCGGTCATGCCCGCGGCAACAAAGATCATGGCCACGGCGAATACCACCCATCCCACGGTGCCGGCGCCGCCCCAGATGGCCCAGGCCAACAGGCTGATGCCTACCAGGACGCTGCCGGGAAGGACGGGGATGATGGTGCCGGCCACGCCCACCAGGATTCCCAGGCCGCACAGGATGGTCACCACGGTTTCGGAGGTCATGGTCCCCAGTCTAGGGGCGCTCCTTAAGCGCCCGACGGCGGTGCCTCCTTCCGCGAAGGAGGCACCGCCGTCGTTGCCTGACACCAGGCGCGGGCCTACTCCGCTTCCACCGCCGCGGCGACGGCCGCAGTGACCGCGGGGGCGACGCGGGGGTCCAGCGGGCTGGGCACGATGTAGTCGGCCGACAGGTCCTCGGCAGCGAGCTCCGCGATGGCGCGGGCGGCAGCCAGCTTCATGGCCGGCGTGATGCGGCGTGCACCGGCGTCCAGCGCGCCGCGGAAAATACCAGGGAAGGCCAGGACGTTGTTGATCTGGTTCGGGAAGTCGCTGCGGCCGGTGGCCACCACCGCGGCGTACTTCACGGCTACCTCGGGCAGGACTTCGGGGTCCGGGTTGGACAGGGCGAACACAATGGCGTCCTGGTTCATCAGGGCCTGGTGTTCCTCAGCCAGCTTGGAGGAGGAGACGCCGATGAACACGTCCGCGCCGGCCAGCGCTTCGGCGGGGCCGCCGGTGATGCCGCGGGGGTTGCTGCGCGCTGCGATGTCCGCCTTCTTGCTGGCGGTATCGGCCGCGAGGTCGGCGCGGCTGCTGTTGATGACACCGCGGGAGTCCAGCAGGACGACGTCGGTGATGCCGGCGGCCAGCAGGATCTCGGCGACGGCGATGCCGGCGGCGCCTGCACCGGATACCACCACCTTGAGGCCTTCGAGGCCGCGGCCGGTCACCTTGGCGGCGTTGGTGAGGGCTGCCAGGGCCACCACCGCGGTTCCGTGCTGGTCATCATGCATGACGGGGCAGTCCAGGGCCTCGATCAGCTTTTCCTCGAGCTCAAAGCAGCGGGGTGCGGAGATGTCCTCGAGGTTGACGGCGCCGAAGCTGGGGCGGAGGCGGACCAAGGTCTCCACGATCTCGTCCACGTCGGTGGTGTTGAGGACCAGCGGAATGGAGTCGAGGTCGCCGAAGGTCTTGAAGAGCGCCGATTTGCCTTCCATGACGGGCAGGGAGGCGCTGGCGCCGATGTTGCCCAAGCCCAGGACGGCTGTGCCGTCGCTGACCACGACCACCAGGCGCTCGGCCCAGGTGAGGGTGCGGGCCAGTTCAGGCCTGGCGTGGATGGCGCGGCTGACTTCGGCTACCCCGGGGGTGTAGGCGATGGACAGGTCCCGCTTGTTGGAGAGCGGAACCGTGCTGGTCACGGACAGCTTGCCGCCTTGGTGCGCGCCGAAGATTTCGTCGTCGGTCAGGGCCGTTGCTGCTGAGTTGTCGGTGGCGGTAACTGCGTCAATGGACACGTCGTTGTCTCCTGGTGCTCGCCGTGGGCGCACGGCACATGGAGCTGGAACCCGGCCGGGCCCAGCGGGGGAAGTAGTGCGACAGGAAACCCAAGGGTGGCGGGTCCAGGGGAACGCCGGGGGTGTTTCCGCCCTGCCGCTCCAGTGCGACCATGGTAGGCACCCCCGACTGGCCCGCCGGAACGGCATAAAACGCCTTCTCCCATGGCAAAACGTTTAATCTGGCAGTTTAGTGATTCAGATCACTGCATTATGGCGTATTTATTTACCTATTGGTCTAGACCAGTTACGCAGTTTTGGTCACTGTTAATCCGGATTCGGCCTCCGGAGTCAGCCTTCCGCACGCCTTTTTGAGGGCTTCCTCGGCCTCGAAGAGGGAGAGGCGGCGGTTCCGGACGGACTGGACCAGACCAGTGACGGTCAGCAGGAGGACCCGTGCGCCCACCGCATCGCCGCAGGCGCCGGCAACGAGCTTCTCGCTGAGCGCGTCGATCTCGCGCAGGAGCTCGGTGGTGTCCCGCTCCGGCAGGTAGACACCCCGGCTCAAACACTGCTCCACGGCGGGCTGCATGACCCGCATATGGAAAATCTCCATCACCAGGCCGGACAGGGCACGGCCGCGGAAACGCGGGGACGATCCGCGGGCGCCGGCCTGCAGCTCGTCCAGCTGCTGCCGGAAGAGGGCAAGCATAAGGTGCGTAGGAGACGGGAAATACCGGTAGAGCGTGCCCAGCGGCACGTCGGCTTTTTCTGCGACCTCGGACAGTTCCACGGCGTCAAGCCCCTTGCGGGCAAACCCTGCGGCGGTATCGAGGATCCGCGCGTAGCGGAGGCGCTGGCGGGGAGCGGAAGGCCGGGCGGCCATGGGCGGATGGTCTGAAAAAGTCTCGGGCATCAGCATTCCGGGGTTGTGTTTTAGGGGACTGCGGCCAGGAGTGCCCCCATTTCCATACCACCCTGCAGCCCGGTTCAACTATACGGCAACCACGCGGAGCAGGTTGGTCAGCGGGCTTACTTTCCGCCGCCTGCGGTCAGTCCACGCCCTTGATCTTGACCACGAAAACAGCACCCAGGAGCCCGATGACGGCAGCCGTGAGGAACAGTGTCCGGTAGCCGCCCGCATACGTCACGGCCACCAGCGCCAGGGCCGGTGCAACCACCTGGGGCAGGGAGTTTGCCACGTTGATGACGCCCATGTCCTTGCCCCTGCTGGCGGCGAACGGGAGGACCTGGGTCAGCAGCGCGAAGTCCACCGCGAGGTAGGCGCCGAACCCGATGCCCAGGACCGCCGCCCCGGCGAGGGCGCCCGGCCACACGGGGAAGAACGCCATGATGGCCCCGGCCATGGCGATCGTGGCGGACGAGCCGATGACGAACGGCTTCCGCCGGCCCACCTTGTCGCTCCAGGGACCTGCGAGTACCGCGGTGACCATCACCATCACCGCGTAGATGCCGGTCAGGACCAGCACCCCGGTGGCCGGATCCGGGTAGCCGATGACGTCCCGCAAAAAGAAAAGCAGGTAGACGATGGTGAGCTGGTTGCCCACGTTCACCAGGAAACGCGTCAGCCACGCCCAGGCGAAGTCCGGATACCGCAACGGGCTGATCCAGAAGCCGCGCAGGAACCTGCCGATCCGGAAAGCCTCCAGGTCCGATTTCGGCAGGGCGGGATCGTTCCGGTGGAAGAGGTACGGCAGGACGGACAGCAGCAGGGCGGCGGCACACAGCCAGTAACCCACCATGAAGTTGCCGGTGACCACCGCCCCGAAGACGGCGCCGGTGAGGATGCCCAGGGTCTGGCCCATCGCCGCAAGCCCGCCCACTCCGCCGCGCTGGGCCACGGGCACCCGGTCCGGGACGGCGGCCGTGATGGCGGCGTACGCGGCGTTCGCGCCCAGCTGGACCAGGCACCAGAAGAGCACCATGAGCGCCACAGCACCCGAGAAGGACATGGACAGCAGGGCCGCCGTCGCCAGCACGGCACCTGCCAGCACCCACGGGGCGCGGCGGCCCAAGCGCGAGGTGGTCCGGTCCGAGAGGGCGCCGAAGAGCGGGTTGGCCACCAGGGACACTGCGGCACCGCAGGCCGTCACCAGGGAAAGGATGGCTTCCTTGCTGGGCGCGTCAATGCTGATGGCCTGCTGGCCGATAAATACGTTGATCGGGCCGAAGAAGGCCGCGTTGATGCCCACATTCACCAGCACCAGGCCGGTGACCCACCGCGCAGTGACCTTCTGCACCGGCTCGGCAAGCGCCGTCGTCGCACGTTCCGGGGAGGCGCCGCCCGGCAGCGGCGGCTTCTTGGACAGACTCATTGGCTTGGCTCCCCCTGGTGCGGCCGGTTGGCGGTGGGAATCAGACTATCGTGGGCCGTACCTGGCCGCCGGGCACCGCCCCGGCCGCCCCGTCACTGAAGATCAAGGAGCAACAGATGAGCGCACCCACCCCCGCAGAAAGCGCCGCCGTGAACACTGCAGACCTCTATGACGAGCGCGGCTCCGAACTGGCATCGATCTCCCTGCAGTTCCAGTCCCTGGGCGGCCGGTCGCATTTCCACGGCCCGGCCCGGACCATCCGGTGCTTCCAGGACAACGCCCTGGTGAAGTCGACGCTCGCTTCCCCGGGGAACGGCGCCGTCCTGGTGGTGGACGGCGGCGGATCGCTGGGGACGGCCCTGATGGGGGACATGATCGCCGAAAGCGCCGTGGCAAACGGCTGGGCCGGCGTCGTGATCAATGGCGCCATCCGGGACCGCGAGGCACTTTCCCGGCTGGAACTTGGGGTCAAGGCACTCGGCAGCAACCCGAAGAAGAGCCTGAAGGCGGGCACCGGGGAGGTTGACGTGGATGTGGTGATCGATGGCGTCACCATCCGCCCGGGGGTGGCCATCTGGTGCGACCCCGACGGCATCCTCGTGGAGGCCTAGGCAGGGGGCCCAACCCGGCAACGGGCAGCCGCAGAAAGTTGGCAGGGCGGGGAATAAAAAGTGCGAGTAAGATAGTTACTGAAAGCAACTATCGCTGCTTATATCCTTTTCTTCCCCTGGAGCCCCCCATGTCTAAAGCCTCTGCCGCGCCCCGCGCCGGAGAAACACTGACGCAACGCCAGATCGTCACGGTAATGGTTGGCCTGATGCTTGGCATGTTCCTCGCATCCCTTGACCAGACCATCGTTTCAACGTCCATCTACACCATCGCCAACGATCTCGACGGGCTCTCGCTGCAGGCGTGGGCCACCACCGCGTACCTGATCACGTCCACCGTCAGCACCCCGCTGTACGGCAAGCTGAGCGACATCTTCGGCCGCCGGCCGCTCTACCTGACGGCCATCGCCATCTTCCTGGTGGGTTCGCTCTACGCCGGCTCGGTGCACTCGATGACCGAACTGGCTGTTGCCCGCGGCATCCAGGGCCTCGGCGCGGGCGGTCTGCTGGCACTGGCGCTGACCATCATCGGCGACATCGTCTCCCTCAAGGACCGTGCCAAGTTCCAGGGCTACTTCATGTCAGTCTTCGGCATTTCCTCGGTGCTCGGTCCCGTGGTGGGCGGCGCGTTCGCCGGTTCCGCCAACATCCTGGGCTTTGACGGCTGGCGCTGGGTCTTCTTCATCAACATCCCCATCGGACTCGCCGCCCTGACCGTGGTGTTCCTGTTCCTGCACCTGCCCGCGAAGCACTTGAAGCAAAAGATCGACTACTGGGGCGCCGCGGCCATCACGGTGGCCATCGTTCCGCTCCTGCTGGTGGCCGAACAGGGCCGCTCCTGGGGCTGGGCCTCGGTCAACTCCTTCCTCTGCTACGGCTTGGGCGTCGTGGGCATTGCCTGGTTCCTGCTCGCCGAAAAGCGCGCCGGCGACTACGCCCTGATCCCGCTGCGGCTTTTCCACAACGTCACGTTCGGGCTGTCCTCGCTGCTGAACTTCATCATCGGCATCGGCATGTTCGGCGCCATCGCCATGCTCCCCATGTACCTGCAGCTGGTGAAGGGCCTCACCCCCACGCAGGCGGGCCTGATGATGATCACCTTCACGGTGGGCATCCTGTTCGGTTCCATCACCGCCGGCCGCACCATTTCCGCGTCCGGGACGTTCCGCATCTTCCCCATCATGGGCACCGGCATCCTGACCGCTGCCGCCCTGGTGATGGGTTTCTCCCTGGGCGTGGACACCGGGCTGTGGGTTCCCGGCGTCATCGCCGTGTTCTTCGGCATCGGCCTGGGCTTCTGCATGCAGCCCCTCACCCTTGCCATGCAGACCTCCGTCCCGCCGCGCGACATGGGCGTGGGCACCTCCTCTGCGGCGTTCTTCCGCTCCATGGGCGGCGCCGTGGGGACCGCCGTGTTCATCTCCATGCTCTTCAGCCTGGCTGCCAGCCGGATCGCCGACGGCATGAAGAGCGCCACGACGGATCCTGCCTACCTCGCCGTCCTGAAGGACCCGGCCGTCGCCTCCGATCCTGCCAACGCCAAGCTGTATGACTTCTTCAAGAACGGCGCCTCAAACGATTCGCTGAACGACACCAGCTGGCTGCACACCGCCAACTCCACCCTGACCAGGCCCATCACCGAAGGCTTCGCCACCTCGATCGACACCGTGATGCTGACCGCTGCTGCCCTGACGGGCCTGGCGTTCCTCATCAGCTTTGCGTTGCCGCGGAAGAAGCTGACGGACCAGAAAGCCTCCCCGCAGGATAAGGACGACATGCAGATCCCGGCCCACTAGGCCCGGAAGCGCACAGAACAAACGACGACGGCGGCGTGGCCCGCCGTCGTCGTTTTTCGTTGTGGGGCGAGTTGTGGGGCGGGGCCGCCAAGTGGAACCTGCGGCGGTGACGTGCCACACTGTTTAGCGCGTGTGCGCCGGCCCTTCTGGCCGGTACCGCAGCCGACGACGTCCGCACCGCATCCATAAAGCCCCCAACACCAGGGAGAACCATGCCCACTGCACAGGAGCAGACAACCACCCGGATTCCGCGGCGGGTGATCTGGCTGGCGCTCGCGGGGGCGGTGGGTGGATTCCTCTTCGGCTTCGACTCGTCCGTGGTCAACGGCGCCGTGGACGCCATGAAGGAAGAATTCGCCCTGTCCGAGGCCGTGACCGGCTTCGCCGTGGCCATCGCCCTGCTGGGCTGCGCCGCAGGGGCCTTCCTGGCCGGCAAGGTGGCGGACCGCTACGGCCGCATTCCCGCCATGAAGCTGGGCGCCTTGCTCTTCCTGGTCAGCGCTGTAGGCACGGGCTTCTGCTTCGGCGTCTGGGACCTGATCTTCTGGCGCCTGGTGGGCGGCCTGGGCATCGGCCTGGCATCGGTGATCGCCCCCGCCTACATCTCCGAGATTTCACCGCGAAAGGTCCGGGGACGCCTGGCCTCCCTGCAGCAGCTGGCCATCACCACCGGTATCTTCGCAGCCCTGCTTTCCGATGCGCTCCTGGCCACGACTGCCGGCGGCGCGGACCAGTCGTTCTGGCTCGGCATCGAAGCCTGGCGGTGGATGTTCCTTGCCGCGGCCGTTCCCGCCGTCGTCTACGGCTGGGTGGCCTTCACGCTGCCTGAATCCCCGCGCTTCCTGGTGTTCCAGGGCAAGGAGGACCAGGCCCGGAAGGTCTTCGATTCGATCGCGCCCGCAGAGGACACCGACCGGCACATCCGCGACATCCGGGAAGCCATCGAAGAGGACAAGCTGGCCGGACAAAAGGGTTCCCTCCGCGGCAAGACCTTTGGCCTGCAGACGGTGGTGTGGGTGGGCATCATCCTGTCCGTGCTGCAGCAGTTCGTGGGCATCAACGTGATCTTCTACTACTCCACCACCCTGTGGAAGGCCGTGGGATTCCAGGAGAAGGACTCCCTGGCCATCTCCGTGGCAACGGCCGTCACCAACATCATGGTCACACTGGTGGCCATCGCCCTGGTGGACCGTGTGGGGCGCCGCCCCATCCTCCTCACCGGGTCCGTGGGCATGGCCGTGTCCCTGGGTGCCATGGCCCTCGCGTTCTCCTCGGCAACTGGAAGCGGCGAGAACACTAGCCTCCCCGGCGCCTGGGGTCCGGTGGCGCTGGTGGCAGCCAACGTGTTCGTGATCAGCTTCGGCGCGTCCTGGGGGCCGCTGGTGTGGGTGCTCCTGGGCGAGATCTTCCCGTCCAGGATCCGTGCCCGGGCCCTGGGCCTGGCAGCTGCCGCGCAGTGGGTGGCCAACTTCGCGATCACCCTCAGCTTCCCGGTGATGGCCGCCGGCTCGCTGCCCCTGACGTACGCCATGTACGCGCTGTTCGCAGCCGCGTCCTTCTTCTTTGTCATGTTCAAGGTGCCGGAAACCAACGGGATGTCCCTGGAGCAGGCAGAGACGCTGTTCGTGCCCAAGGGCTCCAAGAAGGCCTGACCGCTTCTTCAGCTTTCGCCGGAATACAAATAAACCCTCCATCACCTGGCGTGATGGAGGGTTTGTTTGTTGTCCGGCCGCTTACACGACGTGCGGTTCGTGCGAGGAGAGGTAGGAGCGGCCGCCGAGGGCTATCAGGATGGCGACCACCATGGCCGCCGCGCCAGCAAAGAAGGGAAGCTGCGGGCCAAAGTGCTCACCGAGCTGCGCAGCCGCGAACGGGGCCAGTGCGCCGCCCATCCAGCGGACGAAGTTGTAGCCGGAGGACGCCACCGGGCGGGGCGAATCGGAAACACCCATGGCCAGTTCGGTGTAGATGGTGTTGTTGACGCCCAGCAGGGCACCGGCAACAATCACCAGGACGACGACGGCCGGCACCGAGTGCCCCGCCGCCAAGCCCAGGCCGGCCAGGTCCAGCATGAGCAGGAACAGGGTGCCGGTCAATACCTTGACGGCGCCGAAGCGGGCCTGCAGCGGCGGTGCCACGAAGACGGAGAAAATGGCCACGGCCACGCCCCAGCCGAAGAAGACGCCGCCGATTCCGTAGGCGTTCATGCCCAGGATGAACGGGGTGAAGGCCAGGATGGTGAAGAAGCCGTAGTTGTAGAACAGGCCGCTCGCCGCCGTCGTCCGCAGTCCCTTGTGGCCCAGTGCCAGCAGGGGATCGCGCAGGCGGACCTTGCGCTCGGGCAGTGGAGTCTTGGGGAGCAAGGCGATCAGGGCGATGAAGGCGGCCGCCATGAGGACGGCGGTGCCGAAGAACGGTGCGCGCCACTGCCAGCCGCCCAGGAGGGCGCCCAAGAGCGGTCCAAGCGAGATACCCAGACCCAGGGCCGCTTCGTAGAGGATGATCGCGGTCCCGGCTCCGCCGCTGGCGACACCGACGATGACAGCGAGTGCCGTTGCCACGAACAGGGCGTTGCCCAATCCCCAGCCCGCGCGGAAGCCCACCAGCTCACCGACGCTGCCGGACAGGCCGGAGAGCGAGGAGAAGACGACGATGACGGCCAGGCCGATCAGCAGCGTCCGCTTGCCGCCGATCCGGGAGGAGACAAACCCGGTGATCAGCATGGCGAGGGCGGTGACCAGGAAGTAGCTGGTGAACAGCAGCGAGACCTGGCTGGGGCTCGCCTGCAGGTTGGTGGCAATGGCCGGGAGGATGGGGTCCACCAGGCCGATCCCCATGAAGGCGAACACTGCGGCGAGGGCGGTGGCCCACACCGCCTTCGGCTGCTTGAGGAATGAGGCCTTTTCGGCCTGCAGGGTGTTTTCTGGTGCCGGCAGGGTGTCTGCGAGCTGGCCGTCCATGGAGGGTACTCCTAAATTCGTCACTGGTTCAGTTCTGGAGGGAAGCGTTGATCTTGTCGATGACCGGCAGCGCGTCTGCCAGGGCTTTGCGGTCCTGGTCGCTGAGGGTGCTCAGGATGTCTGCCATCACCTGGTTGCGGCGCCGGTTTGCCGAGTCGACGGCGTCCCGGCCCTCGGGGGTCAGGATCACCCTGACGGCGCGGGAGTCCTTGGGATCCGGCTCGCGGCGGGCCAGCCCGGCGCGTTCGAGCTTGATGATCTGCTCGGTGGCGCTGGGGACGCGGACCCCGAGGTTGCGGGCGATCTCGCCGACGCGCTGGCCCTCGTCGAGCAGCATCTTGAGGGTGCTGAGCTGGGCGGCGCTGAGTTCACCGTCGGCGTCGAGGCGCCGGACCAGGTAGACGCTGTGGCGGAGGGCTTCGCGGAATCCGCTGGCAAGTTCCTGGAGTGCGTTATCGTCGTTCATCGTTAGGTAGCCTAACATTTAGGGCACCTAACAGTCAAGGTTCAGAGCGTCAACTTCATCCCGACATGGCTGGCCTCGAAGCCCAACTGCTCGTAGAACCGCTGCGCCGCGGAGCGGCTGTGGTGCGTGGTCAGCTGCATCAGGGTGCAGCCCCGGCGCCGGGACTCCGCGATGGCCCAGCCCACCATGAGCTTCCCAAGGCCCTGCCCGCGAAGGGACGCGGCAACGCGGACGCCCTCGAGCTGCGAGCGCCACGCACCCTGCCGGGAGATGCCGGGAAGGAAGCTGAGCTGGAAGGTGGCCACCACCGGCCCGGCCTGGTCCCCCGCCGGCACTGTCTCGCCAACAATCAAGAGGTGGGCGGGGTCGGCGTCGATCGCGTCAAAGGCCCGCTGGTAAGGCTCCATGTCCCGCGAGGTCTCGCGGCCGGCGCCCATGGCGTCGTCGGCGAGCAGCCGGACCATGGCCGGGAGGTCTGCGGGGGTGGCGAGGCGAAGGCGGAACGTACCGCGGTCGACGTCGGCGGTGAGCAAACAGGGCGCGGCATCTTCAGGAGGGATCACCTGCCCAGCTTGTCACAGGATCTGCGCCGGGGTTTGGGGAAGAACTGCCAGAGGTGAGCGGGGGTTTGGGGAAGAACTGCCAAAGGTGAGCGGGGGTTTGGGAAAGAACTGCCAAAGGTGAGCGGGGGTTTGATAGCGCAGTAAGACAAACGACGCCGGCACCCACTACTGGAATGAAGTGGGTGCCGGCGTCGTTGTGATGGCGCGTGCCGGGGGTGCGTCAGGCGGGCGTGCCTGCCAGTTCCGCCTGCCGCTCTTCCACGAGGGTGGCGACGGCGTTGAACAGCGGGTGGCCCGGTTCGAGTCCGGTGATCCGGGCCGTGGCGTCAGCCGGGCTGGCGGAGCCGAGGATGTCCGCGAGCTCGGTGGCCTCGGCATCTGCGGGATCGTTGAAGCGCAGCGCTGCAGCAATGGCACCCAGCAGGGCCTCGGGCACCACGCCGCGTTCTGCCAGCTCCGCCGCCGGGCCGATGAACCGCTCGTGGCGGCTCAGCTTCCGCAACGGCGCGCGGCCCACCCTGTTGACGGTGTCCGGCAGATACGGGTTGGAGAACCGGACCAGGATTTTCTGGACGTAGGCTTCCTGCTCGTCGTTGCTGAAGCCGTGCTTGGCCACCAGGAGCTGCTTGGTCTCCTCGAGCACCGCCCGGACGTCCTCGGCCACATCCTGGTCCGCCATGGCGTCGGAGATCTTCTCCAGCCCCGCCTCAAACCCCAGGTAGGCCGCGGAGGCATGCCCGGTGTTCACGGTGAACAGCTTCCGTTCGATGTAGGGCGAGAGGTCGTCCACGAAGGTGGCACCGGGGATCACCGGGGCGGAGTCGCCAAAGGCGGTCCGGTCGATGACCCATTCATAGAAGGTCTCCACGGTGACGTCCAAGCCCTGGCCGGGCTCCTGGTTGGGCACGATCCTGTCCACGGCGGTGTTCGCGAACACCACCTTCCCGTCCAGGGCCCCGGCGGCGGCCCCCGGCTGCGCGGCCACCTCCTTGGCCAGGATGTCCGTGGCGTTGATGGCGTTCTCGCAAGCCATCACCTGCAAGGGTTCCCGGCCGGGTTCCCTGGCCACGATGCCCTTGGCAATCACGGGCGCCACGAACTTCAGGATGTGCGGGCCCACCGCCGTGGTGACGATGTCCGCCGTCGCGATCTCCGCGACCAGCTCAGCCTCCTGGGCGTTGGAGTTCAGCGCCCGGAAGTTGTCCACCGTCCGCACTGCGGGGTTCTCCCCCACCTCGTGGACCGCGTAGCTGTCCGCAGCGGCCAGGCGGGTGATCAGTTCCTCGGCCACGTCCGCGAACACCACCTCGTAGCCGGCATCGTGCAGGAGCAGGCCCACGAAGCCGCGCCCGATGTTGCCGGCGCCAAAATGTACTGCCTTCACTATGCGTTGACCTTTCCGAAGAGCTCCAGGACTTCATCCTCGGACGTGGCAGCCTCAAGCCGGGCCACCTGGTCCTTGTTGGTGAAGACCTTGGCGATGGAGGACAGGATGTGCAGGTGTTCGTTATTGATGCCTGCGACACCCACCACGAACTTCACTTCCTTGCCGTTCCAGTCGATGCCTTCGGGGTAGCGGATCACGGACACCGCGGACTTGCGGATGTGGTCCTTGGCGGCGTTGGTGCCGTGCGGGATGGCCAGGAAGCTGCCCATGTAGGTGGACACCGATTCCTCGCGCTCGTGCATGGCGGCGATGTAGCCCTCATCCACGGCGCCGCGGGCCAGCAGCAGCCTGCCCGCTTCGTCGATGGCGGCGTCCCGGGTGGTGGCCGAACCCGTCAGGACCACGCTCTCCCGGGCCAGGATCTCGGAGGTCCCGGCAGTGGAAGCCGCAGTTCCTGCCGCGGCAGCGGGCGCAGCGTCCACCGGTGCCTCGGCGGCGTGCGCACCGTGGGTGGCGCCGGCGTCGGCCGAGCCATCGCGCTCGGTGTTGCTCTCGCGGACCAGCTCGACAATCTCGTCGTATCGCGGGCTGCTCATGAAGTTGTCCACGGAGTAGTGCACGGCGCTGGACGTAGCCGGCTTGGCGCGCTCGGTGAGGTCCTGGTGGGTCACCACGACGTCGTAGCTGTCGGTGAGGTTGGCGATGGAGGCGTTGGTGACCTTGACGTCGGGGAACCCGGCGGCCTTGATCTTGTTCCGCAGCACCGAGGCTCCCATGGCGCTGGAGCCCATGCCGGCGTCGCATGCGAACACCACGTTGCGCACCGGACCGGCCAGGACGCCTACCCCGCCACGGCTGGCGGCCGCACCGGCGGCAGTTCCCGCGCCGGCGCCGGTGAGGGTTGAGGCAACGGAGCTCTTCTTGCCCTTCATGGCCTCCATGCGGGCGGTAGCGTCGCCGAGGTCCGCCTCGTCACTGTGCTTGGTGGTGCGCAGGATCACGGAGGACACCAGGAAGGACACGGCGGCCGCGAGCACCACCGAAAGGATCACGCCGAAGTAGCTGTCGCGGGAGGTCTGTGCCAGGACGGCGAAGATGGAGCCAGGCGCGGCCGGCGCCACGAGGCCGGAGTTGGTGATGGCCAGGGTGGCGATGCCGGTCATGCCGCCGGCGATGGTACCCAGGATCAGCAGCGGACGCATCAGGACGTACGGGAAGTAGATCTCGTGAATGCCGCCCAGGAACTGGATGATGGCTGCGCCGGGGGCCGAGGCCTTGGCGGCGCCGCGGCCAAAGAACGCGTACGCGAGCAGGAGGCCCAGGCCGGGACCGGGGTTGGCTTCCAGCAGGAAGAGGATGGACTTGCCCTGCTCCAGCGACTGCTGCACGCCCAGCGGGGTGAGCACGCCGTGGTTGATGGCGTTGTTCAGGAACAGGACCTTGGCCGGCTCGATGAAAATGCTGGTCAGCGGCAGGAGGCCGTTGTGGACCAGGAACTGGACGAAGTTGCCGGCGGCCGTGCTGAAGGCGGTCACCAGCGGTGAAATGCCGTAGAAGCCCAGCAGGGCCAGCAAGGCGCCCCAAATGCCGGCGGAGAAGTTGTTGACCAGCATCTCGAAGCCGGGGCGGATCTTGCCGTCCCACAGCATGTCGATCTTCTTCATGGTCCAGCCGCCCAGCGGGCCCATGATCATGGCGCCGATGAACATGGGGATGCCGGCACCGACGATCACACCCATGGTGCCGATGGCACCCACCACGCCGCCGCGGACGTCGTAGACCATCTTGCCGCCCGTGTAGCCGATCAGCAGGGGCAGCAGGTAGGTGATCATGGGGCCGACGAGGCCGATGTTGGGCTTCCCGTCGGTCTCGCCGAAACCACCCAGCTGCGGCACCGGCAGCCAGCCCTTCTCAATGAAGAGGGCGGTGATGATGCCCCAGGCGATGAACGCACCGATGTTGGGCATGATCATGCCGGACAGGAATGTCCCGAACTTTTGGACGTGCACGCGCGCGCTGGTGCGGGGTTTTGCAACTGTCTCTGTTGCCATGTGATTTCCTAACCGTCATTCCTGCTGCTCCGCAGGATGGTCCGAATGATTACGACGACGTAGTGCTGGGTAATGCGCTGATTGGGGCTTAACCGGCGGTGCTGGTGGAGATCCGGTGCAGCCATTCGAGGAAGAGCTTGAGTTCCGAGCTGGAAAGCTGGTCAGAGTGCGAGGCCTGAAGTGCGGCGTTCAGTGCGATCGCGGCCACCACCACCGAGGACTTTCCGGTGCTGCCCGCGGCCGGGCCGCTGGCGGGCTCGGCGGACACCGCGAAGATCATGGCGTCCCGGGTCATGGTGGACAATTCGAGGTTCCTTTCGGCGACGGACTCCGCAATCAGCATCAACGTCACGCCCACGTTGGCCGCCAGGATGGACCTGGCCGCTTCCCTGGGCTGGACGTTCAGCTGGCCCGCCGCCGCTGCCTTGTTCAGCATCTCTTCCATCAGCGCCTCGGCGTCCGCCACGATGGCGGGCCGGCTTTCCGGGCGGATGTTGCCAAACATCACCAGGTACAGCTCGGGCTGGTTCAGGCCGAACTGGACGTGGTTGTCCCACATTCTCCGGATGTCCTCGAGCGGCTGTCCGGAAGGGGCGAAATCCCTTTCGCCCGCGACATATTCCTCAAACCCTGCGGCGACGACGGCGTCGAACAGACCTTCCTTGTCACCGAAGTGGTGGTACAGCGTGGGCGCCGAAACGCCCGCCAGCTGGGTGATCTGGCGGGTGGACACCGGCGCTCCCGCCGAATTTGCCAGCAACTCCGCGGCTGCGCGGAGCAGCCGCATTTTGGGGGGAAGCTGGCCATCCAAACTCATAACCGCTACCCTAGCACCTATAGCGTTGCTATATGAACTGAATCACATACAATTTTTTCAGGCACGTTTCCTGCCCTGGACGTAGCAGTCCACCGGCAGCCCGGCACGGCGCCGGAGAACTTGGCGGGCCTGTCTACCGGCAGAGAATGAGGACCTTCAGTGCAGAACTTCCCAGGAGTAGGCGTCAGTCCGGGCCGCGTCATCGGCACCATCCGCCAGATGCCCAAACCAATCAGCGAGCCGCCCGCCGGCGAGCAGCTGGCGGCCGGTACCACTGCCGAAGAAGCGACTGCAGCGTTGAAGGCCGCGGCCCAGGCCGTGCATGACGAACTGAAGGACCGGGCCACCCATGCCGTGGGGGACGGCAAGGCAGTCCTGGAAGCCACCGCGCTGATGGCCAAGGACACCATGCTGATCAAGGGCGCGGCCAAGCTTGTGGCCCGCGGGACCTCCGCCGAACGCGCCATCTGGGAGTCCGGTTCCTCGGTTTCCGAGATGCTTCACAACCTGGGCGGCTATATGGCCGAACGTGCCACGGACGTCCTTGACGTCAGGGCCCGGATCGTCGCGGCTCTCCGCGGAGTTCCCGCGCCGGGCATCCCCGCCTCCAACACCCCGTTCGTCCTGGTGGCCGAGGACCTGGCACCGGCCGACACTGCCACGCTGGACCCCAACAAGGTCCTGGCGCTGGTCACCGCAGGGGGCGGCCCCCAGTCGCACACGGCCATCATCGCCCGGTCCCTGGGCCTGCCGGCAGTAGTTGCCGCCGTCGGCGTTGACGAACTCGCGGACGGCACCGAGGTGTACGTTGACGGCGCCGCCGGAAACATCACCTCCGACCCGGACGAGACCCTCCGGGCGACAGCCGAGGCCTGGGCTGCCACGGCATCCCTGCTGGCAGAATTCAACGGCACGGGCACGACGGCGGACGGCCACCTGGTGCCGCTGCTCGCCAACGTGGGCGGCGGCAAGGACGCCGAAGCCGCCGCGAAGCTCGGAGCGCAGGGCGTGGGCCTGTTCCGCACCGAGTTCTGCTTCCTGGAACGCGATACCGAACCCAGCGTGGAGGAACAGGCAGCGGCCTACAAGAGCGTCTTCGACGCTTTCCCCGGCAAGAAAGTGGTCCTGCGCACGCTGGACGCCGGCGCCGACAAGCCCCTGCCCTTCCTGACCGACTCCACGGAACCCAACCCGGCCCTCGGGGTCCGGGGTTACCGCACCGACTTCACCACCCCCGGCGTCCTGGACCGGCAGCTGGAAGCCATCGCCCTGGCCCAGCAGCAGTCCGAGGCGGACGTCTGGGTCATGGCCCCGATGATCTCCACCGCCGAGGAAGCCGCGCGCTTCGCCTCCATGTGCGCGGACGCCGGCATCAAAACCCCCGGCGTCATGGTGGAGGTCCCCTCCGCCGCACTCACCGCCGAAGCGATCCTCCGCGAAGTGGGCTTCGCCAGCCTGGGCACCAATGACCTCACCCAGTACGCCATGGCCGCCGACCGCCAGCTCGGCCCCCTGGCCAACCTGAACACCCCGTGGCAGCCTGCGGTCCTGCGCCTCGTCGGGCTCACGGTGGAAGGATCCAGGGCCGAAGGCCACAACAAGCCCGTAGGCGTCTGCGGTGAGGCTGCCGCTGACCCCGCCCTCGCCGTCGTCCTCACCGGCCTTGGCGTGACCACCCTGTCCATGACGGCCCGCTCGCTCGCAGCGGTGGCCGCCGTCCTGAAGACGGTCACCCTCTCCGAG
Source organism: Pseudarthrobacter sp. NPDC058196 (assembly GCF_042882685.1). Lineage (NCBI taxonomy): Bacteria > Bacillati > Actinomycetota > Actinomycetes > Micrococcales > Micrococcaceae > Pseudarthrobacter > Pseudarthrobacter sp. NPDC058196. The sequence goes on from NZ_JBHVVN010000007.1 coordinate 28,090, forward strand.
GCCCAGGAACTGGCAAAACTCGCCCTCTCCGCACCGAGCGCCACGGAAGCCCGGGCATGGGTACGGGAGAAACTGCCGGTCCTGGCGGAACTGGGGCTCTGATCCGGAAGAACCGGCCGGCCTGCGGTCACCCGGACGCGGGATAGGCTACCTCCATGGCATTGATAGCCCCCCGCGTTACGGCCGGCCTGCCCGCAGGCGAGGCCGGCAGCCTTGCGCGCGCCCTGGAGGACAGCAACGACATCACCGTCTTCGTGGACGGCACCGTCCACCGCCTGCCCGCCCAGGCGAGGGACGCCGTCGTGGATCTCCTGGCACGGCTGGGACGCGGCGAAACGGTGACCGTGGGCAGCGTGGAGGAAATGCTGACCACCTCCCAGGCGGCGGAACTGGCGGGGATCTCGCACACTTACCTGCGCAACATGACGGACCGCGGCGAGATCCCGGTGGAGTACCGCGGCTCGCACCGCAGGATCCGGCAGGCTGACATCATGGCGTGGCTGGAGCACCAGAAGTTTGAGGACCAGAAGCGCCATCAGGACAAGGCCGCCGCCGGCCACGCCGGCGAGGCAGAGTAGTGCGGTTTCACCTCGGCCGAGGGAGCCGGAAAGTCGCCAGGCTGCACTCAACGGAGGTGGCCGCCAACGGCGTGACGGGCAGGCTGCTCTGGGCTGACGGCACTCCCGCGCCCGGGCAGGACGCCGCAGGCAACCCTGCCGGACCGGCGTATGTCCTCATCCACGGCATCGGCGTCTCCCACCGCTACCTTCGCCGCCTGCACGACGAACTGGCCGGCGCCCCCACCTACTCCCTTGACCTGCCGGGTTTCGCCGGCACCCCGCGGCCTGGCAGGCAGCTCTCCGCGGCGGACTACGGCGCCTTCATCGCCCAGGCACTGAAGGCAAGCGGCATCGACTCCTACATCCTGGTGGGACACTCAATGGGCGCACAGTTCACCATCGAGGCCGCGCTCTACGCACCCGAACGGGCACGCCGGCTGGTCCTGATGGGACCCGTGGTGGACTCCCGGCACCGGAGCGTCCTGCGGCAGGGCGTGGCCCTCTCCCTGGACGCGCTGCTCCGGGAAAGTGCCTCGTCCAACTGGATTGTGCTCACGGACTACTTCCGCTGCGGCCCGCGCTGGTACTTCACCGAGGTGCCGGTGATGATGGGTTACCCCACGGAACGGCGGCTGGCCGGCATCAATGTGCCCGTCCTGGTCCTGCGTGGCAACCATGACCAGGTGGCCGGGCCGGAGTGGTGCATTCGGCTCGCCCAGGCCGTGGCGCAGGGAAGTTTCGTGGAAATACCGCAGGCAGGCCACGTGGTCCAACATGTGCGCCCACGGCAGGTGGCGGACGCCATCCGGTCCTTCGCCGGGGCAGCCTCCCGCTAACCCGGAATCCTGGCGTCAGATCCTGGGCCTTGCCGCCCAGCGCCGCATCTTGAGCGCGGCGTGCAGTTCCAGCCGCGGCAATCCCTTCAGCGGGTCCACCCCCAGCAGCTGACGGATCCGCCCCAGCCGGTTGTAGATGCTGCTGCGGTGCAGGTGGAGCCGGGTGGCCACGTCCTGGACGGAGCCGTCATTGTCATACAGCAGCTCCAGGACGGGGATGAGCTCGCCGTTGCGGTCGTGGTCCTCGAGCATCCGGAAGTACACGGACCCGGAGTCCGCCCACGCGCCCACTCCCCCGCCGGCCGAGGCGAGCAGCTGGTAGACGCCGGTGGCACGGCAGTCCACCAGCTCCCCCAGCTGCGGGTCGACGGCGGCCGCCTGGGCTGCCAGCCGGGACTGCCGGTAGGCCTCCGCGAGCTGGCGCGTCCTGGCGAAACCCTCGCTGATCCCCAGGATGATCCGGTGGACCGGCCGGCCAGAGCGCTTGGCCAGCTCCAGCTGGTAGTGCACCAGCACCTGGGCGTGGTTGGCCCGGCCCGTTGATTCGCGGAACAGCACCACCGAATGGGTTTCGGTGCCGGCACTGAAGAGCGCGGCATCCACACCCACAGTCGCCTGCAGCGCCGTTGAACGGTGGATCAGGGCCGATGCGATGGGGTCCGGCCCGCTGGCCCAGCCGTCGGCGTCGAGGATGGTGACCATCTGCCAGGGGCCGCGGCCCTGGACTTCCTTCCAGCCCGCCACCGCCGCCACCGCGTTGGGTTCCCCGGCGCAGGCTGCCAGGAACTCACGCTCCCTGCCCCGCCGGAATTCGGATTCCGCCGTGTTCGAGTCGAGCAGGAGCCCGGAGAGCAGCTCAAGCTCGTGGTTGACGCCCGGCAACTGGGTGAGGATCGCCGTCGGGCTTTCCTCTGCCGAGTCCTGCTGGACCCACAGATAGCCCACGCGGAACCCCCGGACCATGAGCGGGACGCAGACCCGGCCCAGCATGCCCAGGTCCGGGTTCCCCGGAATCACCACCGGCCGGACGGCGGTGGCGATCCCGTGGGACAGCTGCCAGGCGCTGACATCCGCCGGGACCTTCTTGCTTAGCAGGAAATTCACCCGGACGCGGTCTGCGTGGGACTGGTTGGAGCTGTAGGCGAGCAGCAGGCCGTCCAGGTCCTCAAGCGATAAGCCGCGGCCAAGCTTCTGCGCCACCTGTTCGACGAGTTGTTCCACACCCTGCTGCTGCATGGGCTCACACTACTGCCTGACGAGCCGGTCCCACGAACCAACACGAGGCGACACCTGACGCTTCAGGACTCGACAGTTGTCGAGCTTGGAATGGCAAAAACCCCGGAATGACGCGGCTCAGTCCGCAGGCTTCCGCCCGCTTCGTGTCGTCTGGCTCACAGGCGGATTTATCGTTGAAACACGAAAATCCTTCCACTTTTCCCGGCATGCCGGGACCACACCTTGGAGCAGACGATGATCATCGGCGTCCCCAAAGAGATCAAGAACAACGAATTCCGCGTAGCCATCACCGCTGCCGGCGTCCACGAGTTCCGCACCCACGGACACACCGTCCTGGTGGAGCGCGGGGCCGGGCTGGGCTCGGGAATCACCGACGAGGAATATGCGATCGCGGGCGCCGAGATCGTGAACGAGGCTGACGACGTCTGGTCCCGCGCCGACATGGTCATGAAGGTCAAGGAACCGGTCAAGGCCGAATACCACCGCTTCCGCAAGGGCCTGATCCTCTTCACCTACCTGCACCTCGCGGCCGAGCCGGAACTGACGCAGGCGCTCATCAACTCCGGCGTCACCGCGATCGCCTACGAGACCGTCCAGGAAGGCCGCACGCTGCCGCTGCTGGCACCCATGTCCGAGGTGGCCGGACGCCTGTCCGTCCAGGTGGGCGCCACCTCGCTGATGGCACCGGCCGGCGGCAAGGGCGTGCTGCTGGGCGGCGTCCCGGGCGTCCGCCCCGCCAAGGTGGTTGTGCTGGGCGCCGGCGTGGCCGGAACCAACGCCGCCGCCATGGCCCTGGGCCTGGGTGCAGACGTGACCATCCTGGACATCAACATCAACCGGCTCCGCGAACTCGACGCCCAGTACCAGGGCCGGCTGAAGACGGTTGCCTCCAACAAGTACGAGATCGAAAAGTCAGTAGTGGACGCCGACCTGGTGATCGGCTCCGTCCTGATCCCCGGCGCCAAGGCCCCCAAGCTGGTCACCAACGACCTCGTGGCCCGGATGAAGCCCGGCTCCGTCCTGGTGGACATCGCCGTGGACCAGGGCGGCTGCTTCGAGGACACGCACCCCACCACGCACCAGGAACCCACCTACAAGGTGCACAACACCATTTTCTACTGCGTGGCCAACATGCCCGGCGCCGTGCCCAACACCTCCACCTACGCACTGACCAACGTCACCCTGCGCTACGCCGTGTCCCTGGCCAACCTGGGCGTCAAGGCCGCGTTCGACCGCGACCCCGCACTGGCCGCCGGACTCAACATCGCCGCCGGCCACGTGGCACACCACTCCGTGTCCGAAGCCCACAACCTGCCCCTGGTTTCCGACTGGCACGACCTGGTCTCCGCCTAAGCCCTTCATCGATTGCTCCGTACTTGTCCTTTTGAGCCCTCCAAACGGCATCTACGGAGCAATCGACGGTTTTAGGCCAGTTCGCGTGCCTTTTCAATGATTCTCAGGACCTCGACGGCGTCTTCCGGGTCTACGGGAGCCGGCAACGGCGAGCTTACGCCGCCGTCGAGGATCTTCTCCGCCAGAATCCGGTAGAACTCCGGGTAGGCTCCCCGTTCGGTGGGCAGGGCGTCCAGGTGGCCGTCACGGCCCAGCAGACCCGCCCATTCCGGACCTTCCTGCCCGTACGCGGCGTCCAGGGGGCTGCCGCCTGCGGCGAGGTAGGGCTCCTGCGGATCCACGCCGTTCTTCAGGTACCCGCCCACCGAACCGAGCAGCCGGAAGCGCGGCTCCTGCTGCGCGCACATCATGTTCATGGTCAGGTGGCTGGTCACGCCCGATTCGTGCCGCAGGACCAGGAAGACGTCATCATCCGCCCGCTCATCGGACCGGCGCGCCGTCAGCTCGGCGTGGGCCACCGTGGCGGGACCGAACAACTGCAGCGCCTGGTCAACCAGGTGGCTGCCAAGGTCGAACAGTACCCCTCCCCCGTCCGCGGCGGTGGCCCGTGCTTTCCAAGGCTTGGCGATGGTGGGTTGCCAGCGCTCGAACCGGGACTCGAACCTGGCCACCTCGCCCAGGGCCCGGGCGGCCAGCAGTTTCCGCAGGGTCAGGAAATCACCGTCCCACCGTCGGTTGTGGAAGACCGTCAATACCCTGCCCAATTGCCGTGCCGCCTCAACCAGTTCCTGCCCCTGCGCACTGGTCACCGCGAACGGTTTGTCCACCACCACGTCCAGTCCAGCCTCCAGGGCCGCCTTCGCCAGCGGATAGTGAGTGTCCGGCGGCGTCGCCAATACCACCAGGTCAAGGTCAGCTGCCCGCCCAAGGACAGCGGCGCCGTCGCGCACCACGTCCGCCCCCTGAAGCCGGGACGAGGCAGCCGCCTGCCGTCCGGGGTCGGACGTGGCAATGACGTCCAGCGAATAGCTGCCGTTGGCTGCCAGCAACGGGGCGTGGAACACGCTCCCGGCCAGCCCGTAGCCGACGACGGCGGTGCGGATGGTGCGCGGGTCGCCTTCAGTTCCGGTCATGGAAACTACGCTACCCCGGGGTGCGCAGTGTTAGACCGGGCCGGACAAACACGAAGCCGGCACCCCTGGTGGCCAGGGATGCCGGCTTCGTGGCGTGCGGCTACACCGCGGCCGGGGTGGTTACTTCTTGACCCAGCCGATGGTGGTCCAGTCCGGGACCTGCGAGGTGCTCTGGAAGAGCGACGGGCCGTAGTTGGCCAGGCCGGTGCGGACGAAGGAGATCTGCGGGCCGTTGAAGACCACGCCCATGGAGTAGTACTTCGCCATGTGCTCCTTCTCCACGTCCATGGCAGCCTTGTTGCGCGCTGCGTTGTCCTCGATGGAGGCGAGGTCGGCGATCTTCTTGTCCAGATCGGCGTCACCCAGCTTGTTCTCGTTGACCTTGGAGTCGTAGTACTGCTTGACGGCGTCGGTGGCATCCGGGCCCACGGTGTAGCCCGAGATGCTCAAGTCGAACTCGCGGCTGCCCAGGACCTTGCCGAAGTCAGCGGAGGCCCGCTGGTCGATACCCACATCCATGCCGCCGGCCTGGAGCTGCTTCTGCAGGGTCTGTGCCACGGCCAGGGTGGTGGGATCGTCACCGAAGTTGCTGATCTTGAAGGAAGCGGGCTTGCCGTCCTTCTCCATGACGCCGCTGGCGTTGGCGGTGTAGCCGGCGTCGGTGAGCACCTTCTTGGCGGCGTCGGGGCCGGTTTCCTTGACCGGGTAGTTGTCCTGGTAGTACTCGGAGAACGGCAGCAGCATCATGGAACCGGAGCTGGGCTCCTCCCAGTTCAGCCCGTTGAAACGGACCTTGCGGATGGCTTCGCGGTCCACCGCGGTAAAGATGGCCTTGCGGACGTTGACATCGGTGATGCGCTGGGCATTGAGGTTCAGGCCACCGGCAAAGAGGCGCTGGCCGCGCCGGATGTCTGAATCCTTGGTGCCGTCCAGCTGCTTGTACAGCGAGATGGTGTTGGCGGACATGGCATCGATCTCACCGTTCTTGAACGCCGCGATCTGCGCACTGGTTTCCAGCTGGCGGAAGACGACGTTGGAGAGGACCGGCTTCTGGCCCCACCACTTGTCGTTCGGCACCAGGGTCACGGTCTTGGCCGCAGTGTCGTACTGGTCCAGCTTGAACGGGCCGGCCATCCACTCCGGGTGCATGTTGCCGTTGAAGCCGTTGTTGAAGATTTCAGGGGTGTTGACGGCGGGGTGGATCAGTCCGAAGAACAGCGAGTCGACCGGGAAGACCGGACGGGAGGTCTTGACGATGACCTCTTTGTCGCTGCTGCCGGCCTCAACGGAATCGACGAATTCGTAGGCGCCGGAGCTGACGATGTCGTAGCCGGCGTCCGGGCTCTTGAGGATGTTCCAGGTGTTCTTGAAGGCCTTGACGTCAATCGGGGTGCCGTCGTTGTAGGTGGCCTTGGGGTTGACCTCGATGGTGATGGTCTGCTTGCCGTCCTTCACCTCGCTCTTCACCGACTCGCAGAAGTCGGTGTTCGGGGTGACCTTGCCCTTGAAGTCCACCTTCCAGCAGCCACCGATGCCGCCGCTGTTCATGGCGACCGGGTTCATGGGAATCTGCAGGGCGGAGTTGTCCGCGCTGTTTCCGTTGTTGGAGAAGCCGTTGAAGTCAGGGCCGATGTTGCCCAGTGGAAGGGTAACCTTGCCGCCCTGCTGGAGGTCGGCTGCCGGCTTCTCGTTGATGCTGATCAGCTTGGACAGGTCGCTGCCTGCCTCCTGCCCCTTGGCTGTTTCGGGGCCGCTGGCACCGCCACCGCCGCAGGCCGTCAGCGTCAGGGCGGCAGCAATGGCTGCTGCCCCGCCGATCCTGTTCAGTTTCCTCATGGTTTTCCCTTCGATTGGTGCGAGTGGTGGTGCGGGTGGGGTCGAAAAAATCCTAGGGTGCAAGGTGGTCCGCCGGTTCATGGACCACCAGCATGTCCTCATCAATTTCCCCGTCCGGGTAGAAGCAGGCGAATTGCTGGTCCGGCGCAGGCACGGGAGCCTGCTGCAGGGCCTGCACGGCCGCCGAGGGTGCTGCGGCTTCCAGGAGCGGTTCGAGGGTGAGGCATTTTTCCTGCTTCGCGGGCGGCAATGCGGCGAAGACCGGGCAGCGGGTGGCGAAATTGCAGCCTTTGGGGGCCTGCAGCGGGGACGGCAGGTCGCCTTGGAGGATGATGCGTTCGCGGGTCCGTTCCAGCTGCGGGTCGGGGACCGGGATGGCGGACAGGAGGGCACGGGTGTAGGGGTGGCGGGGATTGTCGAAAACCCGGTCCACAGCCCCGATCTCCACGATCTTTCCGAGGTACATCACGGCCACGCGGTTGGAAATGTGGCGAACTACTGACAGGTCGTGGGCCACCAGCAGGTAGCTCAGCCCCAGTTCCGCGCGGAGCTGGTCCAAGAGGTTGATGACGCCGGCCTGGACCGATACGTCCAGGGCGGAGACAGGCTCGTCCAGGACCACCAGTTTGGGGTTCACGGCCAGGGCCCGGGCGATCCCGATCCGCTGCCGCTGTCCACCGGAGAACTGGTTGGGGAAACGGTTGACGTGGTCCGGCTGCAAACCCACGAGCTTCATCAGCTCCATGATCCGCTTCTTGATGGCCGTCCGGTCCATGCCCGCGTTCTGCAAAGGTTCGGCCAGGACCTCGTAGACGGTGAAACGCGGGTCCAGGGCACCTGTGGGGTCCTGGAAGACCATCTGGAGTTCGCGGCGCATCTTGCCCTTGGTCTTGGCATCGGCCGCCTGCTTGTTGCTCAGGCCGCCGATCACCACCTCGCCGTCCTGGTCCGGGTGGAACTCCATGATTTCCAGCAGGGTGGTGGTCTTTCCCGAGCCGGACTCGCCCACGATGGAGAAGCATTCGCCCTCGCGGATGTCGAAGCTCAGCCCGTCAACCGCCTTGACGGTGCCGATCCTGCGCTTGATCAGGGCGCCCCTGGTCAGCGGGAAGTGCTTGCGGACGTCGGTGAGCTGCAGGACGGTGGCCCGTTCCGCCCGCGGGATGGCGTCAAAGCGGGAGACTGGTACCGGCGGGGCGGCGAAGACATCGAGCACGTCCACCGTGCCGCCGAGCGAGCCGGACTTGATGCAGGCGGCGCGGTGCAGTCCATCGCCGTCCACTGGCTCCAGGGCAGGTTCACCGTCCAGGCAGGCGTCCGATGCCAGGGGGCAGCGGGGCGCAAACGAGCAGCCGGTGGGGCTGTGGATCAGGTTCGGCGGCATCCCCTCGATGGGCACGAGCGAGGATTTCTCGGCCACGTCCACGCGCGGAACGGCCCCGAGCAGGCCCATCGTGTAGGGCATCCGCGGGTTGTAGTAGATGTGGTCCACGGCCCCGGTTTCCACCGGCTTTCCCGCGTACATGACCATGATGTCATCGGCCATCCCGGCCACCACGCCCAGGTCGTGGGTGATCATGACGACGGCGGCGCCGGTCTCCTCCTGCGCCTTGTGCAGCACCTCGAGGACCTGGGCCTGGATGGTGACGTCCAGTGCCGTCGTCGGCTCATCCGCGATCAGGACGCGCGGGTTGTTGGCGATGGCGATCGCGATCATCACGCGCTGGCGCATGCCGCCGGAGAATTCGTGCGGGAAGGCCTTGAGCCGGTCCTTGGGGCTGGGGATTCCCACCATGGCCAGGAGTTCGACGGCGCGGGCTTCCTTGGCCTTTTTGCTCATCGCGGGGTTGTGGATGGTGAGCGCTTCGATGATCTGGGTGCCCACGGTGAACACCGGGGTGAGGGATGACAACGGGTCCTGGAAGACCATCGCGAGCTCGTTGCCGCGGTATTCGCACATGGCCTTATCGCTCAGCCCGAGCAACTCACGGCCCTTGAGCCGGACGGACCCGGTGACCTCCGCCGTCGGCGCGAGCAGGCCCATGATGGCCAGGGACGTGACCGATTTGCCGGAACCCGATTCCCCGACGATTCCCAGGGTGCGGCCGGGCAGCAGGTCGAAATCGATACCCCGGACGGCGTGCACAACGCCGTTTTCCGTATTGAACCGGACGTTCAGGTCGCGGACGGACAGGACGGCGTCGCCGGGAGCGTGCAGCCCTGCCACGTGCAGGCGCTCAATGATCGAACGCGACGGGTCCGTGGCTCCGGTGGTGGTTTCGCTGCTCATGGCGTCTTCTTCTCCGCACGGATAGTCCGGGCTTTGGCTTTTTTGGCTTTGCCGCTGGAAGTGGAGCTGGGGTCAAAGGCGTCGCGCAGGCCGTCGTTCATCATGGCCAGCGAGCCGGTCAGCAGGAACATCACGGTCAACGGCACCCAGAACATCCACGGGAAGGTTGAGACCTGGGACGTGGCCTGACCGATCAGCACGCCCAGGCTCACGTCCGGGACCTTGATGCCGATGCCGATGAAGGAGAAGGCGACCTCGGCCAGGATGGCTGCGGTGACCCCGCGGGTGATGTCCAGGATCAGCAGCGAGCCGATGTTGGGCACCAGGTGCCGCCACACGATCCGGCGCGGCGGGACGCCCATGTACTGGGCTGCCTTGACGAAGTCGCGCTGCATGAGGGACATGGACATGGACCGGATCAACCTGGCGGTTCCCATCCAGCTGAACACCAGCAGGACGATGATCAGAAGCAGCCATGAAGGGAGGTCGCGTTTGAGGCCGGCCCCTCCGCCGCTGGTGGCAACAGCCACCACCAGGAGCGCCGGCATCATGATCAGCGCTTCCAGGATGAACAGCATGACCTTGTCCACTTTGCCGCCGAAGTAGGCCATGCTGCAGCCGTAGACGGCGGCGATCAGCACCGACACCAGGCCCACCACCAGGCCGATCAGGATAGAGATCCTGGTTCCTTCCACCGTCATGGCGTAGAGGTCGATTCCCGCCTGCGAGGTGCCGAGATAGTGCTCGCCGGACGGCGGCATCCCGATGTTGAAGGGGTCGATGGTCTCCTTGTCCCACTGGGTGAAGAATCCCCCGATGAACGAGAAGACTGTCAGGGCAACGAAGATAGCCAGGCCCGTCACGGCGGTCTTGTTGCGCAGGAACCGGCGGATGATGATGGTGGACTTGCCAATGACGACGTCCGCGCTTTCCAGGTGCGCGTCCTGCGCCACGGCTGCCGGGTCAACGGCGTTCAGGTTTGTCATGGCTACTGCACCCGCACTCTCGGGTCGACAAGCGTGGTGGCGAAGTCCGCCAGGATGGCGCCCAAGGCGAAGATCACGGAGCCGTATGCGAGCGTGGCGGTGGCGGCATTGACGTCCTGCAGCGAGATGGCGTCGATGCTCCAGGAACCCACGCCGGGCCAGGCAAAAATCTTCTCGGCGAAGAAGCCGCCGGCGAAGATGGCCGGGATGGTGAAGGCGATGCTCTGGGCCACCGGGATGAAGGAAACCCGGAGCGCGTGCCGTGCGATGGCCTGGTTCCGGCTCAGGCCCTTGGCCCTGGCGGTGCGGACGAAATCGGCATTGACGTTGTCCAGCAAGTACTGCCGCTGGGCGATCTGGTAGGCGCCCCAGCCCACCAGGGTGATGGCCACGGTGGGCACCACGTAGTGCGCCATCAGGTCGGCGAACTGCGGCCAGCCCGGGGCAACACCCGGGGTGGAGATGCCCGTGACGAAGAAGATCCGGTCACCGACGGTTTCGTTGATGTTGATGGCACCCAGCTGCACCAGGAAGTAGGCGATGGGTGCGGGCACAATGTAGGCCAGGTAGCTGTAGGACGTGATGACCCGGTCCTGGAACTTGTACTGCCGCGCCGCCGAGTACACGCCCAGGGCGACGCCGATGACAAGGGTGAGGATGATCGAGGCCAGGAAGAGGCGGGAGGAGATCCAGACGCGGTCCCCGAACTCGGCGTTGATGTAGGCGCCGTTGGGGCTCCGGCCCCAGTCCCAGCGGGTGACGATGCCGGTGAGCCAGTCAACGTAACGCTCCCACGGGCTGAGGTCCGGGTCCAGGCCCTTGAGCCGCATGGAGTTGGCAACCTGTTCGGGGGTGGGCCGGGGGATGCGCTCCTGCTCGAGGAGTGCCGGCTTGAGCGAGCTGACAGCCAGGAAGTAGCCGGCGGACGTGGTGAGGAAGATCATCACCACGTAGGTAATGCCGCGCTTGGCGAGGTATTTGAGCATGGGGGGCTATTTCTTCCGCGGCGCCGCCGTGTGCTGGATGGAAAAACACTCCGGTGTCCGCTGGTATGCCATGCCGCCCACATCTACCATCACTGCTGGATCCTTCCGTTTTCCCCGGGCGAGCACGGGTTGTGCCGGCCTCCCCGGGACCTGCGGCCAGCGGATAGCTGGCCTCCCGCCGCCTCTGGGGCTTGCCCTGGTGGACTATGTTGCGGGTCACATTCCAGAGGAAACTATCACAAGCATTAACCCGGGAAGCGCAGTAGTCCCCCGAAATCCCGCGGGCCGTATCAGATCGTTATGAATAGTTCTGTGAAGTTGGCTTGACTGGACGGAAGCGCGTTCCACCGCGTAATCTACGCTCCGCCTGCCACGCGTGTGACAAGTTCGCGCCATGATGCAGCCAGGCGTTCCTTCGTGACGCCGTGCTCCCGGATGAGGTGCAGGAGCCGCTCGGGGTCCAGGGCCGCCGTCAGGGACCCGGCCAGCAGCCCGGGTTCCAGGGACTCGACACCACCGGCCCGCAGCAGCATCTCCACATGCTGGTTCCAGAGGGCCGCCGCCGGGACTTCAAACCTGCCCCGGGAGGCGTTCCCGGCCGCCAGGACCAGATCCCCGTACTCGACGACGTAGGCGATCCTTTCGGCACCGAAGGCAATCAGCCGGTCCAGGGGCGCAGCTCCCGGCCCGAGGGGCGGGGGCCCGAACAGGAAGCGCGCCTGGAAAGCGGCCTCGGAGTCGTCCAGCAGGGTCAGCATGAGTCCCGCACGGCTGCCGAAACGCCGGAAGACCGTGCCCTTGCCCACTCCGGCATGCTCCGCCAGGCGGTCCATGGTGAGCGCCGCGGCGCCGCCCTGTTCGATCAGGTCACGGGCAGCGAGCAGGAGGCGCTCCCGGTTGCGGGCAGCATCGCTGCGTTCCGCGGCCGTCACCGGTGTCATTCCCGGCCGCACTGGGATGGAACTCACAAAGACAGTGTAGCCATGGGGAATATAAGCGGACCGCGGTCCGTTTAGTCTGGTGAAGGCTCCCTGAGCCTGACGTTTCACCGATCGCGGCCCCCCGCCGCACCCCTAGCCAGGAGTTCCCATGACCAAGAGCACAGTACTGACCCTCGTCGGCAGCCTCCGCGCCGAGTCCACCAACCAGAAGCTGGCGGAAGCGATCCAGCTCAACGCACCGGAGCAGGTTGATGTCGTGATCCACGAGAGCCTGGGCAACATCCCCTTCTACAACGAGGACATCGACATCGAAGGCCAGGTGCCGGCCGCAGCCGCCGCCCTGCGCGCCGCAGCCGCGGAGGCCGACACGGTCCTGCTGGTCACGCCGGAATACAACGGCACCGTTCCCGCGACGCTGAAGAACGCCATCGACTGGCTGTCCCGCCCCTTCGGCGCCGGCGCGCTGGCGGGCAAGCCCACCGCCGTCGTCGGAACCGCTTTTGGCCAGTACGGCGGCGTCTGGGCCCAGGACGAGGCCCGCAAGGCCGCGGGCATCGCCGGCGCCCGGATCCTGGAAGACGTCAAGCTTGCCGTGCCGGGCTCCATGGTCCGCTTCGCCGAAGTCCACCCCAAGGACGACGCAGAGGTTGTGGAACAGATCAAGGGCATCTTCGACACCCTCGCCGCTTCCACCCCGGCAGCCTAAGGCAGCCAACTGCCCTTCCGGTGCCCGGTACGCCTCAGGCGTGCCGGGCACCCGCGTTCCGGGAGGCGCCCGCCTCGCCGCCGTAAATAAGGAATCAACAGATGTTGCCCTTCAAGCAACACCTGGCTGTATTCTGGCTCTGTGACCCACGAAACACTTGACGCGTCCGCCGGTACGCTGCCCGCGGAGGCCATCGATGCGATTGAGCGCGCCGCCACCTCGGCACACCGCCACGAGGAGCTCTTCTCGGAACGGGCGGCGAACATCCGCCAGTCAGCCGTCCGGGATGTCTTCGACATTTCGCTGCGCCCTGGCCTGGTCTCGCTGGCCGGCGGCAGCCCCTACCTGCAGTCGCTCCCGCTGGACCGGCTTGCGGACACGGCGGCCGCAATCATCGCCAACGACGGGCTGACGGCACTCCAATACGGGGCAGGCCAGGGCACCGGGGAGCTCCGGGAACAGATCTGCGAAGTCATGGCCGCGGAAGGCATCCTGGATGCAGACCCACGGAACGTGGTGATCACCGCAGGCTCCCAGTCGGCACAGGACGTGGCCACCAAACTCTTCTGCAATCCCGGCGACGTTGTCCTGGTGGAGGACCCCACCTACGTCGGGGCGCTCAACACGTTCGAGGCCTACCAGGTCCAGGTGGAGACGGTGGAGATGGACCAGCACGGCCTGGTCCCGGCGCTGCTGGAAGCGCGGATCGCAGCCCTCCAGCTTGCCGGCAAAAGTATCAAGTTCCTGTACACGATTCCCAACTTCAACAACCCCTCCGGCATCACGCTGGCCAAGGAACGCCGGCAGCAGGTGGTGGATATATGCCGCAGGGCGAATATCCTGGTCCTTGAGGACAATCCCTACGGACTCCTCCGCTTCGAGGGCGAACCGCTGGCCCCCCTGCGCGCCGCCAACCCCGACGACGTCATCTACCTGGGCTCGTTTTCCAAGATCTTCGCCCCCGGCCTGCGGATCGGCTGGGCCCTGGTCCCGGAACACCTGCAGCGGCGCTACTACCTGGCCGCCGAGTCCGTCACCCTCTGCCCGCCGGCCCTGAACCAGATGCTGGTCTCCGCGTACCTGCGCGAGTACGACTGGAAGGGCCAGATCGAAACCTACCGCGGCCTGTACGCCGAACGGTGCCGGGCCATGCTGGCCGCCCTCGAGGAGTACATGCCGGCCGGAACCACCTGGACCAGCCCGGAGGGTGGCTTCTTCGTCTGGGTGACGCTGCCCCAGGGCGTGGACACCTATCCGCTGCTGCACAAGGCAATCGACGCCGGCGTGGTGTTCATCCCCGGAGCCGCCTTCACGCCGTCGGACGAGCCGTCCAACAAGCTGCGGCTCGCCTTCAGCGCCGTTCCCCCGGACGCCATCGCAGAGGGCGTCCGCCGATTGGCGCCGGTGCTTCAGGAAGCGATTGCGGCGCTGTAGCGTAAGGCTCACGAGTGCCGAAGACCGAGCAGAGGAGCATGTATATGGGTGGAATCATCGTTGTAGGAGTTGACGGCAGCGCGACGGCAAAGAAGGCGGCCGAATCGGCAAAGGACCTGGCCGCGGCGCTGGGCGCCTCGCTGCACGTGGTGTCGGCGTTCGACAGCGACAAGACGGAGGTGTTCGGCAGCGGCAGCGACCGCTGGATCGTATCCGACGCCGATGCCGCCGAGCAGGTTGCCCGGACCGTGGCCGAATCCCTGGGCCGCGACATCACGGTGACGTACTCGGCCGCACGCGGACGGCCCGCGGACGCCCTCATCAAGGAAGCCGTCCGTGTGGACGCACGCATGATCGTGGTGGGAAACCGGCGGATGCACGGAATCGGCCGGGTCCTTGGCAGCGTGGCCAACAGCGTGGCGCACAACGCGCCCTGCGATGTCTACATCGCCAACACCTACGACGCCGACTGAGGCGTAACGGCGGACACTCCCCGTGGTGGCGGACATCGCTGCGGGGGGTGTCCGTTCTCACCGCCGAAACGGCGGTCCGGCGCGGCCCGCAGCGATAAAATTGGATAGGCCCCCAAAGGCGTGGACACGTCCAATCCACCTCCAGCAAAGGCCTCCCTTGATTACTCTGCAGCGCCGTCAGCTCGTCGGCCACGACATCCTCCTGGCCCGCCACGGGAACCACATCTCCTCCATGCGGGTGGACCGCAGCAACGGCAGGGTGGTGGCACTGCTCGACGACGGCAGCCTGGACAGCGCGCCCAACCTGATCGCCCCCGGACTGCAGCTGCCGCAGACCGTGCGGAGCGTGCTGCGCGAAGACTGGAAACTCCTCAGCGCCTGGGCCGGTGCGGCCGCCCTGCTGGGAGGGCTGATGACGGCCGCCACCGTGTTCCTCGGCACCAGCGCCGACCCGGCCGTACTCGAAGCCTTCACGGCCTACGCCGCCTACTAGGCCGCACGCCGCCCTCCCCCGTCCCCGGGACGGGCATTCAGCCCACGAGCCAGCCGCGCAGCAGCCACCAGATCCCGGCCATCACCACTCCGCCGAAAAGCGCACCGGCCACCACCTGGGCCAGGGTATGCGCCCGGAGCACAACGCGTGACCAGCAGACCGCAGGTACCAGCACCAGCAGCGGCGCCCAGGCGGCACCGAGCATCAGCACCGATACGACGGCGGCGCAAGATATGGCAGCGGCATGGCCGCTCATTTTCCAGAACGGGCTGACCGCGGCCAGCACCGCGACGCCGCCCACCACCGCCAGGACCATGGCGATCACACTGTGCGGCGCACCTGCCGCTGCGAGGACCAGCAGTCCGACGGCGATGCATGCCAGCGCCATCAGGAGCACGGGCGCGCGCTGCCTGCGGTCGCTCACGTGGTGGTCCGTGACCTTGCCCAGCCGGACCAGGACCAGCAGCACGATCAGCGGAAGCACGCAGACAAACAATGCCGCGAGTGCGCCGTAGCCGATGGTTCCCGGAAACCCCGGCTCGGCCAGCGGGCTGATCAACAGCTGGATGCTGACCACCACCGGCGGCTGGAGTACCTCCGTGACCCAGGTGGCCGCGCGGTTCTTCGCCCGCAGCGGCACGGTGTTGACGGGCACGGCCTAGTCCAGGAGGAGCGCGGGCTCTTCCAGGATGGCCGCGACGTCGGCCATGAAGCGGGCGGACAAATCACCATCCACCACGCGGTGGTCAAAGGATCCGCCCAGCGTGGTGATCCACCGCGGAATCACCTCGCCGTCCAGGACCCACGGCTTCTGCTTGATGGTGCCGAACGCGACGATGGCCACCTCGCCCGGGTTGATGATGGGCGTTCCGGTGTCGATGCCCAGGGCGCCGATGTTGGTGACCGTGAGCGTGCCGCCCTGCATTTCCCCGGGCTGGGTTTTCCCGGCCCGGGCCGTGGTGGCCAGGTTGTTCAGCGCCAGGGCCAGTTCCTTCAGGGACAGGTCTTGGGCGTTCTTGATGTTCGGCACCATCAAACCGCGCGGGGTGGCGGCCGCAATGCCCAGGTTCATGAAGTGCTTGACCTGGATCTCGGCACTGCCGTCTTCGTTGTCCACCCACGACGCGTTCACGCTGGGGTTGCGGGCGGCGGCCCAAATAACAGCCTTGGCCAGGATGAGGAGCGGGGATACCTTGATGCCCTCGAAATCGCGGGAGGCCTTGAGCCGCTTCACGAATTCCATGGTGCGGCTGGCGTCGACGTCCACGAAGATGCTGACGTGCGGAGCCGCGAAGGCCGATTCCACCATCGCCTTGGCCGTGGCCTTGCGGACGCCCTTGACCGGGATACGCTCCACGCGCTGGTCCTGCGGCTTGCCGGCCTTGCCCCAGAAGCCATCAGCCTTGTCCAATTCCTCGTCGCGCTGCGCCTGGTAGCTGACCAGGTCCTCGCGCGTGACCTCACCACGGGAACCGGTGGCCACCACATCTGCGAGGTCGATGCCGAGGTCGCGTGCGATCTTGCGGACGGGCGGCTTGGCCAGGACCCGGTTGACCAGGCCAGTGATGGTGCCGCCCAGCGTGGGGCGGTTGTCCACGGCGGCAGATTCCCCGCCGGTCACCTCAGCGGGCGTCCGCGGCTGCACCGGCTCGACCTCAGGAGCGTTAACCGTCACCGAAGCGGCGGGTGGGTTCTTGCGCGGACGCCGCTTGACGGCGTCGGCCTTGGGTCCGGAACCCACCAAGGGAGCATTCGCGGGGGAGCTCCCGCTGCCGGCCGCTGGCGGCTCTTCTGCCGCGTCCACCGGGAGCTTGCCATACAGCGGCTGCGCCGGGGCCTGCGGCGCGCGGACATCGGCAGGAGTGGGATCGCCGGAGACTTCGTCGCTGACGCTGATGATGGCCGTGCCGACGTCAACGGTCACGCCCTCCTCCACCAGCAGCTCGCTGACGGTCCCGGCAAAAGGGGACGGCAGTTCCACGATCGACTTTGCGGTTTCGATCTCGCAGATCACGTCGTTGATGGCGACGGCGTCGCCCGGCTTGACCTTCCAGGAAACGATTTCAGCCTCGGTAAGGCCCTCGCCGACGTCCGGCAGGTTGAACTTGTTAAGGGTCATGGTGTCCTCAGTAGGAGAGGGCGCGGTCCAGCGCCTCCAGGATGCGGTCGATGTCCGGAAGATAGTCTTCCTCCACCTTGGCAACGGGGTAGGGCATATGGAAACCGCCGATGCGGATTACCGGCGCCTCGAGGGAGTGGAACGCCCGCTCGCTGATCCTGGCGGCAATCTCGCCGCCCACTCCGCCGAACGTGGGAGCCTCGTGCGCGACGATCAACCGGCCGGTCTTCAAGACGGACGCGGTGACGGTGTCGAAATCGATCGGGGAGATGGACCGGAGGTCGATGACCTCAAGGCTCCTGCCGTCCTCCTCCGCGGCATTCGCTGCCGCCAAAGCCACCGGCACCAGGGGGCCGTACGCGACCACGGTGGCGTCGGTTCCCTCCCGAAGGACGTGGGCCTTGAAGGGGTCTTCCGAGGGGCCGGGACCCTGCACGTCCACATCGCCCTTGAGCCAGTAGCGCCGCTTGGGTTCGAAGATGATCACCGGGTCCTTGCACTCCACGGCCTGCTGGATCATCCAGTAGGCGTCATGCGGGTTGGACGGGGTGATGATGCGCAGGCCGGCCGTGTGCGCGAACAGCGCCTCGGGGGACTCGGAGTGGTGCTCGATGGAGCCGATGCCGCCGCCGTAGGGGATCCGGATGACGACGGGCACGCTGAGGTTGCCGCTGCTGCGCGAATGGATCTTGGCCAGCTGGGTGGTGATCTGGTTGAAGCCGGGGAAGACGAAGCCGTCGAACTGGATCTCGCACACCGGGCTGTACCCGCGCAGGGCCAGGCCTATCGCGGTGCCGATGATCCCGGACTCGGCCAGCGGCGTGTCCACGACCCGGTCGGGGCCGAATTCGCCGATCAGTCCGTCTGTTACCCGGTAGACCCCGCCTAGGGGGCCGATGTCCTCGCCCATCAGGAGCGACTTGGGGTTGGCCGCCAGCGTGGCGCGGAGGCCTTCGTTGATGGCCTTCGCGATGGTCATGGTGGTCATCAGTGGCCTGCCTTTGCTGCGTGCCCGGCGGACTCGTCCTCGCCGGCAAATCCTGCGCTGTATTCCTCGAACCACGCCAGTTCCTCGGCCACCAGCGGGTGCGCTTCGGCGTACACGTTGGCGAACGCCTGCCGGATGTCCGGGTCCTGAAGGTCGTGGGCGGTGCGCCGGACGTAGGAGGCGAGCTCGTCGCCGTCGGCCTTGACCTTGGCGAAGAAGTCGTCATCCGCCAGCCCTTCGGCACGAAGGTACTTCTCCAGCCGCGCCAGCGGATCCTTGGCCCGCCATGCGTCCTCTTCGGCGGACTGGCGGTACTTGGTGGGATCGTCGGCGGTGGTGTGCGCCCCCACCCGGTACGTGAAGGCCTCGATCAGCACCGGCCCGTTGCCCTGGCGGGCGTGCTCCAGCGCCCACTCGGTGACCGCGTGCACGGCGATCACGTCGTTGCCGTCCACCCGGATGCCCGGAAAGCCGTACCCCTTGGCCCGGTTGGAAAGCGGGACCCGGGTCTGGACGTTGGTGGGCACGGAGATGGCCCAGTGGTTGTTCTGGCAGAAGAACACCACCGGGGCGTTGTAGGAGGAGGCGAACACCATGGACTCGTGGACGTCCCCTTCGGAGCTGGCGCCGTCGCCGAAGTAGGCGATCACGGCGGCGTCCGGTTGCTTGCCTGCACCTCCGGTTGCGGCGGCGAGCTTCTGGTCGCGCTGGATTCCCATCGCGTAGCCCACGGCATGGAGAGTCTGTGCGGCCAGGACCAGCGTGTACAGGTGGAAGTTGGTGTCCTTGGGGTTCCAGCCGCCGTTGGAGACTCCGCGGAACTGCCGCAGCAGTTCCGCAAGATCCACGTTGCGGGTCAAAGCTACGCCGTGCTCGCGGTACGTGGGGAAGATGTAGTCCTGTGGCTGGCTGGCACGGCCTGAGCCGATCTGCGCGGCTTCCTGGCCCGTGAGCGGCACCCACAATGCCAGCTGGCCCTGGCGCTGGAGGGCGGTGGCTTCGACGTCGAACCGGCGGATCGCGGCCATGTCGGCGTACAGGCCGCGCAGCGCGTCCGGGGTGAGTTTGTCCGCGTAGCTGCTGAACACCGGATCGGCGCCCAGCTTCCCGTCGGGGCCGAGCAGCTGCACCATGTGGGCCGCGGGCGCGCCCAAGACAGCTTCAGCATCAGCTTCCCGCTGGTCGTCTACCGCTGTTCCGTCGAACTCGGTGGAAGGCAGATGAGTGCCCATACCGTCTCCTTGCTTGCCGCATCCGGATGCAATGCAAATGTCGCTGGGATATATGCCGCAAAAGGAATACATTCCGCTTGCGGCATATACATTGGCTTACTGATCCTAACTTTATCTTCGGTAGGTAGCGGAAGGGCTACTTGTTAAGTGCTAGGAACTGGCCGTCGCCTTTGTATAGTCGGCACACAACTGGAGAAAACGCGTGTTGGCTTCGGCCTCCCCGATACTTACCCTCACACCCTCGCCGGGAAACGCCCGCACGGAAAGGGCGCGTGTCCCGGCAAACTCCGCAAATACAGTACTTTCGGCACCGAGGGCGAGCCACACGAAGTTGCCCTGCGCATCGGGGATGTCCCAGCCGAGATCCCGCAGGCCGGTGGTGACGCGCGCCCTTTCATCGACGAGCTTTTGTACCCTTTCCACAACCTGGCCGTAGTTCTCGAGCGAAACAATTGCCGCCCGCTCCGCAATTTGGGACACCGCGAACGGTGTGGCGGCGATCCGAAGGTACTGGGTCAGTTCGGGATGGGACACGCTGTAGCCGACTCGGAGTCCTGCCAGGCCGTGGGCCTTGGAGAACGTCCGAAGCACCACCACATTGGGGTATTTCCGGTAGAGGTCAATCCCGTCCACGGCATCTGCCGCCCTGACGAACTCCTGGTAGGCCTCGTCGATCACCACCACCACATCGGCGGGAACGGACCGGAGGAATGCCTCGGTCTCGGCTGCCGTGAGGGCAGGTCCGGTGGGGTTGTTGGGTGTGCAGAGGAGGATGACCCTGGTGCGGGCGGTGACTGCGGCCGCCATGGCGTCCAGGTCATGCCGGCCGTCCGGCAGCACGGGAATGCGCACACTTTCCGCACCGGCAAGGCCGACGCTGATGGGATAGGCCTCAAAGGAGCGCCAGGCATAGATCACTTCATCGGCTTTGCCGTCCTCATTCTGCCCGGCGAAGGCAGCGAGGATCTGACCCAGGGCCCCCAGGCTTCCCGCGCCGGTCACGATGTCCTCGGCCGGCACACCCAGGAACCCGGCGAGCGCAGCCCGCAGCTTGCTGCTTAGTGGATCCGGGTACCGGTTGAAGTCATCCTGCCTGGCGATCGCCTCCAGGACCGCAGGAATCGGCGGCAGCGGGTTCTCGTTGGATGACAACTTGTAACTGGCAAGTCCGCTGACGGCGGCGGGCGGTTTTCCTGCGGCGTAACGGGGCAGCCGGTCCAGCACCGGGCGCGGCGCGATTCCGCCTGCCCTGGTCTCAGATGAGGTCATGGTTCCAGCCTACTTCGCGGCTGCCGGAGGCACCCGGGAGGCAAACCCTGAAATCCAGCCCCACACCCCAAGCCGCCCCACTGGCCATGTGGAAGCATGGTGTCATGGGTTCATTCATCCTTCGCGTCATCGTCAACGCAGCAGCTCTCTGGGTGGCCAGTTGGGTATTGCCGGGAATGGACATCTCAAGCACCGCGGCATCCGATGCGGTGGCGCGGTCCGGGATATCGCAGGATACCGGCACCATCGGGATTGTCCTTGCCTACCTCTTCATCGGCCTCATCTTCGGGGTGGTCAACGCCTTTGTGCGGCCACTGGTAAGGCTCCTGGCCCTGCCCATCACCATCCTGACGCTTGGCCTGTTCGCCATCGTCATCAACGCCGCCATGCTTTACCTGACCGCATGGATCAGCAGTTACACCCCCGTGCACCTCACCATTGATTCCTTCTTCTGGACCGCGGTGCTGGCCGCCATCATCATATCCCTGGTCTCCCTGGTGGCGGGCATCCTCCCGGGCGGACGGCGCTGAGCCCGGCCGTCCGGGACCTGCCCACCCAAGTAGGGGTAACGCCCGAACCAAGTACACGGCAGGTGCGCCTCCGCTAAAACCCGCCGAAACTGCAGTACCGGCCACCCATGACCCGCGGGACGCAGCCTCCTAGGCTGCTGCCAGTTGGGCCGCCGAGTGGCCCATCGCTGTCAGTTTCTGGAACGGGGGCATCAGTGAAGGCCAAAAGGATCCTGGTTGCGGCCTGCCTGCTGTTCGCCTGGCAGGCCGGCCCGGCACACGGGGCAGTCGCAGCAGGGGCGGCGCCTGGCGACGAGGCGGTGCTCGGCAACGACATCTCGTGGCCGCAATGCGGCGGCAGCCTGCCCGGACCGCCGGCCTTCGCGGTGGTTGGGGTGAACGGCGGGCGGCCGGACACGGTCAATCCGTGCCTGTCCTCCCAGCTGGGCTGGGCGGACCGCACTTCCGATGCCGCCGCAGGAACTCCGGCAGCGGTGTATGTGAACACCGCCGCAACCGGGCCGGTGGAATCCTTGTGGTGGCCGGCTGGCAACCCGTACCAAGGCAACGACGTGGGCAACCCCTACGGAGCGTGCGACGGCACGGCATCCCCGGCCTGCGCCTACGTCCACGGGTACGCCATGGCCTTCAACGACGTCGTGATCCTGAAAGAAGCAGGCGACGGCGCGGTGCGGCACATGTGGTGGCTGGATGTCGAAACCGGGAACAGCTGGCTCTGGGACAAGGCCGCCAACGCCGCCGAGCTGGAAGGCATGGCCGCATACCTGAAAAGCACGGGCGCGGACGTCGGGATCTACTCCACGGCGTATCAATTCGGCGAAATCGTCGGCGCCATCAGTCCGGGAAGCAACCTCTCAGGCCTTAAGAGCTGGCTGGCGGGTGCGGAATCCACTCCCACTGCGCAGGAGCTGTGCGGGGCCGCTCCCCTCACGCCCGGCGGGACGGTCGCCCTGACCCAATTCACTGACGGGGACCTCGACTACAACTACCGGTGCCCCGGTGCCCCGGCCCCCGCGGCGCCGCTGCCGGTCCCGCCGCCGGAGCCCGCACCGCTCGATACCCACGCCGCGATGCACGCCGCGCAGATCTCTTGAGCTGCCACGGGGGCCGCAAACACCTGCCTACTTTGCACCCCGTTGAGGATTTCCCGAAAAGGGATCCCTTCGGTCCATGGACGGAGGGGGCGGCGGGGGCTTTGACAAGGAGAAGCGGGTGGCAGTAGCAACACCGCCAGCACCCAGCACACCACCCAGCACCGCAGTGGACTGGGCCAGCGACGGGTCCTTGCTGGCACCCACCAGGGCTGCCGCTTCCTGATAGCCCGTCAGGCTGTGCCCGGGTCCCAGGCCGGCGTCTTCTCCCCCGCGCACGTACAGGTCATTGGTCACGGTCACGGTGACCTGGTTCCTGCTGTCCCGGTTCGGTAAGCCATCACTGCCGGGCACCCAGTCCGTGCGGTGTTCCAGGTGGAGCGTGCTGACATCGGGGGGAGGCGTTATGCGCGATATGGGCGATCCCGCAGTCAGGACATATTTCATGTCGTACTCGTTGCGGAACTCCTTGTCCGCCGCAAGGTTCATGGCATGGATTCCACCCTGGCTGTACCCCACCGCCACGACGTCCGCTCCCGGCTCGGCGCCCGCCTCCCGGAGTGCCTGCAGGACAGCGGCATTCACCTGCTCGGAGTTGCTGCCCAGGCCGTCGACAATGCCGGAGAGGTCGAACGGATTGGTGCCTTCGTCGTCGTCGTTCACCTGGGTCCCGGGAATGACCGCAACGTACGCCTTGCCGCCGCCGGTATCCACCTCGATAACTTCGATGTAGCCGCTGCCGCGCTCCTCGATCAGCCGGACCCGCTCAAGCAGGCCGGCGGGAGTGGCATCGAGATGGATGGGCACGCTCTCTTCCTGCCTGACTGCCACCGGCCCAGGGCGCAAGGAGGGGACGAGCCATCCAACCCCCGGCTTGATCGCGGGAAGGACGGTTATGGCATTCGCCACCAGCTTTTCGGTGGCGGCACCGTTGAGGAATCCCGTGCGCCAAAAGTCGATGTGCTTCTGAAGCTCCACCGCGGGAGGGGACATGCCCAGCCTCCCCTGCATGTGGGCATTCGATTCTGCGATTTCATAATCCCAGCGGCAGCTGCGCACCTGCCCACTGATCCGCTGCAGTTCCAGACGGACTTTCTGCACCGCATCCCTGGCCTCTCCCACGGCGATCAGCGCCGCGGTGCCCGTGGAACGCGGCTGGTTCTGGTAAGGACCGAGGTCCTGCCATGCGCCGAAAAGTTCGGACTCGACGGCGGCGAGACGGCCGGCGAGACCATCCAGCTTGGCGGCACCCGTCTCCAGTTCCTCCAGCTGCACGGTGATGCCACCTACCCCGCCCGAAACTGTCAGGATGCCGTCCAGGGGCGGTGGTGAAACGTGGATGGGACCTCCTGAACCGGAGGGTGTCACATCGGCCATCAGAACCGGCTGCCCGGCGAGCACTCGGCCGTCAGTGCTGCGCTGGCGTGGGCGGCCACCGCGGCAGACGCCTCCCGCAGCCGGTCAAGCGCCCTGCGGACCGCCACCGCCTGCAGGCTGACCGAATCGCGGTATGCCTGCCCGGCAGGTGATTCCCAGTTCGCCAACTGGATCTCCTGGAAACCTGCGAGCACGTCGTCCGCCATGTGACAGCACTGCGCCACCCTTCGCCCCAGTTCCTGAATTTCAAGGCTGACGCCCAGCCCGTTGCCCCAGATTCCGTCCGTCAAATCGTTCCCCATGGCCTCTCCTGCCCTGCCTTCCGGGCTGTTGATACCCGCGCCCCACCACCTGCCATCCCAACGGTAGGGACACCGGACGCGGCGGGTAAGGGCCGCCGTCGGCTATGTGGAGAAGTAACGTGCGCTGCCCGCTTAAGGCGCTGCCCGACTTCGTGAAAGAATCAGCACATGCCTGAAACTGCCGCCACAGCTGACACCCGTACGCCCTCAGGACGCCTGGCCCTCGCCACGTCGCCGGAAAAAATCGCGCTCGGACCCCTCGACGGCCGCTACCAGCCCGCCGTCGCGCCCCTGGTCGATTACCTGTCCGAGGCTGCACTGAACCGGGACCGCGTGGCCGTAGAAGTGGAATGGCTCATCCACCTGACCAGCAACAACGTCCTTCCAGGCGCCGGCCCGCTGAGCACGGAACAGCAGGACCAGCTCCGCGCTGTCGTCACTGAGTTCGACGCCGCCTCCGTGGCCGAGCTCGCAGAGATCGAGGCCGTCACGGTCCACGACGTGAAGGCTGTGGAGTACTACATCGGGCGCCGCCTGCCCGCCATCGGCATCGAAAACCTGACCGCCATGGTCCACTTCGGCTGTACCTCGGAGGACATCAACAACCTGTCCTACGCCCTCGGCGTCAAGGGAGCTGTGGAGGACGTGTGGCTGCCTGCCGCCCGCAAGCTCGTGGCGCAGATCAGCACGATGGCAGAGGAAAACCGCGCAGTTCCCATGCTGTCACGCACGCACGGCCAGCCTGCCACCCCCACCACCCTGGGCAAGGAACTGGCCGTCATCGCGCACCGCCTGGGGCGCCAGCTGGACCGCATCGCCCGGACCGAATACCTGGGCAAGATCAATGGCGCCACCGGTACCTATGCCGCCCATGTGGCCTCCGTCCCGGGTGCTGACTGGCAGGAGGTGTCCAAGTCGTTCGTTGAGGGGCTGGGCCTCACCTGGAACCCCCTGACCACCCAGATCGAAAGCCACGACTGGCAAGCCGAGCTGTACGCCGACGTCGCCCGCTTCAACCGGATCCTGCACAACGTCTGCACCGATATCTGGAGCTACATCTCCATCGGCTACTTCGCGCAGATCCCCGTTGCCGGCGCCACGGGCTCCTCCACCATGCCGCACAAGGTCAACCCCATCCGGTTCGAAAACGCCGAGGCCAACCTGGAGATCTCCTCCGGCCTGCTGGACGTCCTGGGTTCCACCCTGGTCACCTCCCGCTGGCAGCGCGACCTCACCGACTCCTCCAGCCAGCGCAACATCGGCGTCGCTTTCGGCCATTCCCTGCTCGCCATCTCGAACGTTGCCAAGGGGCTGGAGCGCCTGGACGTTGCCGAGGACGTGCTGGCAGGCGACCTGGACACCAACTGGGAAGTCCTGGGCGAGGCCATCCAGATGGTCATGCGCGCCGAGGCGATCGCCGGTGTCGAAGGCATGGAGAACCCGTACGAACGGCTGAAGGACCTCACCCGCGGCCACCGCGTGGACGCCGCCCGCATGCAGGAATTCGTGCAGGGCCTGGGCCTGTCCCCCGAGGCCGAAGCCCGGCTCTTGGCCCTCACGCCGGGCAAGTACACGGGCATCGCTGACCAGCTGGTGGACCACCTGAAGTAAAGCCCGCAGCAGGGCAGGAGCGTACGACGGCGGCGACGGGCCTGGGAGGGTCCGGCGCCGTCGTCGTATCCCGGCTTGCGTGCCGGGCTGCCGCTGCGGTGCGTGAACCGGTGTCCGATCGGGTGGGAAACTGGAACCATGAAGTTGCTCCTGATCCGCCATGGCGAAACCCCCGGCAATGTCCTGGGCCAACTGGACACCGACCATCCCGGTCCCGGGTTGACCGAGCTGGGTGAACGACAGGCCGAGGCCATGGCACGGGCGCTGTCCAACGAGCGCATCGGGGCACTCTACGCCTCCACGCTGATCCGGACGCAGATCACCGCCGCCCCGCTGGCCCGGCTGCACTCCCTGGATATCAAGGTCCTCGATGGGCTGCATGAAATCGAGGCCGGCTCCCTGGAGAAGCTCACGGACCACGAATCCCACAAGCGCTACATGGGGACCGTTATCTCCTGGGCCGCAGGGAACCTGGACCAGCGCATGCCGGGGGGACCCGACGGCCACGCCTTCTTCGACCGCTTCGACGCTGCGATCGCGAACGTGGTGGAGCGGGCGGTGCGGGCACAGCACGGCACGGCGGCCGTGGTCAGCCACGGCGCCGCCATCCGTACCTGGGCCGGCCTGCGGGCCCGGGGTGCAGGCCACGAGTTTGCGGCCCGGCACATCCTGGCGAACACCGGAATCGTGGCGGTCGAAGGCAGTCTGGACGGCGGGTGGCACCTGATCCACTGGGATGGCAGCCCGGTAGGCGGCCTTGCCTTGGCCGACCCGACCGCAGAGGATCCGACCGGCCGGGACGTCACGGCTCCCTAGAGCTGCTGCCGGTGCCGCCGGCCGGGGAAGATCCGCCGCGTCCTGCACGGGTTGCCCTGGTTGCCCCGCGGAACCGCCGGGACCAGCTGCGCCGCCATCGCGGCGGCGTCCGCCGACGTCGGCCTCTCGCTGGCGTCCATCGCGGTCAGGGCGCGCAACAGGACGGCCCAGTCGCCCAGGTGGTCCGGGACCTTCGGGGACCTCAGGGTCCGGGCCACGAGCGATTCGATCGCCGTCCCCGGGAACGCTTTGGTCCCGGTGAGGAGCTCCAGGAGGACCAGGCCCATGGCATAAACATCCCACGACGGGTCCGCCACCTGGCCGGAGGCCTGCTCGGGACTCATGTAATGCACTGTTCCCGAGGAGATCCCCGGTTCGGGGGCAGACCCTGCAGCCGCAGCAATTCCGAAATCGATAATGCGGACCGGGCTCCTCCGCAGGCCGCTCAGCATCAGGTTGGCCGGCTTGATGTCCCGGTGCACCAGGCCCCTGGAATGAAGGTGCGCCAGCGCACCGAAGAAGCCGCGCGCCCACACGGCAATATCTGCCGGGGGCAGGCTCTGCATCCGAATGGCCTCCGCGAGGCTTGTCCCGAGGGCCAGTTCTTCGATCAGGAAGGCATGCCCGGCGGAGGGCCCGCCCGCAGGCATGACGCCGCCGGCAATAAACCTCACGATGGAGGGGTGGTCAAGCCCGGCCAGGACTGCCGCTTCGTTATGGATCCGCTGCTGGTGCTTCCGGTGGCCGGCGGTGGCGATCTTGACGGCGGCATCGGGGCCGCCGTCCAAGTCAACGGCACGGAAGACCTGGGCGGCGGATCCGCGGCCCAGGCGTTCGCCCAGCCGGTACCGGCCGGCCAACACCACGCCTGCGGCCGGACCGGGGGGATGCTGGGCTGCCGCGGGCATCACCGTCCCGACGGCGGTCATGCCGGGAGGACAGTTGAGGAGGATCCCTGGCGGGAAGCACCCGCTGTTCGTTTGTGGGCACCGCTGGCAGGCCACGCATCGAGTTGGAATCCGCAGCCGCAACGCCACACGGGCGGAAGTTCAATGCCTTCGCCGCGGACGGGCGCGAAGGTGTAGCTGGCGCCCTCGGGTCCCACAGCGGGAGTGACCAACTGCATTGCCGTCCCACAGTGGACCGCGGACTTTCCCTGCGGCGCGGAATTGCCGGCCAGGGACGGTCGCATCACGTGGAAACTGGTCAGGACGGCCGCATCGTCGCGGGGATCAGGCGGTGAAACTTCGGTGAAAGTAACCAACTCACTCACGACTCCGTTGGGAAGCAGCATCGGGGAACAATCGTAAGCTTACATATAACTAGTTGATCTAGCTAGTCCGCCTAGCTAATCTTTTTCTTTTCCCCGTCATGCGAAGCGAGGGCCTCCGTCATCCGCTGCAGGAACTCGACCACGACGCGCGCTTCCTCGGCAGAAAGGCTTTCCGCGACGGACATCATCCGGCGATGCATGGCCCCCAGCGTTTCGCGGACTTCCTTGTCCGACTCCCCCGTGGCGATGACCACCACGGAGCGCCGGTCAGTGGGATGGGCTTCACGCCGGACATGGCCGCTGGCGACCAGCCGGTCGATCAACGACGTGGTGGAAGCGCTAGTAATATTGAGGAACTGGCTCAGGTCCTTGGGGACCACTTTCTTGCCGGCTGCCTGCACCCGCAGCAGGTACCGCAGGGCGAGGATGTCGGTTTCGCCCATGCCCATGGAGTCCCTTGTGGTGCGGCGTATTTCCGTCTCAGCCGACCGGTAGTCGCGGAGCGACTTCAACACGGCGGCACTGTAGTCCAGCTGCCCGTCAGGTCCATACCAGTAGCCGGAGCCCTCGTTGCCCGTAGAAACCATAAAATCATTCTAGACCAACTGATAACTAGCCTGCCAAGCAACTTACCTGCAAGCGGCGGACCGGCGTTATCCAGGTGCTTACCGCCAGGAAACACCCGCGTAATCCCCGGCACCTAGCCTTGTCAGGCATACCCCTCCGGCGAATCGAGGCAGATATGCAGACAAACCCCAGGCTGAACATCAGGCAGGTGTCCTGGTCCAACCCCGTGGGCGCCGATCTCCGCCGCGCGCAGCAGGCCGAACTCGACGCCCGCTTTGGCCGGCCCGACCACGAACCCGGCCCGCCGCCGTCGGGCGCCGACTGCGCTGTCTTCCTGGTGGCGTATGACAAAGGCTCGGGCCAGCCCGTGGGCTGCGGCGGGCTGCGGCTCCTGGACGGGGCGACGGCGGAGATCAAACGGCTCTACGTGCTGCCCTACACCCGTGGTTCAGGCGTCGCCAGCTCCATCCTGGCAGCACTCGAAGCGGAGGCCTTCAAGCAGGGCATCACTCGCATCAAGGCGGAAGCCGGATCCGCCCAGCCCGACGGCAGGAATTTCTACGAAAACTCCGGCTTTGACGCGATTCCGAATTTCGGGCCATATATCGGGGTGCAGCACTCCTATTGCTACGCCAAGAGCATCAACGCCCGCAGCGCCGCCCACACGGCCATGGCTTAGGAACGGACGGGCACCGCGGGCCCGTCACAGTGGGGGCGCCCGCAGCGCGTTCGGCTAACCTCAGCCTATGGAAACAGCAGACATCACGTTCCGCACCCGCAAATGGGTCAGGCCCGAGGACCTCAACGCCAACGGGACGCTCTTTGGTGGGAGCCTGCTGAAGTGGATCGACGAAGAAGCCGCGATCTATGCGATCCTCCAGCTGGGAAACGGCCGAGCCGTCACCAAATACATCTCAGAGATCAACTTTGTCAGCTCCGCAGTGCAGGGAGACCTCATCGAAATGGGCCTCACGGCCACCCGGTTTGGCCGGACCTCGCTGACCATGCGGGCCGAGGTCCGCAACATGATCACCAGGCAAAGCATCCTCACCATTGAAGAGATCGTCTTCGTGAACCTGAACGCCGCCGGCAAACCCGAACCGCACGGTTACACGGAGATCACTTACGACCGGGACCGGATCCCCACCCACCACCTGACGGATACGCTGCAGCAGGACTGAGCGAAGCGGCGAGGTTGAGGAGTCCGTCACGCAGCGGCTGGCCACGTTCAGCAAGGGAAACCCGCATCATCGCCGCGGACCCCACACTGAGGGCGCGGGTACGCAGCCGGCGCTGTCGGTCGTAGTCGGCGAGCGCCTTGTCCCGCGGCAGGCTGTTCAGCAGATCCGCCAGGACCACGGCATCCACCAGCGATTCACAGGCGCCCCGGCCGAGGTTGGGCGTCATGGCATGCGCCGCGTCCCCCACCAGCACCGCCGCAGCGCGGACATAGGACCGCAACGGAGGCACAGTCCAGATCCTTTGGGCCAGGGAAAGCTCCGGACGCGCGGTGGCCAGCACCTGCCGGATGGCGGGAGCGTGGCCCGCGAAGCGCCGCCGCGCCTGCGTGAGCGCTTCTTCCACGTCTATTCCCGTGGGGCCGAGCGTGGACCGCCAGCTCCCGTACCAGTTGGTTCCGCCCGGGGCGGCGGCAATGCCGAAGAGGTCTCCCCGTCCCCAGTACTCCCCCACCGCGCCGGTTTCGACCGGGGAAGGAATAGTACCGCGGACAGCGATGGCGGAAGTCAGCCTGGCATCCGTTGCTGTACCCCACACTTCGCGGCGGACCACGCTGTGCACCCCGTCGGCCCCTACCAGCAGCCCGTCCCCCGGAGGCAATTGCCGAACATGGGCAGCCACCCTGCGGACGGTTCCGGGCACGGCCCCGTCCAGCAGCCGCAACAGGTCCACCCGGGAAATTCCGAACAACTCCCCGCCGCGGACGGTAACCCAGGGCTTGCCGGCGGCATTGCGGATGGATCCGTTTCCCAGTACCGGGCTCACCGCGCGCGCCCGGGCCAGGACACCCACCCGCGCCAGCGCACGCTGCGCGTTGGGCCACATGGCAAGCACGGTGCCCACCGCGGGGAGTTCGGGGCGCTTTTCGAAGATCGACACTTCGTAACGGGAAGGGTCCAGGCAGGCCGCCAGGGCCAGGCCAGCGATGCCGCCGCCCACGATCGAGATCGCTTCCATGCAGGCAATTCTACTACTTTTGTAGTGGCGTGGAAGAGGCACTTACACTGGGCGCATGCCTGACCGCCGCACGGAACTGATGGACGCCGCCCTGGGGGTGGTGGCGGACAAGGGAATGAAAGGCCTGACCCACCGCGCCGTCGACGCCGCCGCCGGACTTCCGGAAGGCACCACGTCCAACTACTTCCGGAGCCGGGCAGCCCTCGTGGAGGCCGCGCTGGACCGCCTCCTGCAGCTTGATGCCGGACTGCTGCGCGAGGCCGGTCCCGCCGGACCGCCGCCGGGTATTCCGGAACTGGCGGACCAGCTGGCCGCCATGGTGCTCGCCCTGGCCCGGCAGCACGCCGGCCTCACGCGGGCGCGGCTGGCCCTTTCGCTGGACCGGCCCGAGGCGGTGACCGCCGGCCACTACCTGCTGGTGGGCGGGTTGGAGCAAGCCCTGGAACATTTGGGAGTAGCGGGCGCGGCAGGGCGGGCGCGGGACGTCGCCGATTACGCCGACGGCTTGTTGCTGCACCTGCTCACCGTCCGCCGGGACCAGCAGCCCGACCCCGCCGCAACCGCAGCGGCGATCCGCCGCTTGCTGGCCCCGTAAAGCGGACCCGGCAGTCCGTCGTCGTCCTCCCGTGCCCCTAGGACGCGGCGGGCCAGCCGGTGTACGCCTCGGCAAGGTAGGCCATGCCGTGCCGGGATGAAACCACGGAATTCAGTTCGCCAAGCTGGCGGGCGCGGGAGAAGTCGTCAGCGTCCGCGGGGGTGTGCAGCATGGTGGTCATCCAGTACGAGAACTGCTGCGCCTTCCACACCCGGTCCAGGGCGCGGTCGCTGTACGTGTCCAGCAGGTGTCCCGATCCGGAGTTGTAGTGGCTGTCCAGCCCCTCGAAGAGGACCTTGACGTCATTGATGGCCAGATTAAGGCCCTTGGCGCCGGTGGGCGGCACCGTGTGTGCGGCATCCCCGGCGAGGAACAGGTTGCCGTGGCGCATGGGAGTGTGGACGAAGCTGCGGAACGGCAGCACCATCTTCTCCAGGACCGGGCCCTCCGTGAGCTCGAACCCGTTGCCGTTGACCCTGCCGCGGAATTCGGCCCAGATCCGTTCGTCATCCCACTCCGCCACGTTTTCCTTGGGATCGCACTGGAAGTACATCCGCTGGACGGTCTCGGTGCGCTGGCTGATCAGGGCGAAGCCGTTGGCGGAGTTGGCGTAGATCAGCTCGTCAGAACTGCGTGGGGCTTCGGCCAGGATCCCGAACCAGGCGAAGGGGTATTCGTGGAAGTACCACTTGCGGTGCGCCTCCGGGATCTGGAAGCGGCAGTGGCTGCGCGAGCCGTCCGCCCCCACCAGGAAGTCCGCCTGGATCTCGAACTCCACCCCCTCGGCATCGGTGAACCAGACCTTCGGCCTGCCCTCCAGGTCATGGACCGAGGTGTCGCTGACGCTGTAGCGGACGTCGCCGCCGTCGTGCTTCCTGCGCGCTGCCAGGTCCAGGAACACGTCCGTCTGCGGGTAGAGCCACACCGACTCCCCCACCAGGTCCTTGAAATCGACGCGGTGGCTCTCGCCGTTGAACCGGAGCTCGATGCCGTCGTGCCGGTCCCCCTCGCGCAACACCCGGTCCGAGACCCCGCTGTCCACCAGGAGATTTACCGTGCCGTGCTCCAGGATGCCGGCCCGGACGGTGTGCGAGATTTCGTCGTGGCTGCGCACCTCTACCACCGTGGACTCGATTCCCGCCGTGGCCAGCAGGTGGGAGAGCATGAGGCCGGCCGGCCCGCCGCCCATGATGGCTACCTGCGTGGTGATGATCTTTCGTGCCATGACTGCGTCTCGCTTCGTTGCGGGGCCCGGGTGGGGCCGGAGTGGTTGCCTGGCATTCAGTGTGGCCCCGCAGGGGTGACTGGCGTTACAGCAATTCCGTTCAACAGAAAGGCGGTGCGAGTCAGGCCCCGGCCAGGCCGCGCGCGATGCCCCGGGCAGCCGTCTGCAGCGCCGGAACCAGTGCCTGGAGGCGCATCTCCTGCAGGGGCACCACCACGCCCAGCGACGCCACCGCCCGCTTCCGGCGGTCGAGGACCGGAACCGCGATTCCCCAGGTGTCCGGGTCCACCACGCCCTTCAACTGCGCGAAGCCCTGGCGGGAGGTTTCGGCCAGCAGCGCCCGGACGCCGTCCGGGGAAAGTTTGCCGTCCGGGTCGACGAACCCCGCGAGGTACCTGGCCTGCAGGGCCTGGTCCTGGTGGGCCATCAACGCCAGCCCGGCGGATGAAATGTGGATGGGCATCCTCCCTGCCACCTGGGCCCGGTTGGCCACCGAGCCGCGCCGTGACAGGCGCTCCACGAAGAGGGCCTCCCAGCCATCGAGCACGGCCAGGTTGACGTTCTGGTTCAGCACCTGCTGGATGTCCTCCATGAACGGCATGGCGGCCTGCCGGAGCGCCAGCGCGGGTGAGGCGCGGTTGACCAGTTCCCAGAGCCGGAGCCCGGGCCGGACCGTTCCACCCGGCGCGGTCTCCAGCAGTCCGTGCCCTGCCAGCTGCCCCACCAGCCGGTGCGTGGTGGTCAGCGGAAGGCCTGCCCGCTCCGCGAGCTCAGACAACCGCAGGGCACCCACGTCCTGGGGAAAGGCGGAGATCAGTCGCACAATCCGGTCCACCACGGAGTCGCCCGAGCTCGAGTTTGCCACCGCCAGTCCTTCCGTTCAACGGGAAGTCCAGCGTACCGTGCCCGCGTGGAGGCCGCGCAGGGAAGGCGGTCAGGCCGGCGTCGCACCCTGCCTGGGGCGGCGCCACGCGCCGGGGGCGAGGACCACGGCAATGCCGACGGCGGCCCCAATGACGGTCTCGATGATGCGGTCGCGCAGCAAAAGGGTTGGCGACGCCGGCGCCACCAGCAGTGTTGACACCAGCGCCAGGGGCGTGACGAACACCTGGGCCAGCAGGTACTGGCGGAGGATGAACATTTCCGCGCCGAACTGGCACAGCGCCATGACGAGCACCGTCTGCCAGGGCTGCAGGCCGAGCAGCAGGACGACGGCCAGCACCACGAGGCCCAGGACGGTGCCGATGATCCTTTGGATGCCGCGCCGCACCCGGTGCCGCGTGCTGTGGCCCACCAGGGGCACCACCGCTGCCACCATGGCCCAATAGTTGTGGCCGAATCCCAGGCGGCTGCCGGCCCACGTGGCCAGCGAGCCGGCAAGTCCGGCAGCCACGAGGTAACCGAAGCCTTCGAGCCAGGCCGCGCGCTTCTCGGCGGGGGTGCGGCGGATCGGGGCCGGCCGGGTCCAGGGTGTGCGGTGGCTGGGAAGGATCCGGGATGAGAAGCCGATGAGCAGGGCGAACACCGTGGTGAGGACGGCCACCAGCATCCCCTGCCCCAGCGGCGGCTGGTTGGGAATGGAAGCGATGGCGGCAAAGGCGAAGATGTGGAAGAGGGAACCGGCGGGGCGAAGCCTCAGCCAGGAGATGGCCACCGAGCAGGCCCCGGCAACCAGGGTGGTGGCCAGGACCAGGAGCCAGGTGGTGGTGGAGCGGTCAAGGCCCCAGGCGGATTCCATCCGTGCCGCGAGCGCCGCCAGGAAGATCACCAGCAGCATCAGCAGCCCGGCCCGCAACTGCAGCGCGAACCGGACCGCGTGCGGCTCGCCGCGGCCGTAGATCCCCGTGAACGCCCCGAAGGACGCGAAGATAGCCAGGTCCAGCCGGCCCAGGAGCACCAAGGTAATCAACGGCACGAACACACCGACGGCGCACCTGAGCGCAGGATGGTGGTCCTTGTTGCCGGGACCAATGCTGAACATCTCGCCAAACATCTTCACGTGGGCAGCGCCTTCCTTGGGGGTGGGTGGTGTCGGGCGGCCGCGCTGACGTTCCTGCTAAATCCTACGGTGGAGGCGCCGGGAACGCCCGGCACGTTCCCATGAATGGAATCAGGAGGCAACGCGGCCGAAACAGCCCCCCGTGATGCTTGAGTCATGAAGCGCCCTCCGCACAACACGCCCGCCGCCGACCTGAGCTGCGAGGTCTGCGGCCGGATGCCCGAACCGCCCAAGGCGCGGCTCACGGTGGCCAACGTGGCCGTAATGCTGCCCATCGAACTGCTGGTCCACGCGCTGGTAGTGGAGACCCACCTTCCCTACGTGGCCAAGGTGCTGGTCCTGACATTCACCGCCACAGTCCTGGTGATTTGGGTGGCCGAACCGTCGGCGGCGAGGATCCTGCGCAGCTGGCTCCATGCGCCGGCGCTGCGGCACCGCCGCCAACTGGCGGCGGCCCCGTCGCTGTGGCGGGCACGGACACTGCTGGCGGACCAGCCCGGTTCGCTGCAGAGAATGACCCGGGCATTGGCCCGGCTGGACGCCAACATCCTGGGCCTGCACGTGCACCCATCCCCGGACGGGGTCCTGGATGAATTCGTCCTCGCGGTCCCGGGCGAGGTGGGCGAGCGCGAGCTGCTGGCAGCCCTGCACGACGGCGGCGGCAGCCGTTCGCACGTATGGCCCACCACGTCCCTGGCCATGGCGGACGGACAGACGAAGGCGCTCAGCCTCGCGGCGCGGATCGCCGCCGCGCCGGAGGAACTGCCCCTGGCGGTGGCCGAGCTGCTGCACGCGCAGATCGTGCCGCCGCGGGACGCCGGGTCACCGGCCGACGACGGGACGCGCCTGAAGATCCCCACGGCCTGGCACGGGCCCCTCACCTTCTCCCGGCCGGGTGAACCGTTCACCCCGGCCGAATCCGCGCGGGCCCACCGGCTCGCCGAGCTGGCCGAAACCCTGTCCCACCGCCGTACGGGCTCCTCCCTGTAGCGGTCCCGGCGGTGCGGGCACCAGTCACAATCCGTTTGCAGGGGGCCAGGGGCAGCTGCCGGGCACAAACCCTTGACAGTGGCGGGAGTCACTTCTAACTTTGTTTTTGGGATCCCAACTTGGGATCCCAAAATCGAATCTCCCCCATTCGTGAACTTCCCCGTGAAGGAGAAGCTGTGTCCGTCCCAAACACTGAAACAACGGCGCCATCCGCCGAATCCACATCCCCCACCACCGCGCCCCGCAAGGACGGCCTGCAACGGCGCAGCTCCGTCCGGTGGCGGCTCTTCCTGCTGCTCCTGGTCCTCGTGTCCGTCAACTACATCGACCGCGGCTCCATCTCCGTGGCCTTGCCCATCATCCAAAAGGAATTCAACCTCGCCCCCGAACTGGTGGGCCTGCTGCTGTCCGCCTTCTTCTGGACCTATGCCTTGATGCAGGTTCCCGTGGGCTGGCTGATCGACAAGTTCGGCCCGCGCAAGGTGATGACCGCATCCTGCCTCGGCTGGGGCGCCGCCACGGCAGCCTCGGGCATGGCCGGCGGATTCCTGAGCATGTTCATCGCCCGGCTTGGAATCGGCGTGACCGAAGCCGGCGTAATGCCCGCCGGCGGCAAGCTCAACGCCATATGGATGCACCGGTCCGAACGCGGCCGCGGCGCCACCATCCTGGACGCCGGCGCACCCCTGGGTGCCGGGCTTGGCGGCATCATCATTGCCGGCCTCATTGCCACCACCGGCAGCTGGCGCTGGTCCTTCGTCATCGCCGGCGCCGCCACCGTCCTCATGGGACTCGCCGTCTGGTGGTACGTCCGCGACAACCCCCGGGAACACCGCGCGGTCAACGAAGCGGAAGCGTCCTACATTGAAGCCTCGCATGCCGCCGAGGACGCCGAGGCAGCCGTGGATGGCAGCAAGGGCAAGCGCGGCCTGCTCCCCTACCTCAAGTTCCGTTCTTTCTGGGCCATGTGCCTGGGCTGGCTGGGATTCAACGGAGTCTTCTACGGCCTGCTGACCTGGGGCCCGCTGTACCTGGCCCAGGCCAAGGGCTTTGACCTGAAAACCATCGGCTGGTCCACGCTGGTCATCTTCGGCGCCGGCTTCGTCGGGGAAATCATCGGCGGCACCATTGCCGATAAATGGCGGGCGTCCGGTGCATCGGCAAACCTGGTGATGCGAACCCTCCTGGGCATCTCCAGCGCCATCGTGATCGCCGGCCTCGTGGGCGTCACCGTGGTCCCGGACTCAACCACCGCCGTCGTCCTGCTCTCGCTCGTCCTGTTCTTCCTGCGCTGGGTGGGCCTGTTCTGGAGCATCCCGTCCATCCTGGGCGGACGCACCAATGCCGGCGTCCTGGGCGGCGCCATGAACCTCAGCGGCAACATCTCCGGCTTCGTGACACCCATCGTCGTCGGCCTGATCGTCGGGGCCACCGGCTCCTACACCTGGGCCCTGCTGTACTTCGTGGGTTCCGCGGTGATCATGGGCGCATCGGTCCTCACCCTGAACTACAACAAGCGGCTTCCTGTCTAAGCTGGCCCTCGCAGGGAAACCTGCAAACCACGCCCCCGCAGCCGGGAGCAGTGCCATACAAGAAATCGAAAATGGAGCACCATGCTGACCGCAGAAGAGACCCAGGACAAGGACCGCCCCCTCCGCGAGACCGTCCGGGACACACTCCGCACCCGCATTTTCGAAGGACACTACGCTCCCGGCACGCGGCTGGTGGAACGTGACCTCGCCGCCGAATTCTCCGTATCCCGCCTGCCGGTCCGCGAAGCCCTCCGCATGCTCCGGCAGGAAGGCCTCATCAGCGACCGCGGAGCCCGCGGGGCGGAGGTAAGCAGCCTCAGCCCCAAGGATGTCGAGGACCTCTTCGACGTCCGCCAGTCCCTCGAGGTGCTGGCCTGCCGGCTCGCCGCGCGGCGGGCCACCGCTGAGGACCTCGCCTACCTTAAGGGGCTGCTGGACAACGCAGAGGGTTTCCTTGCCAAGGGAGCGGTGATGGAAGCGCACCGCTCCAACAGCGAGTTCCACGACGCCATCACCGGGATTGCGGACAACAACTTCCTCAAATCGGCCCTGGAACCCCTGCAGGGCCGGAT
This sequence comes from Pseudarthrobacter sp. NPDC058196, assembly GCF_042882685.1. Taxonomy (NCBI): domain Bacteria; kingdom Bacillati; phylum Actinomycetota; class Actinomycetes; order Micrococcales; family Micrococcaceae; genus Pseudarthrobacter; species Pseudarthrobacter sp. NPDC058196. The sequence continues at coordinate 65,637 of NZ_JBHVVN010000007.1, forward strand.
GCACTGGCTGTTCCGGCACGTCAGCGACCTGCCCGAACTGATCCGCGAACACCGGGAACTCTACGCCGCCATTGCCAGCGGAGACCCCGACCGCGCGGCCGCCCAATCCGCGTCCCACATCGGAAAGTACCGGGAACAGTTCCCCGAGGACTTCCAGAAAACCGAACCAGAATTCCACCGGAAGAGAAAATGAAACTCCTGGTCATCAACCCCAACATCAGCGCCGACGTCACGGCCCTGATCGAATCCGAGGCGCACCGCTCCGCCGCCCCCGGCACCGACCTGCTGGTGCGGACCGCCGGCCACGGCGTCGAATACATCGAAACCCGGTTCGAAGCCCTCATCGCCGCCGGGGCCGTCGCCGAAATCGTCGCCGAGCACACCCGCCCCGGCACGGACCCGGTTGACGCCATCGTGGTGGCAGCCTTCGGCGACCCCGGCATGCCCGCCTTGAAGGAATTGGCCGACGTCCCCGTCATCGGCATCACCGAGGCCGCACTCTGCGCGGCGGCGCTGCAGGGCCACCGCTTCTCCATCATCGCCATCTCGGACCGGATCAAACCCTGGTACCGCGAGTGCGTGGAACGCTTCGGGCTCGCCGGCCGGCTGGCCTCCATCCGATCCATCAACGACTCCCTCACCAGCATCGGCTCCGTCCAGCAGGACTTCAAGGAAACCCTGCTGGCACTCAGCCGGCAGGCCGTGGCGGAGGACGGCGCCGACGTCGTCATCCTCGCCGGCGCCCCGCTGGCAGGGCTCGCCCGCGACCTCAAGGGACAGATCCCCGTGCCGGTGGTTGACGGCATCTCCGCCGGCATCCGCATGGCCGAAGCGGTGGCCGGGCTGCAATCCGGACCGCACCGCGCCGGCGCGTTCGCCCCTCCCCCGGCGAAGGACCGAAGAGGCCTCTCCGGCAGCCTGGACGCAGCCCTTGCGGCCCGCCAGGAGCACGCCGGCGCGCCCCAGCCTGCCGCCTAAAGCCAGACGCCACCACACCCACAAGGAGGACACCGATGTCCCACCAGCCAGAACTTGCCATTGCCAACGCCACGATCGTCAACAGCCATGGCCGCCAGGACGCCCACATCGTGGTGCAGGACGGCCGCATCGCCGCCCTCATCGACGTTGACCAGCCGGTCCCCGCCGCCGGCCGCACCATCGACGCCGCCGGCAAACTCGTCATCCCCGGCGGCGTTGACGGACACTGCCACGTCGCCCAGGTCACCGGACGCTTCCGCACCCTTGACGACTACCGGACCACGTCCACCGCGGCACTGTGGGGCGGCACCACCACCATCATCGACTTCGGCATCCCCCGGGATGCCCAGGAAACCCCGCTCGCCGCCGTCCTGCACAAGAAGGAACTCGCCACCGAATCCCGGTGCGACGTCGCCCTCCACGGTGCAGTGGTCGCCTGGGACGAAACCATCCCCTGGCAGCTCGAGCAGCTTGCCGCCGAAGGCGTCCGCTCCGTGAAGATGTACACCACCAACCGCGGCACCACCATGGCCGACGGGGACACCATCCTGAAGGTCATGCGGGAACTGGTCCGGCTGGACGGCCTGGCCTACATCCACGCCGAACACGATCCCATCATCGCCGACTGCACCGAACAGCACGCCCAGGACGGCCGGATCGGGATCGAGCACCTGCACCGGACCCGGCCGGAGCTGGCCGAGGAGATCTCGGTGCAGGAGACCCTGGCCATGGCCGAATACACCGGCGCACCCGTCTACTTTGTCCATCAATCCACGCCGGGGTCCGTGGACCTCGTCTCGGAGGCTCGTGGGCGCGGGCTCCAGGCGTACTCCGAAACCTGCCCCCACTACGTCACCCTGGACGACACCGTCTACGCCTCAACCACTCCCGAATGGTTCGCCTGCTGCCCGCCCATGCGCAGCGCCGAGACCGTCGCCGCGCTCAAGGAACGGCTGGCATCCGGGGCCATCCACACCATGTCCTCGGATCACTCCTGCTACGACCTGTCCCAAAAGCGCGAGCGGACCGATGACGTCCGCGCCATGCCCCACGGGCTGCCCGGAGTGGAGACACGCATGCCGGTCACGTTCACCGCGATGACGTCCGCCGGAGCCTCCGTGGAGCAGTTCGTCGAGGCCTTCGCCGCCGGCCCGGCCCGTATCAACGCGGTCCCCGGCAAAGGCCGCATCGCCGAAGGATTCGACGCCGACCTGGTGGTTTTCGACCCCGCCGAGGAACGGACGGTGGACGGTGCCGCCCTGCACATGGGGACCGATTTCTCGCCCTTCGACGGCATGGCACTCACCGGCTGGCCCGCCGTCGTGGTTTCCAACGGCCGGGTGGTGCTGGACGCTGACGGCTTCCACGATCCCGGCGCCGCGGGCCGGTTCATCAACCGCAACGGCTTCCGCGAGCACCAGTCCCTTCCCGCCGGCGTGGCGCACGCCGCCGCCCTCTAGGAGTTCCCATGCCTGCAACCACACGCCCCCGTCGGATCGGCATGATCGTGCCGTCCTCCAACACCTGCCTGGAGCCGCAGACCTACCGGATCCTCGATGGCCGAACCGACGTCACGGTCCACTTCACCCGCATCCCCGTCACCCGGATCGCCTTGGACGACTCCGCCAACCGCCAGTTCGACCCCGCCGTCATGCGGGAGGCCGCACGGCTGCTGGCGACGGCGGACGTGGACGTCATCGCCTGGAACGGCACCTCGGGGTCGTGGCTGGGTTCGGCGCACGACCGGGAGCTGGCGGCCGAAATTACCCGCGCCACGGGCATCCCGGCCACCACCTCCACGCTGGCCTACCTTGAGGCGTTCCGGGCCTTCGGCACCGAACGGATCGGCCTGTTCACGCCGTATACAGGCGATGTGAACCACCAGGTCATCGCCTCCTACGAGCGCGAAGGCATTAAGACCGTGGACCATCGGGCACTCGGGCTCAGCGACAACGAGTCGTTCGCCAGGGTCACGGACGCGGAGATGCTGCCGGGATCGCGGGAACTCGCCGCCGCCGCACCCGACGCCCTGGTCTACCTGTGCACCAACCTCTACGGCGCCAATATCACCGCCGAGATCGAGGAAAGCACCGGCGTTCCGGTCCTTGATTCCGTGGCGGTCACCCTGTGGCACGCCCTGAAACTGGCGGGTGCTCCGCTGCTTGATCCGCGCTGGGGCAGGCTCCTGGCCTAGCCGGCCTGCCCCTGGGGCTTACATCCGCAGGGTCAGGGCTCCCGGCTCGATACTCATCAGCACGTGCTTGCCCTCGCCCTCGTGGTCCCCGTCCAGCTGGTAGTCGTCATTGTGCTCCAAGGTGATCTCAACCGTCTTGCCCTGGAAATACTCCACCGCCGTATCCCGGTTCCGGCCCTTGCCGATGATGCCGGCCAGCACGGACAGCCAGCCGAGCTTGCCGTGGTGGGGTGCCAGGACCGCGATGTCCAGCAGGCCGTCGTCGATCTTCGCGTCCGGGAAGATCTCCAGTCCGCCCTGGACCTTGCCGCAGTTGCCCACCATGACGCTGCGCACACCGCGGTGCACCACGGTCTTCCCGTCAATTGCGACCGTTGCCTTCACGGGTTTGCCGGGCAGGTTCCGGATGCCGGCATCCACGTAGGCCAGCCAGCCCACCTTGTCCTTCAGGTCCTCGTTGGTGTCGCCCATGATGGTCGCGTCATAGCCCATTCCGGCCATGACCAGGAAGAGCTGGTCCTGGTCCGGGTCGCTCCGCTTGGCGCGGACCACGTCGATCTTCCGCTCGGCACCGGTCAGGGCGCCGGCCATGGCGCCGTCGTAATCGGTCACGTCCATGCCCAGGTTGCGCGCCAGCAGGTTCCCGGTCCCCAGCGGCAGCAGGCCCATGGGGGTGTCGCCGCCGGACAGGACTTCGGCAACGCACCGCACGGTGCCGTCGCCACCGGCCGCGATGACCACGTCCGCTCCCTGCGCCAGGGCTTCCTTCGCCTGGCCGACGCCGGGGTCCTCCTTGGTGGTCTCCAGCCAGATGGGTTCGCCCCAGCCGTTCTCGACGCAGTGCTTGGCCACCAGGCCGCGCACGTCGAAGTCCACCGGCTTGGCAGGATTGACAATGATGGCGGCACGTTTGGGGGAAGTGGAGCTGGTGTCAGTCATGGCGTCCTCTGATGGGGGTGGAAAGCAAGCAGGCTGTTGAAAGAAGAGTAACCCGAAGCGGCTGCGGTTCCGCGCCTACAGTGCCTTGACGGCGCCCAGCACCTGGGCAAGGGACTCCTTCGCATCGCCGAACAGCAGGGACGTCTGCGGCTCGAACAGGAGTTCGTTCTCGATGCCGGCAAAACCCGGACGCATGGAACGCTTCAGGAACACCACTTGCCGCGCTTCCGCCACCTCCAGGATGGGCATCCCGTAGATCGGCGACCCGGAAGACGTCTTGGCCGCCGGGTTCACCACGTCATTGGCACCCACCACCAGGGCGACGTCGGTGGTCTTGAACTCCGGGTTGATCTCGCCCATTTCCTTGAGCGACTCGTAAGGCACGTTGGCTTCCGCCAGCAGCACGTTCATGTGGCCGGGCATGCGGCCTGCCACCGGGTGGATGGCGAAGTCCACCTGGATGCCCCGGGCTTCCAGGGCCAGCGCCAGTTCGGCGGCGGTGTGCTGCCCCTGTGCCACCGCCAGGCCGTAGCCGGGAACAATGATCACCCGCTGGGCGTAGCCCAGCAGGACCGCCACATCCTCCGGCGAGGACGACCTGACCGGACGCTCGCTCACTGCCGTGGACCCCGCCGTCGACCCTCCGCGGAAGGCGCCGAACATGATGCCCGCGACACTCCGGCCCATGGCCGCGGCCATGGCGCGGGTGAGGATGGTTCCGGAGGCGCCCACCAGCGTGCCGGCCACCACCAGCAGGACGTTGCCCAGCACCACGCCGGACGCCGCGACGGCCAGGCCGGTGAAGGCGTTGAGCAGCGAGATGACGATGGGCACGTCCGCGCCGCCCACGGGCAGCACCAGCAGGATGCCCGCGGCGAGGCCCAGGACCAGCAGCAGGACCGCAAGGGGCAGCGAGCCTGAAAGGACGACGGCGACGCCGGCGGCAACCGCCGCCAGCAGCACCACCGACATCACCACGGGCAAGCCGGGGAACACCACGGGCCGGGTGGTCATCAGCTCCTGCAGCTTGGCGAACGTGACGCCTGAGCCGGCGAAGGAAACGGCCCCCACCAGGAGCGTGAAGACGATGGCCACGCGGAGCCAGGGGTCCTCCGCGTGGCCCAGTTCGAGGAGCGCCACCAGCGCCGCGGCGCCGCCGCCCACCCCGTTGAACAGGGCCACCAGCTGCGGCATCTGCGTCATCCTGACCCGCCGGGCCACGGGGGCGGCGACGGCGGAGCCCACCGCGATCGCGCCCAGGATCCACGGGATGTTCTCGAGCCGGGCGGACAGGAAGACCGTCACGACGGCGATCACGGCACCCAGGGCGCCCACCAGGTTTCCGCGGCGGGCGGTGCGGGGCGAACTGAGTCCGCGCAGCGCCAGGATGAAGAAGACCGCTGCGGCCAGGTACAGCAGGGCGGTCCAGACGGGATCGAGGATGCTCATTTGCTGCCGCCCTTGGCTTGCCCGGCATCCTTTTTCGCGTGGAACATGTGCAGCATCCGGTCCGTCACCACGAACCCGCCCACCAGGTTCGCGGTGGCGAGGACTACCGCGAGCAGCGCCACCGCCAGGACCCACGGGTCCGCCGCCTGGCCGGCCACGATGATGGCACCCACCAGGATGATCCCGTGGATGGCATTCGCCCCGGACATCAGCGGGGTGTGCAGGGTGCTGGAGACCTTGGACACCACCTCGAAGCCGACGAACACTGCCAGTACGGTAATGGTCAGCAGGGCTGTCCCGTCCATCAGAGTCCTCCGTCCTGCCGTGCCGTGGCGGCTGCGCCGGTCCGTGCGGCCAGCAGTGCGGCGGTGGGCTGGTGCCGCACCACGCCATCGTGGGTCAGGCAGGCTCCGGCCACCACTTCGTCGTCGAAATCCAGGGCCAGCGCGCCGTCCCGGACCATCAGCGCCAGCAGGTTGGCCACGTTCTTGGCGTACAGGCGGGAGGCGTCGGATGCCATCGCCGAGGCCGGGTCCTTCAGGCCCACCAGGGTGATGTGCCCGGACCCGTCCGCGGTGGGGATGGGGATGTCCTGGCCGGGCAGGGATCCCTCCACGTTCCCGCCGGACTCCGCGGCGAGGTCGACGACGACCGATCCGGGGCGCATGCCCTGCACCATCTCGCGGGTCACCAGGAGGGGCGCGGGACGGCCGGGGACGGCCGCCGTCGTGATCAGGACGTCCGATTGGGCGACGTGCGGGGCCAGCAGCTGGCGCTGCCTGGTGCCGGCATCGGAGCTCAGCTGCCGCGCGTAGCCGCCGGCCGCTTCCGCCGTTTCAAGGTCCAGCCGGATGAAGGTGCCGCCCATGGAGGCCACCTCGTCAGCGGAGGCGGGCCGGATGTCGTTGGCGAACACCCGCGCCCCCAGCCGCTTTGCCGTCCCGATGGCCTGCAGTCCCGCCACGCCCGCGCCGAGTACCAGGACGCGCGCCGGCGGGATGGTCCCGGCGGCGGTCATGTACAGCGGGAAGAACCGTGGCAGCCGGATGGCCGCTTCGAGCACGCAGCGGTAGCCGGCCACCAGTGCCTGCGAGGTCAGCGCATCCATGGACTGGGCCCGGGAAATGCGGGGCACCAGCTCCAGGGCGAAGGAGGTGACCCCGTTATCCGCGAGCGCCTGCACCGTGGGCAGTTCGGACGACGGCGACCCGAGCCCCACGGCTACGGCTCCCGGTTTCAAGGCGCCAGCGGTGTCCGGGTCCAGCGGGCGGACGTGGGCCAGGAAGTCGACGGCGCCGTAATCCAGTTCGGGGACGATCTCCGCGCCCGCCTGCCGGTAGTCATGGTCGGAGTGGCCCGCGGCGGTCCCGGCCCCGGTTTCGAGCAGGACGTCCAGGCCCATTCCGGTCAACTGCCTGACGGTATCGGGAGTGGCGGCCACGCGCCGCTCGCCCTCCCGGCGTTCCCGCGGAATGCCCAGTTTCACCCGCTGCCTCCTCTTCCTGAAGGGCGTGGCAGCGGCTCTGCTGCACGCAGTTGGCTTGAGTCTAGAGCCCTACGCGCCGCGGCGGGAGTAGGGTGGCCGGCTTGGATGGCAAACAGTTACCTCGCGGCAGCGCCCGCCGACCCGCCGTAATCCAGGGCGATCCGCCGCGCGGCTTCCAGCAGTTCTGGGAGGACTGTTGCTTCGATGTCCTGGGCGGCGGCACGGTGGGTCTGCAGGGAAACGTTGGCCGCCGCAACCACCTCGTGTCCGCGCATCACGGGGACAGCCACGCCGCGGAGGCCTTCCTCGAGTTCCTGCGAGACCATGGACCAGCCTTTCCGGCGTGTCGCCTCCACCTCGGCCCTCAGGTCCTCGACGCTGCCGAGGGAGCGGTCGGTGAAGCGGTGCAGCTGGACCGACTGGAGATAGTCCTCCAGCCGCGCGGCGGGCAGGCCGGCGAGCAGGACGCGGCCCATGGAGGTGGCCCAGGCCGGGAAGCGGGTGCCAACGGTGATGGAAACGCTCAGGAGGCGCGGTGAGGGCACGCAGGCCACGTAAACGACGTCGCCGCCGTCGAGGATGCACAGGGCCGTGGTTTCGTTCAGGTGCTCCGCGAGCTCCTTCAGGTGCGGCCCCGCCACCCTGGGCAGCGTGAGGCCGGCCAGGTAGGAGCGGCCGACGTCGAGGGACCGGGCGGTCAGTTCGAAAGCGGACCCTTCGGCCCGGACATAGCCAAGATCGGCCAGGGTTAGCAGGAACCGGCGTGCGGAGGCGCGCGTCATGTCCGTTGCGGCCGCCACTTGGGAAACGGTGAGCCGTGGCTGGTCCGGCGTGAAGGCGAGCAGTACGTCGAAGGCCTTCTCCACCGACTTCACAAAGTAGCCTGCCTGCTCCTCCATGGGCGTTGCGGTTTCCTCTCCGGACGTCGGTGGCGCACCGCTCAGGTTTGCCGGGCTTCAGCGCCTGTCCGATCATATCGGTGGCGGCTGTCAGGACCTTTCCCGGAGATCCTCCAGCGTCTCCTGCAGCAGCCCGCGGACCCGCCCGTCCAGGTCCAGCAGCGGGACCATGGCCACGGCCTGCTCCCGAAGGTGGTCCCATCCGTCGATGCAGCGGACGCCCAGGCCGCGGGCCCGGGCCACGCTTGAGGTGGCGTGGCGGGCGTAGACGAAGTCATAGAGGACGGCGTCCGGCGCCAGCGGGGCGCTGCCCCACGCGGGACCGTCCGAGCTGTCCTTGCCGATAGGGGTGGCGTTGACCACCAGGGATACCCCGGCGGCGAGGTCCTGCGCCGCACGCCATGTGACGGTCCGGGAATCGATGCCAAGTTCCAGGCCAAGGTCCGTCAGCTCTTCGGCGGCTCGGGAGTCCTGGTCAGTGATGGACACGGCACCCACGTTTCCGCGCAGGGCGATCAGCGCCGCCCTGGCCGCTCCGCCGGCCCCGAGAAGCAGTGCGTGCCGGTGCGAGGTTCCGCCCAGCAGCACCTCCGCTGCAGTGATGTCGGTGTTGTGCCCCACCAGTTCCCGGTCCTCCCTGACCAGGAGGTTGCAGGCACCGCTCAGCCGGACCGGGCCGGTGACGCGGTCCGCGGCCTCTGCAGCCCAGTGCTTGTGCGGCATGGTGACGTTGGCCGCCAGGATGTCCGGCTCCAAAAGCCTGCCCCGGGTCCTTAGCAGGTCGCCGCCGGCAGGGACGTCCCAGGGTTCATAGGTCCAGCCATTGCCCAGTTCCCGCAGGACGGGGTTCCACAGATCGGGAGACATGGCCCTGGACGCAGCGGACCCGATCAGGACCAGGCGGGATGCCTCCACAAGGGGATTCGTCATGACGCACCTTTCGCGCAGTGCCATTGTGATTGGCCTCACTGGCTAGTATCCTCTATTCAAACGCATATCGCACACTTGTTCGGTATGCGCACAAAATGAGAATTCACGCTTACCTTCAGCGCGGAAGGACACCCCCCATGACAGACATCGCAGCAGGCTCCCAGGCCCAGTACACGCCGGACGCCCAACGCCGCCTCAAGCGCGCCAGGAAGGCGGCGCTGGCCGCCTTCCTGGGCGGCGCCCTGGAGTATTACGACTTCTTCATTTACGCCACCGCTGCGTCCCTGGTCTTCTCGAAGATCTTCTTCCCTGCCGGGGACCCGACCATCGCGCTGCTTGCCTCGTTCGCAACCTTCGGGGTCGCCTACGTCGCCAGGCCGTTCGGCGCCGTCGTCTTCGGCCACCTGGGTGACAAGATCGGCCGCAAGAACACACTGGTACTCACCCTCGTGCTCATGGGCAGCGCCACGTTCCTCATCGGCGCCCTGCCTGACTTCAATGCCGCCGGCTACTGGGCCCCTGCACTGCTGGTGCTGCTTCGCCTGATGCAGGGCCTTTCCGCAGGCGCGGAGACCGCCGGCGCCTCGGCCCTGTCCACCGAGGAAGCCCCCGAGGGCCGCCGCGGCTTCTTCGCCAGCTTCTCCATGAGCGGCATTTCAGCGGGCATCGTCCTCGCCTCCCTGGCGTTCCTGCCCGTGGCCGCCATGAGCGAGGCGGACCGGCTCGCGTGGGGCTGGCGGATCCCCTTCTGGCTCTCCATCGTGGTGCTCATCGTCGCGTACCTGGTGCGCCGCTCGCTGGAGGAACCGGAGGTCTTCGAGGAAGAGCAGGACCATGGCGAACTGGTGAAGCTGCCGTTTGCCAAGATGTTCCAGACCCATCCCGCGCAGTTCTTCCAGGTGGCGCTGATGTCCTTCGAGACGGTCACCAACACCTTCATGCAATCGTTCGGCCTGGCCTACGCCGTGTCCGTGGGCGTGCCCGCGTCCACCATGCTGTGGGTGAGCATCCTCGGAAACGTCCTGGCGATGGCCAGCCAGCCGCTGATGGCCCGGTTGTCCGACACCTATGGCCGCCGTCCGATCTTCATCGCCGGCGTCCTCGGCTCCGGCGCCATGATCTTCGTGTACTTCTCGGTGATCTCCACCGGCAACGTCCCGATGATCTTCCTCACCAGCACCCTGATCACCGCCGGAACATACGCCATGTCCAACGCGATCTACCCGGCGTGGTTCTCCGAGCTGTTCAACGTCAAGGTCCGCTACTCCGGAATGGCGATCGGCCTCCAGATCGGCATCCTTTGCGCCGGCTTCACCCCGCTGCTGGGGACCGCCCTCGTGGGTGCTGAGAAGGCCAACTGGGGTCCGGCCGCCTGGATTGTCGCGGCATCATCCATCCTGGCCGTCACCGGAGCCCTGTGGGCCCGCGAAACCGCCAAGACCCCGCTGCGGGAACTCGGCAACCCGGTCAGGTAGACCCCGGACTGCCCGGACCCGCACAAAATGAGGCCGACGACGGGACCCAACTCCCGCCGTCGGCCCCACCTTTTGCGGGCCGGACGCCCTACTGGCCGGCCGCACCCGTGGGCGCGGCGGCCGGGGCGGTAGCACCATTGGTGCCGTTGCGGCGGCCCTGGCCGGGCGTTTGGGTGCCGGTGGTGTCGCCGGCACCGGCCCCGGCGCGGCCATTGGTTCCCTGGAAGTTGCCTACGTTGGTCCGGCCGGCCCGGGCGCCGAGGTCAAGCTGCTTCTGCACCATCGAGCCGCCGAAGAATCCAGCCACCACCAGCAGTACGCAGACCAGTACTTTGGTGGTGCGGCCAGGCGTGTACCGCTTCCTGGGAATGAAGGGTTCGTCGCCGGCCTGGACGTCGGCCGGCTGGTCCGGGAAGGACCCGTAGTCCTCGCCGGGGGCCGTCAGGGGAACGGGAGCGGGCAGCGCTTCGGTGGCAGCGTCGGTGTCCGGGTTGTATGGGCTGGAGCTGTTCACGGGTTTCCTATTCATAGCGGAGGGCATCGATGGGCCGCAGCTTCGCGGCCTTGTTGGCGGGGTAGACCCCAAAAACCAGTCCAATGACGGCCGACACCGCCAGGGACAGCCAGACCGTCCAGGCCTGCACCTCGGGCTGGACGCCGAGCACGGGGAACGCGCTGCCCGCAAAGCCGACGGCGATCCCGGCCACCCCGCCGATGACCGAAATCACCAGGGATTCGATCAGGAACTGCGTCACGATGCTGCCCCTGGACGCGCCGATGGCCTTCCGTATGCCGATCTCCCGGGTCCGTTCCGTCACGGTGACCAGCATGATGTTCATGACGCCGATGCCGCCGACCAGGAGGCTGATGGCAGCCACCGCGCCCAGCAGGATGGTCAGTGTCTGGGTGGTGTTGGTGGCGGTGGTGAGGATCTGCGCCTGGTTGCGGACCTGGTAGTCACGGTTGGTGGAGTCGACGTGGTGGCGGGCGTCCAGGATCATCTGGATCTCGTTCTGCGCCTGGTTCATGACGTCCGCGGAGGCCGCCTGCACTGTAATCGATGCCAGCGTGGGCGCATAGCCGGTGAACTTGTTCTGCGCGGCGGAGAACGGCACCACCACGATGTCGTCGGGATCGTTCAGGCCGGTGGACCCCTTGACCGCGAGAACGCCGGCTACCGTGAAGTTTTGGCCGTTCAGCTGGATGGTCTGGCCCACGGCGGAACCGGTGGTGGTGCCGAAGAGATCGCTAGCCACCGTGTTTCCGATGACTGCCACCGGGTTCCCTGCCTGCTGGTCTGCCTCGGTGAAGGACGCCCCGGACGCCATGGTGCTGTTGGTGATATCGAAGTACGAGGACGTGGTCCCGAGGAAGCTGGCAACGGAGTGGGTGGCGCTGGTGTACGTTGCGGTGACGCCCTGCGCCTGGACGATCGGCGCGGTGCGGGCCACATCGGGGGCCAGGACGGCGTCCGTGAGGGCGTGCTCGTCCTCGAGGGTGAGGTTGGTGCTACGGGTGCGGCTTGCCCCGGCCTGCCCGCCGGTGCTGCGGCCGCCCACGCTGGTGGACCGGCTGACGGTCAGGACGTTGGTGCCCAGCTTGGCGATCTGGGCTTTGATGTTGTTGCTGGTCCCCGCGCCGACCGCGAGCAGGATGATGACGGCGGCGATGCCGATCAGGATCCCCAGCGTGGTGAGGACGGAACGCATCTTGTTGGCGGCCACCCCGGTGAGGGCGAAGCGCGCAGATTCGAGGAGGTTCACTGCGCCACCGCCAAAGTTCCTGCGGGCACCGGCTGCTGCCGGACATCGGAGATGATCCGCCCGTCCTGCATCCGCACCACCCTGCCGGCGCGTTCAGCGACATCCATTTCGTGCGTGATCATCACGATGGTCCGCCCGCTGGCGTGCAGGTTCCCGAAAAGGTCCAGGATTTCGGCCGAGGACCGCGAGTCCAGCGCCCCCGTGGGTTCATCGGCCAGCAGGAGGACGGGGTTGGTCACCAAGGCCCTGGCGATGGCCACGCGCTGCTGCTGGCCCCCGGAGAGCTGCGAGGGCTTGTGGCCTGCTCGACTGGACAAGCCCACGGTATCGAGCATGGCCAGGGCGCGGCTGCGCCTCTCGTGGCGTCCCACCCTGGCGTAGGCGAGCGGCATGGCCACGTTGTCCACCGCCCGGGTCCTGGAGATCAGGTTGAAGTTCTGGAACACAAAGCCGATCTTGCGGTTGCGGATCTGGGCCTGCTGGTACTCGTCCAGCTCCCGGGTGTTGATGCCGTCCAGGCGGTAGCTTCCGGTGCTGGGCGCGTCGAGGCAGCCGATGATGTTCATCATGGTGGACTTCCCGGACCCCGAGGCTCCAATGATGGCCACGAAGTCGCCCCGTTCGATCGCGATGTCCACGGCGTCCAGCGCGCGCACCTCCGCCTCGCCCTTGCCGTAGACCTTGCTGACGCCGGAGAGTTCGATGACGGCTGGCACGGTCACTGGCCGCCGTTCCGGGTGCCGCCGCCGCGGGTGCCCGCGCCGCCCAGGCCGCCGGCGCCGAATCCTCCGCCGGTGGTGGTGCTGCTGGTGTCAAGCGTGCTGGAAATGGCCGGAAGTTCCACCTGGTCCCCGTCGGCCAGCCCGGTCAGGACCTGGGTCCGCCCGTTGGCGCTGATCCCCGTGGTGACCGTCACCGGCGTCGGCGTACCGTTCTTGAGGACGTTGGCCGTCTGCCGGTTCCCCGTGGTGGTGATGGCGAGGCTGGGTACCACCAAGGCGTCGTCGGCCGTCGCGGTGGTGACCGAAATGTTGGCGCTCTGGCCCAGGCGCAGGCCAGCCGGCGGATTCGCGATGGAGACGGTCACCGGATAGGTGACCACGCCGTTCGTGGTGCTTGAGGTCTGGGCTATGGATACAACCTTGCCGGTGACCGGCGCGGCGGCGGGATCCTGGGCCAGGGCGGGAAAGGTGAACTGGGCCGTCTGGTCCGGCTTCATGTTGGTGACATCGGACTCGGAGAACCCGGCAACCACCTGCAGGTGGCCGGTGTCGCTGATGGTGACCAGGCCGCTGCCGGAGCTAGAGCCGACGGAGGACGCTGCCCCGGAAGACGTGGACGTGGCCGCTCCGGTGCCACCGCTGGCGGTGGCTCCGGAGGAAGCTGCCGAGGAACCCGAGGAGGATCCCGTCAGCGCGCCGGCCGTGGCGGTGACTGACGTGACGGTTCCGGTCACTGGGGAGGTCAGGTTGCAGGCGGCGAGGTTCGCTTTGTCCGTTTCGACCGCGAGTTGGGCGCTGGTGACGTTGGTGCCCCCTGCCGAGGCCGCCGAGTTTTGGGCGTTGCCCAGGGCAGTGGTGGCGGAGGCAACCTGCTGCTTGTCCTTGAGCTGCGTGGAGGCGGCCTGGTTCTGCGCCTGGGTCAGCGCGGCCTGGTCCTTGGCAAGCTGGTTCTGGGCCGCCGCCACCGGGTCAGTCCAGTTGGCAGGCTTCGGGGTGGGGGCGGGCACGGCCTGGGCGGCAGTCACGGCAGCGTTGTCGGCATCCACGGCCTTCTGGGCCGCGGCAACCGCAGCTGACTGCTGGGAGGAGTCCAGGCCGGCGGACTGCTGGGCGTTCACCAGGGTCTGGTTCGCCGTCGCCACCTGCCCGGCGGCGGATACCTGCTGCTGGTTGGCCTGTGCCGTCACCGAATCCAGCTGGGCTTGGGCCGCGTTCAGGGCGTTCTGGGCGTTGGTGGGATCAATGGACACCAGCAACTGCCCGGCGGTCACCTGCTGGCCCAAGGTAGCTGCCACCGATTGGATCACGCCGCTGCAGTTCTGGGCGCTGACCACCGTGGTGGTTTGCGGGGCGACGTTGCCCGAGGCTGTGGCCACCGAAGATATGGCCGCCTTGCCCACCGTTACCGTGCGCGCGGCCGCCGACGGGGTGGTGGAGCCAGCCGCCGTGGCCGTGAGGTAGGTGCCTGCGCCGAGGCCAAGAATGACGGCGCCCAGGCCCAGGTTGATAACAAGGGATTTTGAGGTCATGGCTGGACCTTAAAAGGGGCACCTGAAGAAATGCCGTGAAAATGGTGGGAGCAGGGCAATGGGGACCTTTTGTGTCGCCCCGCTCCGGGGGCGGCTGTGTGACAATGGGCGGGATTTACACATCACACATCTTGGGGGAACCATGTCAGAGCGCGCAGATTTCGATGCCACACCGTCCGGCCAGGAGGGTGGGCATGGAGCTCGACTCCCACAATACGGCCAGAGTTCCTCCGACGCGTGGGTACCTCCTGCGGGCCATTTTCAGTCCCCACTGCCGCGGCCGGCCGTGCGGGAAGATGTGGTGCGCGGGGCTGTCTATGCCCTTGCGGCCGTACCCGTTGGCGTAGTGGCGTGGGTGGTGCTGTGGAACATGGGCTGGATGGCCTCCATCGTCGCGCTCATCGCCGCTGCCCTGGCTGCCCGGTTGTACGTCCTGGGAACAGGAGGATTGATCAGCCGGCGGGGCGCCTGGGTTGTCGCCGCTGTGACCGTTGGGACGGTCCTGCTGTCGTTCTGGGGCGGCATGCTGGTAGACGCGGCGAAGTTCCTTGGCGGCGGCTCTCCGTTGACCATGCTGGCGGATGCCGAAACCTGGGACCTCCTGCTCTTCAACCTGGCTACCAACCGCGAACTCGTTGACGGGTACGGCGGCGATTTCCTGCTGGCCCTGCTGTTCAGCGGACTGGGCTGCTTCGTCACACTCCGCCGGCTGTTCGCACAGACCCGGACCAGCTAGTGCCCCGTTAACCGCGGGCGGTGAGGTCGGCGGAAATGAGTTTCGCCGTCGCCACGATTTCCTGTGCCACGGAAGCCAGGTAGGCGTTGCGGTCCGGTTTGGCCTCCACCGACTGGGCCTGCAGGGACACGTTGACCGCCGCGACCACCTTGGAACCGTCATAGACGGGGGCAGCCACGGACATCAGGCCCAGCTCAAGCTCCTGGTCCAGCAGGCACCAGCCCTGGGCCCGGACAGTCTCCAGCACAGCCAACAACTCCGGGACGCTGCCCAGGGCGCGGGGGGTGAGCGGTTTGACCTCGGCCGCCGCCAGGTAGGCCTTGAGGTCCGACGCCGGCAGGTGGGCCAGCAGCACGCGGCCCATCGACGTGGCGTACGCCGGGAAGCGGGTGCCCACCGTGATCCCGATGGTCATGATGCGGCGGGTGGTCACCCGGGCGATGTAGGCAATGTCCGTACCGTCCAGTACGGCGGCGGAGGTGGACTCGCCCAGCTTCAGGGAGAGCTCCTCAAGGTGCGGCTGGGCCAGCTGCGGCAGTGACAGGCCGGAAAGGTACGCGTACCCCAGCTGGAGCACCTTGGCCGTCAGCGCGAACGTCTTCCCGTCGGTCCGCACGTAGCCCAGCTCCACCAGGGTGTGCAGGAACCGGCGTGCGGTGGCACGGGTCAGGCCGGTCCGGCCCGCCACCTCGGTGAGGGTCATCACCGGCCGGTCGGCATCGAAGGCGCGGATCACCGCCAGGCCGCGTGCCAGCGACTGGACGTACTGGTCGCTGGCCTGCGGTGCGGCCTGGGTGTCTGTGCGGACGGCGTCAATCATGGTTACCAATCCTAGGTGCGGTGACCGGCTCGGGCTCATCCGGCGGCGGGCGTGGCCTTCAGCGGGACGGGTACCAGTTCCTGGAGTTCTTCGAGGGTGGTGCCGAAGGTTTCGCGGACGGTGATGCCGTGGGGGCCGGTGAGGAAGACGGCTTTGTCGGTGTAGACGCGGGTGACGCAGCCGACGCCGGTGACGGGGTAGGTGCAGGCCTCGACGATTTTGGAGGCGCCGTCGCGGGTCAGGAGGGTCATCATGACGAAGACGTCCTTCGCGCCGGTGGCCAGGTCCATGGCACCGCCGACGGCGGGGATCGCCCCGGGCGCCCCGGTGTGCCAGTTCGCGAGGTCACCGGTGGCGGAGACCTGGAAGGCGCCCAGGACGCAGATGTCCAGGTGCCCGCCGCGCATGATCGCGAAGGAATCGGCGTGGTGGAAGTACGAGGCGCCGGGCAGTTCGGTGACGGGGATCTTGCCGGCGTTGATGAGGTCCTCGTCAATCTCGTCGCCTGTGGCTTCGGGTCCCATGCCGAGCATGCCGTTCTCGGTGTGGAGGGTGATGTTCTGTTCCTCGGTGAGGTAGTTGGACACCAGGGTGGGCTGGCCGATCCCGAGGTTCACGAACGAGCCCGGGGCGATGTCCCGTGCCACGAGCCGGGCGAGGTCGTCCCTGCCCAGGGGCGTCTCGGACGTCTTGATGCTGGTTTCGGTGAGGCTCATCTCAGGCCACCTTTTCTGCTGCGCTGCCGCTGCGGGCAACTTTGACGACGGTGTTGACGTAGATCCCGGGGGTGACCACGTTCTCCGGGTCCAGCCCGCCGGTGGGGACGATCTCGGCGACCTGGACGATGGTGTGCTTCGCCGCGGCGGCCATGATGGGGCCGAAGTTCCGGGCCGTCTTCCGGTACACCAGGTTGCCCTTCCCGTCCGCCTTGAGGGCCTTGATCAGGGCCACATCGGCGTGGATGGGGGTCTCGAAGACCTGCCCGCGGCCGTCAATGATCCGGGTTTCCTTGCCCTCGGCCAGCATGGTCCCGTACCCGGTGGGGGTGAAGAACCCGCCGATCCCCGCGCCCGCGGCGCGGATGCGTTCGGCAAGGTTGCCCTGCGGCACCAGCTCCAACTCAATCTCCCCGGCCTTGTACTTGGCATCGAAGTGCCAGGAATCGGACTGCCGCGGGAACGAACAGATCATCTTCCGCACCCGGCCTTCCTTGATCAGCAGGGCGAGGCCCTGGTCGCCCTGGCCTGCGTTGTTGTTCACCACCGTCAAGTCCGTGGCCCCGCACTCAAGCAGCGCATCGATCAGTTCGAACGGCTGCCCGGCGTTGCCGAACCCGCCGATCATCACCGTGGAACCGTCCTTGATCCCGGCCACGGCCTCCCGGACCGAATCAACAAAAGTCAGCATTTTCCTAGCCCTTCACTGGTTTTGCCGGCGGGGCGGCGGTGACGTTTTCGAGGACGACGGCCAGGCCCTGGCCCACGCCGATACAGATCGCGGCGACACCCCAGCGCTGCCCGGAGGCCTGCAGGGACCGGGCCAGGGTGCCCAGGATCCGGGTCCCGGACGCGCCCAGCGGGTGGCCCATCGCAATCGCCCCGCCATGGGCGTTCACGATTCCGGGGTCAATCCCCCAGGCGTTGATGCAGGCCAGGGACTGCGCGGCGAACGCTTCGTTAAGTTCGACGGCGCCCACCTGGTCCCAGCCGATGCCCGCCTTCGCGAGGGCCTTGTTCGCCGCCTCCACCGGGGCGTAGCCGAAATACTGCGGATCATTCCCGTGCGCCCCGCGGCCCGCGATCCGGGCCAGCGGATCCAGCCCCAGCAGCCCGGCGGCAGCCTCACTGCCAATCCAGGCCGCGGACGCGCCGTCGGACAACGGCGACGCGTTCCCCGCCGTGACCGTCCCGTCCTCCGTCCGGAACACCGTCTTCAACCCGGCCAGCTTCTCCGCCGACGAACCCGCACGGATGCCCTCATCCCGCACCAGATCAGTCCCTGGGACCGGGGCGACCAGGTTGTCATAAAACCCCTCATCCCAGGCCGCGGCGGACAGATTGTGCGAGGCGGCGGCAAACTCGTCCTGCGCCTCGCGGGTCACCCCGTACTTTTCCCGCAGCCGCTCGGTCGCCTCACCCAGTGAGATGGTCCACTCCTTCGGCATCGCCTTGTTTACCAGCCGCCACCCCAACGTCGTGGACGCCAGCGTCATATCCCCCGCCGGGTACGGCTTCTCCGTCTTCGGCAGCACCCACGGGGCACGGGACATCGACTCCGCCCCGCCCACGAGCATGAGGTCGGCGTCGCCGGCGTTGACCTGCCGCGACGCGATGATCGCCGCGTCCAACGACGAACCACAAAGCCGGTTCACCGTAGTCCCCGGGATCGAGACCGGAAGACCAGCCAGCAGCGTGCCCATCCGGGCGATGTTCCGGTTCTCCTCACCCGCACCGTTCGCGTTCCCGAACACCACCTCATCAATCCGCTCAACATCAAGACCCGGCGCACGCTGCACCGACTCCCTGATCACATGCGCCGCCAAATCATCCGGACGCACCCCCGCAAGACCGGAACCGAACTTGCCAAACGGGGTGCGCACAGCGTCGTACACAAAAGCCTGGTTCATGAAGGGGCATCCATTTCTTTGAAGACCTGCTGGGCAGTTTTGAAGGCGGTGTTGGCGGAGGGAACGCCGCAGTAGATGGCGGTCTGCAGCAGGATCTCCTTGATCTCGTCCCTGCTGAGGCCGTTGGTGATGGCCGCACGGATGTGCATGGCCAGCTCCTCCCAGTGGCCGTGGGCCACCATGGCGGTGATGGTCACCGCGGAGCGCATCCGGCGCGGGAGCCCGGGCCGGGTCCAGATGCCACCCCACGCAATGCGGGTGATCATGTCCTGGAAGTCCTCAGTGAATTCGTCCTTGTTGGCGTTGGCCCGGTCCACGTGCGCGTCTCCGAGCACTTCCCGCCGGACCACCATGCCGCCGTCGTAAATTTCCTGGCTGGTGGCGCCGGGCTGGACCACGCCGTGGCGCTCCGGGCCGGCCTGCCCGGCGCTCACTTGGCGGCCTCCCTTGATTCGGCCCAGCTGATCAGGCTGCGCATCAGGTCGGCGACGTGGGCGGGTGCTTCCGCGGGAGCGAGGTGCGAGATGCCCTCCACCGTCACGGCGGTGGCAGTGCCGCCCCCGGCACTGATGCCGGTGGCCACTTCGTCCGCCATGTCCGGCGTGGCCACGGCGTCCAGCGAGCCCGCAATGACCTGGGTGGGGACTGTAATGCCGCCGAGTTCACCGCGCACGTCGAAGGCCGCCAGGGCTTCGCAGCAAAAGGCGTAGCTGAAGCGGTCGGCATCGCGCAGCGAATGCAGGAGCCGGCTGCTGAACTCCGGTTCGCGGTCCATGAAGCCCGGGGCGAACCACCGCTGCGCGGAGCCCTGGATCATCACGGGCGTGCCCTGGGTGCGGACCGTTTCGGCGCGCTCCAGCCAGGCCTCGGGGGTGCCGATCTTCGCGCCGCTGTTCTGCACGGAGAGGCTCCTGAGCCGTTCACCGTGCGTGATCCCGAGCTGCAGGCCCACCGCGCCGCCCAGCGAGACACCGGCGTAGTGGAAGGCTTGGTCCGGGGCGATGGAATCCACGAGATCCACGACGGCGTCAGCCAACGCCGCGACGTCGAAGGGCTCCGTGGCCGCGGGTGAGACGCCGTGCCCGGGCAGGTCCCAGGCCACTACGTCGTAGTCGTTGCCGAGCAGGGACGCCGCCCGGTTCCACAGGATGGACGATGTGCCCAGGGACGGACCCACCACCAGCAGGGGGTGGTCGCCCAGGGGCCGCTGGGGTGAGAGCAGCGCTGCTTTGACAGCCGGTTTAGCCACGGGACGCTCCGTTCGCGTTGGGGGTGCGGGTAACAAATTCAGGGAAGGCGGCCAGGATGCGGCGGGAAATCTCCGCCGATTGGCCCAGGTAGCCGGCGGGGTCCAGGAGTTCCGCCAGCCGGGCGTCCGGGACGGCGTCAGGGGGGACGGCCTCACGGAGCAGTTTCCGGTAGGTTGCCGCCTGCTCCCCTGCCGGTGCCCGCAGGGTCCGGTCCACGACGTCCTGCAGCTGTTGCTTGCCGCTGCGGCCGGCGTTCTCCGCCAGCAGCGGGGCAATTGCGGCATTGATGCCCTCCGCCAACAGCAGCGGGCCGGCGAGGTCCAGGTTGCGGCCCATGGCATCCGGGAAGACCTGCAGTCCTTCCGCCAGTTCGCGGAGGTGGCCGGCGGCGCCGAGGGTGAGGGACAGGAGCTGGCGGAGTGCCGGCCACTCGGTGTGCCAGGCCCCATCCGGGCGTTCGTCGTTGAAGGTGGCGGCGGCCAGGTGCAGCTGGGCTGCCAGGCCGGGGGCCTGCAGTGCGGCGCTGCGAACCAGGACGGACAGCACGGGGTTCTGCTTTTGCGGCATGGCGGAGGACACGCCGCGGCCGGCCGCACGCGGTTCGGCGACTTCCCCGACTTCGGGGCGGCTGAGGAACAGCACGTCGGCGGCGATTTTGCCGCAGGCGTCCAACACCGCGGCCAAGGCGTTGCCCAGCGAGGTGATGGCCAGCCGGTTGGTGTGCCAGGGAGCCGGCGCCGGGGCCAGGCCCAGCTGTGCTGCCAAGGCGTCGACCAGACTGAACGGTGTGGCGTGGGTGCCGTCAGTCAGCACGGTTCCGGCGGCCAGCGTTCCTGCCGCGCCGCCGAACTGCACGGGGAACTCCAGGGCCGCCAGCTGCCGGCCGGCCGCCGCCACGCCGTGGAACCACTGCGCAGCCCGGAGCCCGAAGGTGAACGGGAGCGAGTGCTGGGTCAGGCTCCTGCCCACACACAGCGTCCCGGCATGCTGCTCCGCCAGGTGCGCGAGCGCCGCCGCCGTGCCATGCAGGTCTGCCAGTACGGCCTGCACGGTGTTCCGCGCCAGCAGCATGAGGGCGGTGTCCAGCACGTCCTGGCTGGTCAGGGAGGTATGGACGGCCTTTCCGGCCCCAACCCCGGCGGTGTCGAGTACCGCCGCCTGCTTCCGGAGGTCGGCCAGCAGCGGGATCACCGGGTTGCCGCCGCCCTGGGCGCGCAGCGCGATATCGGCGAGGTCGTAACGGCCCGCCTCAGCGGCGGAAGCGACGACGGCGGCGGAACCGGCAGGCGCCAGGCCGGCCGTTTCCAGCACGGCGGCCCAGCCGGATTCGACGGCAAGGATGGCTGCCAGCACTGCCCGGTCCCCTGTCAGCGCTGCCACCAGTGGTGACGCTGACACGGGACTGAGCAGCCCGGCGTCGGCCTCTTCCGCGAAGCCGCGCATGTCTCCCAGGGCGGCGTTGGTCACTGGAAGTCCAGGAAGACCGTCTCGCCCTCGCCCTGGAGGCGGATGTCCCAGGTGAGGCCGCCGTCTGCGTCGCGGCGGGCAATCAGCGTCTTGCGGCGTTCGGGATCCAGCGAGCTGAGCAGGGGGTCGTTGGCCAGGGCCTCGGTGTCCTCCGGCAGGTAGAGGCGGGTGAACAGGCGGTTGGTCAGGCCGCGGGCGAAGAGCGCCACGGAGATGAACGGGGCCGCGCCCGGCTTGGTGGGGCCGGGGTTGACCGTGGTGAACGTGAAGACGCCGGAGTTGCCGACGGCGCCGCGGCCCCAGCCGGTGAAGGTGTAGCCGTCGCGGACCAGGGAGCCGGTGCGCTGGACGACGTTGCCGCCGGCGTCCGGCTGCCAGATTTCCAGGATGGCGTCCGGGATGGTGTGGCCGGCGCCGTCGTAGACGGTGCCCTGGAGGCGGATGGAGCCGGGCGAGCCGGGTGCCAGGAGCTCGTTGTCTTTTTCGAACGGGAGCGCGTAGCCGTAGAACGGCCCGACGGTCTGGCCCGGGGTGGGAACAAGTTTGGTGCCCATTTTCCTACTCCTCGTCACCTTCTGCGCCGAGCGCCTCGTTTTCGGTCCAGGTCCGCTTGGGCCCGGTCAGGACGATGTCCCAGTTGTACCCCAGCGCCCATTCGGGCTCGGTGAGGCTGTGGTCATAGGTGGCCACCAGCCGGTCGCGGGCGTCCTGGTCCACGATGGTCTGGTAGATCGGGTCCAGCGGGAAGAGCTGGTCGCCGGGGAAGTACATCTGGGTGATGATGCGCTGGGTGAACTCGGTGCCGAACAGCGAGAAGTGGATGTGCGCCGGGCGCCACGCGTTCAGGTGGTTCTTCCAGGGGTAGGCGCCGGGCTTGATGGTGACGAACCGGTACGAGCCGTCCGGGCCGGTGATGCAGCGGCCGATGCCCGTGAAGTTGGGGTCGATCGGGGCCGGGTGCTGGTCACGCTTGTGGATGTAGCGGCCGGAGGAGTTGGCCTGCCAGATCTCCACCAGCTGTCCCGCCACCGGACGGCCGTCGCCGTCCAGGACCTTGCCGGAAACGATGATCCGCTCACCCAGCGGTTCGCCGTTGTGCTGGATGGTCAGGTCCGATTCCAGCGCGTGCACATCCTGGTGCCCGAACGCCGGCGAGTACAGCTCGATGGTTTCGGGGTCAGCGTGCTGAAGGCTCTTGGTGGGGTGGCGCAGGATGCTGCTGCGGTACGGCGGGTAGTCCAGCCGCGGCTGGGTCTCCGGCAGGCCGCCGTCTTTGAGGGCCCGCTGGTATGCCTCGCCGATGGCGTTGATCTCTGCACTGAGGTCCGCCTGCGATTCGATGGCCTTGTCCAGTGGCTGGTGGGCAGCCTTCGGTTCGGCCGGGGGCACGAGTTCCTCCGACTCCAGCTCTGCGGTGATGTCTTCCGGCACGGCTGGCTCCTTTCTCATCTGTTGGGTTTGTGGTGTCTGTGGTCTGGGTTGGCTCAGGTGCGGTGCAGTGAGTCGTACTGCACGGCGTGGCGTACCGGGGCGTTGGGGGCGCCGTACCCGTCGTAGCTGCCGCGGCGTTCCACCATTTCGAAGAACACGCTGCCCACGGTGGCGGTGTAGAAATGCAGGAATTCCCCGTCCGCGTCCCGGTCGAAGAGCAGGTTGAGTTCCTGCAGCGTGGCCAGGAACCCGGGTTCAAGGTCGAACCGGGCGTCCAGGTCCTCGTAGTAGTTGGCGGGGATCTGCAGGAACTCTAGGCCCTTGTCGCGGGCGGCGCGGGCCGTGGCCACGAGGTCGTCCACGGCGAAGGCGATGTGTTCCTGGTACGTTTTCTGGCCGTGCGCCTGCTGCACCGGGGCGAGGTTGAGCACCAGGCGCACCGCGCCGTTGGAGGTCTGCATGACCTGGGAGCGCACCAGGCCGCTGGGGCTGGGGACCTCGGCGAACGGCTGGGGCTCCAGGGCCAGGGCGCTGGTGTAGAAGAGGACGGCTTCGTCGAAGTGCTGCCACGGCTGGGCAAGGTTCACGTGGTCAATGACGGCCCGGGCTCCCGCGGACGGGTGTTCGAGGCCTTCGCCGAACTCGCGGGTCCAGGCGGCGGTGCCGTCCGGGCTGCCCTGGCAGAGGAAGATTTCGGTGGAGTCCGGGGCCGCGATGCCTTGGAAGACTTCCTCGTCGGCCTGCACCTTGCGGGCCACCACGGGGGCCTTGAGCTGCTGGGCGCGGGCCGAGGCAATCACGGGTGAATCGACGTCGAACCCCAGCGCGGCAATGGCGGGCTCGGCGTGCGAGGCCGCCTGTTCGTTGATGATCACGCGGGCATGGCCCATGGTCCAGAGCTGGACGTCCTTGGTGCGGTGCCGCCCCTCGAACGCGAAACCGAGCTGGCCCAGGAGCCGCTCCAGTTGCGCGGTATTGTCCGCTTTGACCTCGGCGAAGTTGAAGGCGGCCGGTTCGTTGACCTTGGGCAGGGTGGCCAGTTCCATGGGATAACGACGGCGGGGCGCGCCACCGCCGGGAGCGGTGCCGGCTGCGGGGGTGTCGGCGAGCCAGTTGGCGCTCTGTTCCTCCAGCCAGATCAGCGACCGCATGGCGTCGACGGCCGTGCGGTCCACGTCGGACTGCCGGAAGACGTCGTTGAAGACCTCCAGGGACACCGGGCCGGTGTACCCGGCACGGACCACGTGGCCCATGAACTTTGCCAGCTCGAACTGGCCCTCGCCCGGGAAAACCCGGTAGTGGCGGCTCCAGGACAGCACGTCCATGGAGAGTTTGGGGGCGTCGGCCACCTGGACAAAGAAGATTTTCTCCGGGTTGACGCTTTCGATCGGCGCCGTGTCCCAGTCCCGGGAGAGGATGTGGAAGGAGTCCAGGCAGGTCCCCAGGTTGGGGTGGTCCACGGTCTCCACCAGCCGGTAGGCGTGCTCGTAGTCGTTGACGTACTTGCCCCAGGCGAGTGCCTCGTACGCCACCTTGACGCCGTGGTCCCCGGCCAGCTGCGCCAGCTCGGCGAGCTGTTCGGCGCGCAGGCCGTCGTCGTCGATGGTGGCCGTGGCAACGTTGGAGCACACGAGGATGGTGTCCATGCCCAGGCGGGACATGAGCTTGAACTTCGCTTCGGCGCGCCGGAGGTTGGCCTTGAGCAGGTCCGGGGTGACGCCGTCGAAATCCCGGAACGGTTGGTAGAGGTCCAGGCCGAGGCCAAGGTCCGCTGCCATTTTCCGCACGTCCTCGGGGCTGAGGGGCGACGTGACCAGGTCCTGCTCGAAAATCTCGATGCCGTCGAACCCCGCGACGGCGCAGGCCTGCATCTTTTCCTTCAGCGTGCCGGACAGGCAGACGGTGGCAATTCCCGTACGCATCAGGCTGCCACCTCCTCGGCGGCCACAAGCTCCAGGAAGTGTGCCCGCATCCGGTCCGGGTCCGCGTCCTGGCCGGTGAAGATCCGGAAGGCGTCCGCTGCCTGGCCCACGGCCATCCGCCCGCCGTCCAGGACCTCGCAGCCCTTGGCGCGGGCCCCGCGGACCAGTTCGGTCTCAATGGGGCGGTAGACGATGTCCGCCACCCAGTGGCGTTGCTCCAGCAGGTCCAGGTCCAGCGGCAGGCCGGGGTGGGCGGCCATCCCCACGGGGGTGCAGTGCACCAGCCCGTCGGCCAGCGGCATCAGCCGCGGCAGGTCCGCCGGCGTACCTGCCATGATGGCGCTGTCCGGGAAGAAACCCTGCAGCTCGGCGGCCCGGGCTGCGGCGCGGGCGGGGTCCATGTCCACCAGGTCAAGAGTCCGCACGCCAGCCGTGAGCAGGGCATAGGCGACGGCGGATCCGGCGCCGCCGGCGCCCAGCTGCACCACGCGGTCCAGGCGGGCTCCAGGGAGTCCGGATGCCAGGGCGGCGGCGAAGCCGGAGAAATCGGTGTTATGCCCGATGAAGCGGCCGTCCCGGATGACCACCGTGTTGACGGCGCCCAGGCGGCGGGCGTCCGGGGAGATCTCGTCCAGGTGTTCCAGGACGAGCTGCTTGCAGGGGTGGGTGATGTTCAGGCCATTGAAGCCCAGGGTGCGTGCACTCTGCAGGATGGTGCCGACGGATTCCCCGGACAGGCCCAGTTCGAGGAGGTCAATGGGCCGGTAAAGGTAGCGCAGGCCCTGCACGTCCCCTTCGCGTTCATGCATGGGCGGGGTGAGTGAAGGCATGACGCCGTCTCCGACCAGTCCCACGAGGTAGGACTCAGTTCGATTACTCATCCGTGCAGCTCCTTTGGTAACGGCACCGAAGGGCTGCGTCCACGCGGGGAGCGGCTTGTCCGGTGATAGGGATTACAGTACAGCACTTGTTCACTTTGCGCACTCCGGTTCGAGATACGAACAATATTGATGGATCGCCGGGGGTCATTGGCGCGGTTGGGGCGGTCAGCCGCGCTGTGGAAGGCGGTCGGCGAGCTCCGCGGCCGCCTCCTGCAGGACCGGAACGTGCGCCTCCAGCTCTTCAAGGCTGAGGCGGAAAACGGGGACCGCCGTGGCCACCGAGGCGAAGGCGTGCCCCTGGCTGTTGAGCACCGGGACGGCCACGGCGCGCATGCCGGCCTCATTCTCCTCATCCATGACTGCGTAGCCACGGCGGCGCACCTCATCGACTTCCCTGCGGAAGGCGTCGCGGTCCGTGATGGAACGTTCGGTAAGGGCCTCCAGCGGAAGCTCCGAGAGCAGCCGCTCCCGTTCCGCGTCGTCGGCGAAGGCCACCAAGGCCTTCCCCACGGCAGTCGTGGAGAGGGAGCCCAAGTGGCCAGGGTCGCTGGTGACGCGGAAGATCTGCGGACCGTCCACCTTGCTGACCGTGAGGTGGTGGAGGCCGTCGCGGACACTGAGGATGGTGGCCTCACCCGTCCGCTCGGTCACCCGCCGCAGGATGGGCAGGGAGGTGCCGGCGAAGCCGTGATGGTTGGAGACCCGCTGGCCGAGCTGGAAGATCCGCAAGCCCAGGTGGTAGCGGCGGCCCTCCGGCTCATAATCAACGAAGCCGTCGCGCGCCAACGATCCCAGCAACCTGTACGTGGTACTGAACGGCAGCTCCGCACGCCGCGAGATTTCGGCCGCGCTGGCCCCGCGGGGTTCATCCCCCAGGAGGACCAGCAGGCTAAGGGCCTTGCCCACCATGTCCGGGCGCTCCGCCGCCTTGGTGGCGGCCTTGGGTTCGGGCGGCAGGGCATTGACGGGCACCTGGTCGGCTACAGCCCGGCCAGGCACAGTGGGTTCGTCGTCGGCCACTGTGGTTTGGTTCACACTCATGCCTCGATGTTGCCACAATGTGAGAGCTATTTCTAGATCGTGAGTATTTTCTTGACAAGTGACTGCCCTCACAGTCATAGTTTCTGTATCGCAAAAGTAGCTCTCACCATGTGGCTACAAATTGCCGGGTCTTTCCGGACTCCAGCCGCATCGCGCCGCCCGCACCCAGGCAGCGGCGGCTGCGACCACCAGATCCATCCGCGACAATGTCGTCACACCAAAGGAACACCATGAGCCAGACACTTCCGTCCGCCGGGGCGGGTGCCCTCACCTCCGGCGGGACGCCCAAGAAGGCAGCCCTTGCCAGCTTCCTCGGCAGCGCCGTCGAGTATTACGACTTCTTCATCTTCGGCTCCGCAGCCGCACTGATCTTCCCCAAGGTCTTCTTCCCCGACGCCGACACCAACGCGGCGATCATGTCCTTTGCGACGTTCGGCTTCGCCTATGTGGCCCGGCCGGTGGGCGCCATCATCCTGGGCCACTTCGGCGACCGGGTGGGCCGCCGCAAGGTCCTGATGTTTACGCTCTTGCTGATGGGCGCCTCCACGTTCGTGATCGGCTGCCTGCCGGACTTTAGGACCGTCGGCTGGTGGGCTCCGGTCCTGCTGGTGCTGGCCCGCCTCTGCCAGGGCCTCTCGGCCGCAGGCGAGCAAGCCGGCGCCTCCTCCATGACACTCGAGCACGCCCCGGACAACCGCCGCTCCTTCTTCACCTCATGGACCCTCACCGGCACGCAGGGCGGCCAGATCCTCGCCGCGCTCGTCTTCATACCCGTCCTGGCCCTGCCGGACGAGATCAAGTTCGGCATCGGCTGGCGCATCCCGTTCTGGCTCAGCGCCGTCGTGGTGGTCGTGGCGTTCCTGATCCGGCGCACCCTGCACGAGCCGCCCGCCTTCGAGGAAGCCCGCAAGACCGCCCAGATCGCCAAGCTGCCCGTCGCCGACCTGCTCAAGGGCCACTGGCGCGACGTCCTCCGCGTCATCTGCTGCGCGTTCATCGCCGCCGTGTCCACCGTGTTCGGCACCCTGGCCATCAGCTACGCCAAGACCGTGGCCGGCGTCGACGGCACCACCACCCTATGGCTCGTGGTGGGCGCAAACCTGGTGGCCCTGGGCACCCAGCCGCTCTTCGGGATGCTGGCTGACAAGATCGGCCGCAAGCCCGTCTTCATCTACGGTGCCGTGGCCAGCGCAATCCTCACCCCGGTGTTCCTGCTGAGCCTGGAGTCCGGCAGCATCCCCCTGATGTTCCTGGCCGCCATCGGCTACTTCTCCGGTGGCTACGCGGCAGCCAACGCCGTCTGGCCCTCCTTCTACGCCGAGATGTTCAGCACCAAGGTCCGCTTCTCCGGCCTGGCCATCGGCACGCAGCTCGGCTTCCTGATGGCAGGCTTCGCCCCGGCCATCGTCGCGGCCATGGGCGGCATCCAGCCCGGCGGCTGGGTACAGATCTCCATCTTCACCGGCATCATCTGCGCCGTTGCCGCCGTCTCCGCCATGACCGCCAAGGAGTCCTTCCGGACCCCCACCAGGCTGCTGGGCGTGAAGTAGGCGCCGAAAGCGTCAAACCGGCCCGGTTTTAGAGCCGGAAAGCCCGCCATTCCCCCAAATGGCGGGCTTTCCTGTGTGAAAGATGGGCTGCTTCGGCAGCACTCTGCTACGGGCGGCCGGTCTCCAGGACCGAGGCGAGGTCGAAGTTCACCGGCTCCTCGAGCTGGGCGTAGGTGCAGGATTCCGGGTCGCGGTCCGGCCGCCAGCGGTTGAACTGCGCGGTATGCCGGAACCTCTCGCCCTCCATGTGGTCGTAGCGGACTTCCACCACGAGCTCGGGCCGCAGCGGGATGAAGGACAGGTCCTTGCCGGCGCTCCAGCGGCTGCCCTCGGCGTTCCGCGGCGTCCGCTCGCCCTCTTCCTGCTTGGCCCAGGCCCATGGGTGGTGGTCGAAGTCTGTCACCAGCGGCTGGAGCTCGTCGAACAATTCCTTGCGCCGTTTCATCGGGAAGGCGCCGATCACGCCCACGCTGGCCAGGCCGCCGTCGTCCTTGTACAGGCCCAGCAACAGGGAACCGATAGCGTCGGGCCCGCTCTTATGGAGCCGGTAGCCGGCCACCACGCAGTCAGCGGTCCTTTCGTGCTTGACCTTGAACATCACCCGCTTGTCAGGTTCGTACCGGCCCTCCAGGCGCTTGGCCACGATGCCGTCCAGCCCCGCCCCCTCGAACTGCTCAAACCACTGCGCGGCGGTGTCCTTGTCCGTGGTGGCTGCCGTCAGGTGGACGGGCGCGCTGCTCCCCGCGAGCGCCTTCTCCAGGGCTGCCCGCCGCTCCGAGAACGGCCTGCCGGTGTAGTCGTCATCGCCAAGGGCCAGGAGGTCGAACGCCACGAAGGAGGCGGGCGTCTGCTGGGCCAGCAGCTTCACCCGGCTGGCGGCGGGGTGGATGCGCTGCTGCAGGGTATCGAAATCGAGCCGGTCTCCGGAAGCGCCCACCAGGATGATCTCGCCGTCCACCACGCAGCGGGGCGGCAGGTTCTCCTTCAGGGCGGCCACCAGCTCCGGGAAATAGCGGGTCATGGGTTTCTCGTTGCGGCTGCCGATCTCCAGGTCGTCCCCATCCCTGAAGATGATGGACCGGAAGCCGTCCCATTTGGGCTCGTAGCTGAGGTCCCCGCCTCCTGGAATCCCGTCGATGCCGCTGACGGCCTTGGCGAGCATGGGCGGGACGGGCGGCATCACGGGAAGTTCCATAGCGCCCATTCTTGCCCGGCCGGGCCTCCGGCCGGTAGGGCGGCACGATTTCAGGCGGCCAAAAGCCAGACGATCAGCACCAGCACCGGTGCCGCGGCGGCGGTGGAGAGCAGGATGGTTTCCCGTGCCACGGCAACGCCGCGGCCGTACTTGCTGGCGAACAGGAACACGTTCTGCGCGGAAGGAAGCGCCGCCATGAGCACCACGCCCAGGAGCATGTGATGGTCAAGGTTGAACAGGAAGCGTCCGACGACGAAGGCCACCATGGGCATCACCGCGGACTTCAATGCCGTGGCAGTGAGGATTTCGGGGGTGTGGCCGGCACTTCGAAGCATGGTGGTTCCGCGCAGCGACATCCCGAACGCCAACAGCACCACCGGGACGGCCGCGCCGCCCAGGAGCGTCAGCGGGGCCATCACCGGGGCAGCGAGCTCCAGGTGCAGCGCGGCCAGGACCACACCCAGGAGCGAGGCGATGATCATGGGGTTCCGGAAGGGCTGGGTGAGCATCAGCCGGGGAGAGATCCGTCCCGCGGCGGACAGGTCCAGCAGGGTAAGGACCAGGGGGGCGAACAGGAGCAGCTGGACCAGGAGCACGGGGGCCACGGGGGTGGCGTCCCCCAGCGCATAGAGCGTTATGGGGATGCCAATGTTGTTGGCGTTGACATAGGACCCTGCCATCGCGCCGACGGCTGTCTCGGCGAGCGGCCGCGGAAACCAGATCCGGCTGGCTGCCACGTACAGCAACGCGGTGGCGGCGGCCGTGATCACGGCCAGCGGCACGTAGGCGGAGAAGACCACTGACAGGTCCGATTTCAGCACCACCGTGAAGAGCAGCACCGGGTTGGTGATGAAGAAGGCGGTACGGGTCAGTGCCATGATGGTGGGTTCGTCGCCCAGGCCGCAGCGTGCAGCGAGGTAACCCACGGCGATGACGACGCCGATCACGGCGAGGCCAACGAGCACTCCGCCCATAGGAGGTACTTCCTTCCGGTCCCGCGCCTGCGGCCCGGTGCGGGACCAGCGGGACTACAAGTACCCAACTTATCGAACAAGTGGCCTGCGGTCGGCAGGCGTCCACCACGTGGGCTGCCGCACGCCGCGGACCGGCGTGTGTGAAAAAATCAACCATGCGCGCCATGCAACATTCCAGCAAACTCCAGAACGTCCGGTACGAACTCCGGGGACCGATCCTGCAGGCGGCCAAGAACATGGAAGCCGAGGGCCACCGGATCCTCAAGATGAACCTGGGGGACACGGCGCCTTTCGGGCTGGAAGCGCCGGAGTCCGTGGTGGTGGACATGATCCACCACCTCCGCGGCGCCCAGGGCTACAGCGATTCCAAGGGCATCTTCACGGCGCGGACCGCCATCTCGCAGTACTACCAGACCCGGGGCCTGATGAATATTGGCGTCGAGGACATCGTGATCGGCAACGGCGTCAGCGAACTGATCAACATGTGCCTGCAGGCGTTCCTGGAGAACGGCGACGAAATCCTGGTCCCGGCACCGGACTATCCCCTGTGGACGGCGGCCGTGACCCTGACAGGCGGCAAACCCGTGCACTACCTCTGCGACGAAGCGGAGAACTGGTGGCCGGACCTGGCCGATGTGGAAGCGAAGATCACCCGCCGCACCAAGGGCATCGTGATCATCAACCCGAACAACCCCACCGGCGCTGTCTACCCGCGCCACATCCTCGAACAGTTCGCGGCGTTGGCCCGGAAGCACAACCTGGTCCTGTTCTCTGACGAGATCTACGAGAAAGTGCTGTACGCGGACGCCCGGCACATCCATACCGCGGCAGTGGCCGAGGACATCTGCTGCCTGACGTTCAGCGGGCTGTCCAAGGCCTACCGGATGCCTGGCTACCGTGCCGGCTGGGTGGCCGTCACGGGGCCGCTGGCCGCCACTGCCGGTTACCGCGAAGCCCTCGAACTGCTCGCGTCGCTGCGCCTGTGCGCCAACGTTCCCGCCCAGCACGCCATCCAGACCTGCCTGGGCGGCTACCAGAGCATCGAAGCCCTGGTGCAACCGGGCGGCCGGCTGCGGGAACAGCGCGACCTCGCCCACAAGCTGCTCACGGCCATCCCCGGCGTCACCTGCGTGCCGGCGTCCGGCGCCATGTACCTCTTTCCCCGCCTGGATCCGGAGCTCTACCCCATCAGGAGCGACGAACAGTTCGTCCTGGACCTGCTCCGGGACCAAAAGATCCTGGTCTCCCACGGCTCGGCCTTCAACTGGCCCGCACCGGACCACTTCCGCTTCGTGATCCTCCCCTCGGTGCTGGACATCGAGGAAGCCGTCCGGAGGATTTCCACCTTCCTGGCCGCCTACCGGGGCGGAACGACGACATGAAACCGCCGCGGCGCGAAGAACTAACCGCGCCCTAACCGCGAGGAAACCGGTACGCAACAATCCGCGCCCACACTGGTTAACGCAGGCAAGAGCCGGCACCAGCTCCAGCCAGGAGGCCCCGCGATGTTGAAGAAGGCGACCACGCATGTAACCAGAGTCCGCGCACTGGACCAGCTCCACCGCGGTGACGAAATCGAAGCCCGCCTCTCGGTGGGGCCCTCCTACGACGACGTGGTGATCCGCCGCGGCAGCGTCCAGGAAACCGCCCCCGGGATCGGCGTGGTGTGGATCCTGGACCGGATCACGGGGGTCCGGAAAGCCATTAATACGGACGAATGCAGCGTGTGGCGCGTGGCCTAGGCACCGGACGTTTGGCGGCGGGCGAAGTCAGTCAGGACTGCCCGCCGCCAGGCTGCCCGGGCACTGCCGTTCAGCCGCCGGCCACCGACTGGATCACCAGGACCTCCTGGCCCGGCGCGACTTCTGTGTCCAGGCCCTGCTGCCGCCGCACCTCGTCGCCACCCACGTAGATGTTGACGAACCGCCGCAGCGCGC
Organism: Pseudarthrobacter sp. NPDC058196; assembly: GCF_042882685.1. Lineage (NCBI taxonomy): Bacteria > Bacillati > Actinomycetota > Actinomycetes > Micrococcales > Micrococcaceae > Pseudarthrobacter > Pseudarthrobacter sp. NPDC058196. The sequence goes on from NZ_JBHVVN010000007.1 coordinate 97,831, forward strand.
CGGTTTCGTCGCGGAGCCGCCGGCCCAGGATGGCGTAGTCGGCAGCCACCGCATCAAGGAGCTTTCCCACCGTCACCGGCCCGTCGGCGGGTGCAGTCAGGACGGACTGCCCGCCGGCCAGGGGCTGCAGGACGCTGGGCAGCACCAACGAAATGTCAGGCACCGGCCACCACTGCCGCCCGCACGCACAGGACGTCCGGCAGATGGGTGGCCACTTCCGTGAACGTTCCACCCTCATCCGCACTCGCGTAAACGGTCCCTCCCCTGGTGCCGAAGTACACCCCTGCCGGCTCGGCGGTGTCCACCGACGCCGCGTCCCGGAGCACGCTGTTGTATTCCTTGTCCGGCAGCCCGGCATCCAGCCTCGTCCACGTGTTCCCGGCGTCGTCCGTACGGTGCACGGCGAGCTTGCCCCCGGGCGGGATGCGTTCGCCGTCGGCCTTCAGCGGAACCACCCATGCTGTCCCCGCCCTGTGCGGGTGGGCCAGCATGACGAAGCCGAAATCGGCCGGCAGGCCCTCGGCGATGGAGTCCCAGCTCTCGGCATTGTTGTCCGTCCGGTAGACCCCGTGATGGTTCTGGGCGTAAAGGCGCCCGTCCACCACTGCGTCCGCCGCGATCTTGTGCACGCACTGGCCAAACTCCGGGTTTGGGTCCGGCATGAAGTATGCGGAGATGCCCTTGTTGCGCGCTTCCCAGGACGTGCCGCCGTCGAGCGAGCGGTAGACGCCGCCGGTGCTCATGGCCACGTGGACTGTGTCCCCTCCGGGGTGGACCACGATCGAGTGCGCCGCCGCCCCGCCGTAGCCTGCTCCCCATTCGCTGCGGTGGGGGTGGTCCCACAAGCCGCGGTTCAGTTCGAAGTGCTCGCCGCCGTCCGTGGACTTCCAGACCGAGATGGGTTCTGCTCCTGCCCACACCACGCCCGGGCGTGACTCCGCGTCCGGGTAGATCTGCCAGACGCGTTCCAGGGCTGCGCCGGTGTCCGCCGGAAACCTGATGGCTCCGTGCTCCGGCTCGGTCCAAGTGGCGCCAAGGTCGTCGGTGTGCGCCACAGTGGGACCCCAGTGCGGGCTGCTGACTCCCACCATGATCCTGGTGCGGCCCTCCCTGGTGTCGATCCCGATGCTGGGGATTTCTGCCATCAGGAAGTGGGGGCCGGCAAGGGACCACTCCTGCCGGTCCTGGCTTGTTGCCAGCCACAGTCCCTTTTTAGTGCCGATCGCCAGGAGGTATGTTTGCGCCGTTGCCATGCGCACCATGCAACCATCCGATGGATCAGGGCGCAACGGTTCCCGGACCAGGCAGCGCCCTCAGTCCACGAACTCGGATTGGGTCTGGATGAAGTCCCAGTCGGCGGTGTCAAGGACGGCCGCGGGATTGCCGGGGTGGGGTCCGCCGGCCTCGGCAATGCCTTGGAGCACCGGCAGCGGCAGCTCCGCCGCGTAGAGGTTTTCCCGGAGCCACTCCTTGCTGGCAAGGTCCAGATCCAGCCACCACATGAAGATTTCCATGTTCACCTCCCCTGCGTCACTTAAAACGTTAGGCGCGGCGCAGGTGGCGGACAAGGCTTCGCAGCGGAAGCAGGTGGGCCGTGCCGCCTTTAGGGTACCCGCAAGTAACCTGGCTGCCCGGTCAGTGGAAAAGACGAGTAGCCGCTACTCGCGACTGCCTCCGGGGGCGCCCCTAGCCTGAAAACTCACGCAAGCTGACCGTGCTGCTGGGGCCGATGGCGCCACCGCTGCCTTTCCTCACCATGGTCCGTTTCACACATATATATGGGGAGAAAACATGAAACGCACCTTAGCCACACTGGGGGTGATGGGGCTGGGCCTGCTCAGCCTCACAGCGCCTGCCATGGCGGCCTCCGACCAGGTGGTGGTCTGCCACTGGGACGGCAGCGGCCTGTCGCCGTTGTCGTTCAACGTCAACGGGATTGGCGGACACGCCCAGCATGCACAAGACATCATCCCGCCGACGCCCAAACTTCCACAGGGAAAGAACTGGACCAACGCAGGAAAGATCCTCTACGTCGCCAATTGCGCGCCGCTGCCCCCGGGTGAGGTCATCGATCCGCCCGTCGTCGTCGATCCCCCCGTGGTGACCCCGCCCGTCGTCGTTCCCCCGGTGGTGACCCCACCGGTGGTCACCCCGCCCGTCGTCGTCGATCCGCCCGTGGTGACCCCACCTGTCGTGACGCCGCCCGTCGTCGTCGACCAGCCCGTGGTGACCCCGCCCGTCGTGACGCCGCCCGTCGTCGTCGACCAGCCCGTGGTGACCCCGCCCGTCGTGACGCCCCCCGTCGTCGCCGCGGCCGCGCCCGCCCGGCCCGCTCCGGCCCAGCCCGCTCCGGCCCAGCAGGTTGCTGCGGCCCCGCAGGCTGCAGCCCAGGCAGCTCCGGTGGCGGCCCCCGTCAGTGTGGGAACCAATGAGGGCTTCAACGCCCAGACAGCGGTTGACGCCAGGGACGGCGGCCCGGCATGGCTTGCCGGCGTGGGAGCACTGGCGGCCGCTGGAGCCGCGGTGGCAGTCCGCCGCCGGTCCCGCTCCGTGAACACCGCCGGCTAGCCGGTACAGGCCGCTTCCGGTGGCCCCGTGACAAGGAAGGCGTCCTGCCAGTGCCCGGCGGGACGCCTTCCTTCCAACACCGACCCAACGGCAGGAGGATTGCCATGCCACAGGAACGGAGCCGGCACGCTGCCCGCAAGCGGCGGCCGTGGCGGCGCTTGAACCGGGGCGACCTGGCCATCCTCTCCTGCGGCGTGGTGGCCTTCCTCTCGATTACCTTTGGCAGTCCGCTGTTCCAGCAGGGACATGTGCCATCCCAGGCGAACGCCACGGTCTCAACCCCCCTGACTCCAGGCGCGGTGGCGTCCGGCAGTGCCGACGTTCCGATCGCGGTAACAGGCACGGCGGGTGCCACGCCCGCCCCCGTCCAGGCAACCCCGGCCGCAGTCCCGGCCGGACCCCAGCTTCCGGCCGCAGCGCAACCCGTCCACATCCGCTACCCCTCCGCTGACTTCGATGTGGCCATCCATCCCCTGGACCTCGATGGCGCCGCCCAATCCAGCCGGACCATCGAGCCCCCGGCCACCAAGGACGGCTACTGGCTGACGCCGTTCGGTATCCCGGGCAAGGGCTCCGGCAACACCACCTACGTGATCGGCCACAGTTGGGAGGGCGCGGACGCCCCTTTCAACCACCTCAGTTCGGCGGCGGCCGTGGGCGACCGCATTGAGGTGGAAACCGCCGCCGGAACCATCACCTACAAGGTGGACAGCGTCACCACCTACGTGAAATCCACCTTGAAGGACAGCCCGGTCTGGGACATGGTGCCCAACCGGCTGGTCCTGATCAGCTGCTTCACCGAGGATCCGTGGGGCAAGAATGTTGTGGTCACGGCGTACCCGGCAGCGGCTTAGCCTCCCGAACCGGCACCAGGGGAGCGGAAGCACACCGCGCGACAGGCCGAAGGTACCTGTTGACGCCGCACCCCGTGGGCGGACAATGGCAGCATGACGTGGGAATACGCTAACGGTGCGCCGCTGCTGGTGGGGGTTACGCCCAACCAACACCCCGAGGTCCTCCAGACCGCTGCCAACCTTGCCGTCCGGCTGGCCGCACCCCTGGTGTGCGCCTACGTGGATGAGGCCAGCTACCTCGTCGAGTGGGACCCTGCCCGTTCCGCTCACCGCCTTTCCCTGCACCCGGATGATGACAGCGACATCCGGAGCCTTGCGACGGAGTTAAAGGCCCAGGTCCAGGCTGCCGTGGACAAGGCAGCGTCCGGCGGCGGGCCGCCGGAGTGGTCGCTCCGCACGCTCGCCGGGGATCCGGCACGCGCCCTGGGGCAGCTCGCCGCCGAACTGGACGCCCCGATGATTATCGTGGGAACCTCCGAACGCGGCTTCTCGCACCGCCTTTCGGAAGCCCTCAGCGGCACGGCGGGCAGGTGGCTCAGCCATCACCAGAGCCGCCCGGTCCTGGTGGTCCCCTACCGGATGCCCGCCCATGAGGACGCTCCGTGACCCGCGGATTGCAGGGGCAATTGGGCCGGACGGCGACCGCTTAAAGTAAAGCGAAAGTAGTTATTCGCGCGGCTGGCGCGGTGCCCTACCAGCCAGTAAGCTGGTTGAAGCAGGCCGGTTCCACGGAAGTGGAAACGGGAAAACTGCCCAAATGCTGCTCCGGAGTGCGTATCCCCCAATAACGCACTCCGGAGCTTTTTTGTGCCCTTTTCGTAGCCGGCCAGCAGGAATCCCGCCGACATCTGATACCCCCATGGGGTACTTGCGTGATACCCCCATGGGGTATAGCTTAGGGATATGAACCCTTCCGAAGAAGCAGCCGTGGCGGTGGACCAGGCCGGCGATGCCACACCCCAGCACGGGTACACGGGGAACAAGGACGCCTATCTTCGGCGCCTGAAGCGCATCGAAGGCCAGGTCCGGGGCATCGCCCGCATGGTGGATGAAGACAAGTACTGCATCGACATCCTCACCCAGGTTTCCGCCGTCACCAAGGCCCTGCACGCCGTCAGCCTGGGCCTGGTCGAGGAACACATCGGCCACTGCGTCGTGGGCGCAGCCTCCGAACCGGACCCCGCCGCGCGCGCCGAGGCGATCGATGCCAAGGTGAAGGAAGCCGCCGACGCCATCGGCCGGCTGCTTCGCTGACCACAGAACCCCACGCCGGCCACCGCCGGCCAGAAAGAAGGAGCACGCCATGAGCACCCCCTCCCCCGCCACCACCACCATCAGTGTCTCGGGCATGACCTGCGGACACTGCGTATCCGCCGTCAGCGAAGAAATCGAAGCGCTGGACGGCGTCGAAGCCGTGAAGGTGGACCTCAACGCCGGCGGCATCTCCACCGTGATCATCACATCCAGCGGCGACCTCTCGCCCCAGGACCTCGGGGAGGCCGTGGCTGAGGCCGGCTACCTGATGGTCGCCAACGAGGCCTGAAAACCCTCCCGGACCGGAAAGCGGACATGAGCCACCAAGAACTGCTGCACCCGCCGGGCACCCGCGTGGTGGAACTGGATATCCAGGGGATGACCTGCGCCTCCTGCGTCAACCGGGTGGAGAAAAAACTCGGAAAACTCGACGGCGTGGCAGCCACGGTCAACCTCCCTTTGGAGCAGGCCTATGTCACGGCCCCGGACGGCATCACCGACGAGCAACTGGTGGACACGGTCAACGCCGCCGGGTACACGGCGAGCGTCCGCGTGCCGCGCACGGCGGAAACCGACGTCGAGCACGCAGCCGCCCAGCTTCGCCCACGCCTCCTCCTCGCCGCCGTCCTGACCGTGCCGGTCTTCCTGGTGAGCATGGTTCCCGCGTTCCAGTTCCCCAACTGGGGCTGGGCAGCGGCCGTGCTGTCGCTTCCCGTGGTCACCTGGGCGGCGTGGCCGTTCCACCGGGCGGCCGCAGTCAACGCCAGGCACCTGGCCTCCACCATGGACACCCTGGTGTCGCTCGGCGTAGCCGCCGCCTACCTTTTCTCGGCCTGGCAGCTGCTGGCCGAGCCCGGCATGACGGAGCACCCGGGCATGGAGGGCATGTCCGGCGGCTTGTACTTCGAGGTCGCTTCCGTAGTCACCACGTTCCTGCTCCTTGGCCGCTACCTTGAGGCCAACGCCAAGCACAAGGCCGGCGACGCGCTCCAGGCCCTGCTGAACCTGGGCGCCAAGGACGCCACGGTCCTGCGCGGCGGACGCGAACAGCAGATCCCCGCGGACCAACTGCAGGTGGGCGACGTCATGGTGGTCCGCCCGGGCGAGAAGATCGCCACCGACGGCGTGGTGATCGACGGCGACTCCGCCGTGGACACCTCGCTGGTCACCGGTGAGTCCGTCCCCGTGGAGGTAGCCCCGGCCAGCCGCGTTACCGGCGCCACCATCAACACTTCGGGACGCCTGCTGGTCCGGGCTACCCGGGTGGGGTCCCAGACCACCCTCGCCCAGATGGCGCGGCTGGTATCCCAGGCCCAGACCGGCAAGGCACCGATCGCGCGCCTCGCGGACCGCATCAGTGCCGTCTTCGTTCCGGTGGTCCTGGCCATTGCCGTCCTCACGTTCGTGTTGTGGCTCCTGCTCGCCGGTCCGGACACGGACGGCGGCCACCTTCGGCAGGCGTTCACCGCCGCCGTCGCCGTGCTGGTGATTGCCTGCCCGTGCGCCCTGGGCCTGGCCACACCGGTCGGCCTGCTGACGGGCAGCGGCCGCGGAGCGCAGCTGGGCCTGCTGATCAAGGGCCCGCAGGTCCTGGAGGATACGCGCACCGTGGACACCATCCTGCTGGACAAGACCGGAACCGTCACCACCGGCGCCTTGTCCGTGGACGCCGTGCTGGCCTTTCCCGGCTTCAACCAGTACGAACTCCTGCGGCTGGCCGGCGCCGTCGAGGCCGCTTCCGAGCATCCGGTGGCCCGCGCCATTGCGGCGGCTGCGGCTTCCGCCCCAGATCCTGCGGGCACAACGGACGACGACGGCGGACTGCCGCCCGTGCAAGGGTTCAGTTCCGCCCCGGGCGGCGGGGTGTCCGGAACCGTGCAGGGCAGATTTGTGTTGGCGGGGCGCAGCGGCTGGCTGGCGCAGAACGGCGTCCTCCTGGACGCCACCCACCGGGCCCAACTGGCCGCCGCCGAGGACAGCGGGGCCACGGCCATCTGCGTCGCGGTGGGCGGCACGCCGGCCGGAATCATCAGCCTGCGGGACACCGTCAAGGAAGGTTCCGCGGCCGCCGTCGCCCGGTTGAAGGCGCTGGGCCTGCGGCCCATCCTGCTGACCGGGGACAACGCCGCCGTCGCCGCACGGGTGGCTGCCGCCGTCGGCATCGCCGCGGACGATGTCCACGCCGGCGTCCTGCCCGAAGGGAAGGTCGAAGCGGTGCGCAAACTCCAGGCCGGGGGTGCCACGGTGGCCATGGCCGGCGACGGCGTGAATGATGCCGCAGCCCTGGCCCAGGCGGATCTGGGGATTGCCATGGGGTCCGGAACCGATGTCGCCATCGAAGCCGCAGACCTGACCGTCATGGGCAGCGACCTGGCCCAGGTGGCGCAGGCCATCGAGCTGTCCCGGAAGACCCTGGCCACCATCAAGACCAACCTGTTCTGGGCATTCTTCTACAACGCGGTGGGCATCCCGGTGGCCGCACTTGGCCTGCTCAACCCGATGATTGCCGGGGCCGCAATGGCTGCCAGCTCGGTCCTGGTGGTTGCCAACTCGCTGCGGTTGCGCAGCTTCGGCACACCGCGGCCTTGAGCTCAGGCGGTCCCGTACCGCACTGACGCGCGCGCCCTGGCCTTGGCCGCTTCGGCCTCACGGTCCTTGGGCGGCGCCTGCGTCACCAAAGCATCGAGCAGGTGCTGCGTAATGTGCGCAATCTCGTGCACCGCATCGTCAAAGGCTTCCTCATTGACCTTGGACGGTTTGGTGCTGCCACTGATTTTGCGGACATACTGCAACGCGGCAGCATGGACTTCCTCCGATGTGGCATGCGGTTCAAAGTTGTGAAGGGTTCGAATATTCCGGCACATACCGCCATGCTAGGCTCTTCGAACGCTTGGGATCGACCCCTTTTTTTCATGGTCCAACCACGGGGGCATGGGGAGGCCTGCATGGGCAGAGCTGCCCATCGACACCGTTTTACGGGCCGGGGTAGGTTTTAGGCAATGGATCTTCCGGATGAGCCGGGGGGCCGCTGGGGATGCCGACCAGGTTCGGATCCACGTTCTAACTAGGAGAAACTGATGGCTATTTGGGGTGCAGACGTTGAGCAGCTTCGCCAGCTCGGCAGCAAGCTTCAGGCAGGGGCGTCCGAGATCGAGACGCAGAAATCCACACTTACCAAGCTTCTGCACGGGACCGACTGGAAGGGCCCGGACGCGGACAAGTTCAAGGGCGAATGGGATGGGCAGCACGTCACCATGCTGACCAAGGTTGCCGAGGCCCTGAAGGACGCCGGCAACCAGGCCAAGCGCAACGCTGAGCAGCAGAGCCAGGCCTCGAACGGCTGATGCCTTGGGCGGCACGACGTGCCGCCGGAACGGCCCGGGCACCGGAAGGTGCCCGGGCCTCTTCTTTTAAAGCGAAGGTTCCGTTGGACGGTAGCGGCTACGGCACGGGTTCGACGTCGTTCGCATGCTTCAGGGGCGACGCCGGCACGGGAGCCAGGGGCGCTTCCCCGGCTGGGGCGCGGAGCTCGTCGAGCCGCACCAGGATGACGCCGCCGACGATCAACGTGCCGCCCAGCAGCTGGACGGCGCCCGGGAGCTCCCCCAGCAGCAGCCACGCCCAGACGACGGCGAACAGAACCTCGGTCAGCGACACGAAGGATGCCACCTTGGAGCCCAAGGCCCTGGCCGCCATGATGCCGGAGGTGTAGGCCAGGACGGTGGCCAGCACCACCAGCCCCGCCAGTGGCCCCCACCATGGCATGGTCCAGGGGCCCAGGCGGGTATCCGCCGTGCTGAATGCCATGGGGAACACACCCGCGGCACCCGCCAGCCACATCACGGCCGCACCCACCAGGAGTCCGCCCGAGGCCAGGACGATGGGCGGCAGGGTGTCGTTTTCCTTTGCGGTGATGAAGAAGTAGATGGCCAGGCAGACTGCGGCGGCCATGCCCCACAGGACCCCAGCCAGGTCCACCTTGACGGCGCCGGTGAGGTCAAGGACCAGGACCAGCCCGGCCAGGGAGAGCAGCGTCCCGCCGGAGGTCAGTGCGCGCGGGCGCCGCCGGCTTGCGGCCCAGAGCCACAGGACGATGATCACCGGGGCGAGGTACTCGAGCAGCAGCGCGACCCCGACGGACAGCCGGGCCACGGCGTTGAAGTAGAACAGCTGGCAGGCAGCCACGCCGATCAGCCCGAACAGCCCGATGGTGAGCCAGTTGTCCCGCAACTGGTGCCAGCGGCCCTTGAGCGCGGCCACCGCCGGCAGGGCAAGGATCAGCGCGGCGCCCGTCAGGCGGGCGGTGACGGCCGCCCCGGGGGACCAGCCGGTCTCAAGGAGCACTTTGGCAAAGGACCCGGACAGGCCGAAGACAGCGGAGGAAAAGAGGGCGATGCCAAGCCCGGAAGCGAGGAAGCCGGGCCGCCTGAAGGGCCCTTGGGGGTGTGTGTGGTTCGTGGCGGCAGGCACCGTCGCCTCCTGTCAGGAGTAAAGTGGGGTAATGGTCATGACAGTACGCTTCGGCACTGTAAGGAGTCAACATGGTTTTCGCCCCTGACACTGAGGTGGCCCTCCGCACGGTGGTGAACCTGATCAATACGGCCGCGAACGGCAGGGAAGGCTTGACCTCGGTCGGAGACCTGGACAGCTTCCTGGCGGCCGAGGGCTTTTCCGGGGCCAGGACACGGGATGCCGCGGAATTGCGGAGCGTCCGGCAGTTGCGCGGCTTACTGGCCGGGGTGTGGACAGCGGGTGAGGACGCCGCCGTGGACACCGTCAACCGGCTGTTGCGTGACGCCAACGCCCTTCCGCAGCTGATGAAGCACGACGGCTGGGACTGGCACCTGCATGCCACGGCCCCCGAGGCCCCGCTGGCGGACCGGATGAGCACCGAGGCTGCCATGGCCCTGGCGGATGTGATCCGCAGCAAGGAAATGGACCGCATGCGGACGTGCGAGTCGGAGGACTGCGATGCTGCCGTCCTGGACTTGAGCCGGAACCGCTCCAAGCGGTACTGCGATACCGGAAACTGCGCCAACCGGGCGCACGTTGCCGCCTACCGTGCCAGGCAGGCAGCGGCGGGTTAGGCGTTCCGCCGCAGCGGTACTACCCCTGGGGCCGTGAGGTGCCGTCCGCGTCACCCTCGGGGGACGCGGGGTCCTGGGTGGTGGGAGTACCGAAACCATGGCCGGGCTTGGGTGCGGAACTGAGGTTCACGCCCGATCCCTTGCCGAGGTGTTCAGCGTTTTCCTTGTAGCTCATGGACAACATGGCAGCCACCACCAGGGTGACGATGAAGGCGATGCCGGCCGCGGTGAACGCGAGATCGAAGCGGGGGGCGCGGGCGCTGCCGCCGGAGGCGAAGATCAACACGGCAACGAAGGCGACGACGGCCCAGAATGCCGAGAACATCAGCGGCCCCTTCACCGAGGTCCGCAGCTTGCGCGGTTTTCCTGGATGCTGGTCAGCCACGGTGGTTCCTCCCTGCAGGCGGCACACGGCCGGCCTGGTTCACGAATTGCGGTGTAGCGCCAAATTTTCTACAGCTAGTAGAAGGGCGCTCTTCCTAGTTTACGGCTTGACGGCACCGGCGCGGGCATCGTGGCGCAGCGTCAGGCCGGAAAGCACCCACAGCACACCTGAAATAATCGCGCCGCCGCCGGCCACGCCCAGCAGCGCATGGGCACCAAGGTTGATGAAGAACGGCAGCAGGACTGCTGTCCCAATCCCGATTGCCCCGGATGCGATCCAGTCCCGCGCCAGGACGTGACGCCCCCGATGCTTCAGGCCGCACGCCAGCTCGAGAACCCCGGCCACGCCCAGTCCCAAGGCGGCGATGACGCCAAACAGCAGGTCACTGTGGAGCAGGATCACCGCCACACCGGCGCCGGCCAGCGCCGACCCTGCTGCGGACAGCAGCTTGCCGGGAGCCGAGTTCCGGGCGAATCCGGCGGCCGGGATGGCCCGGAGGGACACGACGCCGGCGGCCAGGAGGTAGAGCCCTCCCGCCCAGCCCATAACCTCAACGGACGGCGAGGTCCAGAAAACTGTTACAGCGCCGAACACCAGAGCCACCGCGGAACGGAGCAGGACCGGCTTCCAGAGATCAGGGCGGGGGGTGGTTCCGGGAACTGCGCCCGCGGGAGTCGATGGTTGCGTCACCGGTCCAGTTTAGTGGGGGCAGCTGGAAGCTCGAACCGGGCGCCCATCCGCGGGACCAGCCGGGCATTCAGGCCGAACCAAGCACCATCCAGCGGTCCGACCGGGCGCGCAGTCCCAGGGTGGCGGCGCGCGCCGCCATATAGCCCAGGGCGAAAGCAGCCCAAAGCCACCCCAGGCCGGCAGCGCCCGAGCCACCGGACAAAGCCACCGCTGCCAGCAGCGGCAGGTAGGCAGCAAGGTTCACCAGGCCGGCCAGCGCCAGGTACCGGGCGTCGCCGGCACCGATCAGCACCCCGTCCAGGACGAAGACATACCCGGCGAGGGGCTGGCCCGCTGCCAGCACCCAGAGGGCAACGGTGAGCACCGACTGCACCTGGACATCCGGGGTGAACAAGACCCCCGCCCAGGGGGCCACCGCGGCGAGCAGCAGCCCCGTCACCACCCCGAACCCCGCTCCCCAGCGGATCATGGTCCCGGTCAACACCCGGGCCGTGGCCGCATTGGAGGCGCCCAGTTCCTTGCCGATCAGTGCCTGGGCGGCGATGGCCAGGGCGTCCAGCGCAAACGCCAGGAAGGAAAAGATGGTCATGGCCAACTGGTGCGCGGCAAGGTTGACCTCACCCTGCGCCGTCACCACCACCACGGTGGCCAGGATCGCCGTCCGCAGGCTGAGGGTGCGCAGCATCAGCCAGGACCCGACACGCGCCATGCTCCTGATGCCCCGCCAGCTGGGCACCAGGGTGACGCCGTGGTGGACCGCATACCTGCGCACCATCACCAGGTAGACGGCGGCCATGGCCCACTGCGCGAGGCTGGTGCCCAACGCCGAACCCACCACGGACAGCCCCAGCCCGTACACCAGCCACAAATTCAAGACGATATTCACGCCGAACCCGGTGGTGGCCACCACCAGCGGGGTCCTGGTGTCCTGCAACCCGCGCAGCACACCGGTACCGGCAAAGATCAGCAGCATGGCCACGAGTCCGGGCATGGACCACCGGAAGTAGTCGATGGCAAAGCCGCGCACGCTGCCATCGGCGCCGAGCAGGCCGACGATCGGTTCCGCAGCGATGAACCCTGCCACCGCCAGCAGCACGCCCAGGAGCAATGCCAGCCAGGCGCCGTCGCGGCCGGCGGCCAGGGCCTTCCCCACCTGGCCCTGGCCAATGGCGCGGGCCACGGCGGGAGTCGTGGAGTAGGCAAGGAACACCATGAGTCCGACGACGGTCTGCAGCACCGCAGAGGCCAGGCCCACGCCTGCGAGCTGGGCAACGCCGAGGTGCCCCACTATGGCCGAATCCGCCAGCAGGAAGAGCGGCTCGGCAACCAGGGCTCCAAAGGCGGGCACGGCGAGGCGGAGTATTTCCCGGGAATGGCTGCGGGGGGCGGCCGTCGCGGCGGAGGCGGATTCTGTTGGCATCGTGCCAGCTTAACCGGGCGCAATGTCCTGGAGAGAGAGCATGACAAAGCCCACAATCGGCCGGATTTAGTTGACACTTCAATAATATGTGGGCAACGGTGGAATCCATGAACCAGTCACGACTGACCACAGTTGCCCTTACCGTCCTGCGTGTCATCCTGGGTTTCCTCTTCGCGGCCCACGGCTGGCAGAAGTTCAATGAATGGACCATCGCCGGCACCCAGGCCTCCTTCGCCAAGATGGGCGTTCCCGCCGCGGACGTCATGGCCCCGGCCGTCGCCGTCCTCGAGCTGGCAGGCGGTGCTGCCCTGATCCTGGGCATCCTCACCCGCGTGGTGGCTGCGCTCCTGGTCCTCGACATGCTCGGGGCGCTCTTCCTTGTCCACGCTCCGGCCGGCGTCTTCGCGGCAAACGGAGGCTACGAACTGGTCCTTCTCCTGGCCGCCGCAGCCTTCGCGCTGGCACTGGCCGGCCCCGGCCGGCTCTCCGTCGACCGGGCCCTGTTCGGGCGGCGCACCTCACGGCTGGCCGTCCTGGCCTAGCCGCTTCAGTCAAGCAACGCCACGACGGCGGCCGGCCACGCCATGGTGACCGGCCGCCGTCGGCCGTTAAGTGGCGCTCCCCGGCGGGTGGACGCCGGCTCAGGCCACTGCGGCGCGAACCGGCCGGTAACCTGGGCCATCAGTAAGATCGCAGCATGACTGAGACCGGCCACCCCAACTCCGTGACCCTCCGCTTCCTCGCTGCCCCCACCGATGTGGGACACAGCGGCTCCGTGGATGCCGGCACGGTGCTCGAGTGGGTGGACAAAGCCGCGTATGCGGCGGCGGTGGGCTGGGCCAAGTCCTATTGCGTGACCGCCTATGTGGGAAACATCCACTTCGCGGACCCGGTCAACAGCGGCGACATGGTGGAGGTGGAAGCCACCATCGTCTACACCGGCCGCTCCTCGATGCATATCCGCACCGTGGTCTCATCCGGGGATCCCAAAGGCGGCCCGGCCACCATGCGCAGCCAGTGCATGGTGATCTTCGTGGCCGTGGGGGCGGACGGCAAACCCATCCCGGTACCCCAGTTCGAGCCCGCCACCCCCGCCGAGGTTGAGCAGCGCGACCACGCGCTGGCAAGGATCAAGGTCCGCGAACAGATCGTGGAAGCTATGAACCACCAGGAATATACCGACGCCGGCACGGCGGAACGCGTCACGCTCAGGTTCATGGCCGCCCCCACCGACGTGAATTGGGGCGGCAAGGTCCACGGCGGCATCGTGATGAAGTGGATCGACGAGGCCGCCTACCTGTGCGCCTCACGCTACTGCGGCCGGGACACCGTAGCCGTCTTCTCCGGCGGCGTGCGCTTTTACCGGCCCTTGCTGATCGGCCATGTGGTGGAGGTGGAAGCCCGGCTGGTGTACACCGGCAACAAGGGAATGCACATTGCCGTCCACGTCCGCTCCGGCGACCCGAAGGGCCGTGAGCTTAACCTCACCACCTACTGCCTCACCGTGATGGTGGCGCGCGACGACGAGGGAAACTCAGTGCCCGTCCCGCCCTGGGTGCCGGTCAGCGACGAAGACAAGCGGCTGCACGCCCACGCCCGCGAACTCCTCGAGATCCGGGGAACGGCGCCCGGAAACCGGCTGCCCAACCACCTGCTGGCCGGCACGGCGCCCGCAGCCACCGCCGCGAACCGGGCCTAGAAGCCTCCGCCGCCGGAGTCGCCCGCCATGTTGGCGAAGCGGGAGTAGTGTCCCTGGAACGCCACCACGATGTCTTTGGTGGGGCCGTTACGGTGCTTGGCCACCAGGATGTCCGCTTCGCCCGCGCGGGGTGATTCCTTGTCGTAGACATCCTCGCGGTGGAGCAGGATCACCATGTCGGCATCCTGCTCGATGGAGCCGGACTCGCGGAGATCGGAGACCATGGGCCGCTTGTCCTGGCGCTGTTCCGAGCCACGGTTCAGCTGGGACAGGGCGATCACGGGCACCTGGAGCTCCTTGGCGAGGAGCTTGAGCGCACGGGAGAACTCGGAAACTTCCTGCTGGCGGGATTCCACCTTCTTGCCTGAGCTCATCAGCTGCAGGTAGTCGAGGATGACCAACTTGAGGTCGTGCTGCTGCTTCAGGCGGCGGCACTTGGCCCTGATTTCCATCAGGGACATATTGGGGCTGTCGTCGATGAACAGCGGGGCATCGTTCATCCGGCCCATGGTGGTGGCGATCTTGGACCACTGCTCGTCCTTGATGGTTCCCTTGCGGAGGTCCTGCAGGCCAATGGTGGCCTCGGCGGACAGGAGGCGCATGGCGATCTCGTTGCGGCCCATTTCCAGGGAGAACATGACGGTGGAAAGGTTGTTCTTGATGGCCGCAGAACGTGCGAAGTCCAGGGCGAAGGTTGACTTACCCACGGCGGGGCGGGCGGCGATAACGATCATCTGGCCAGGGTGGAGGCCGTGGGTCAGCTCATCGAGTTCGTAGAAGCCCGTGGGCACACCGGTCATGCCCTCACCGCGGTGGCCGGACGCCTCGATTTCATCCACCGTGGATTCCATAACGTCCTTGAGGACCACGTAGTCTTCCGCGGTGCGGCGTTCCGCCACGGCGTAGACCTCGGCCTGCGCCTGGTTCACCAGGTCTTCCACTTCGCCATCCGAGCCGTAGCCCAACTGGACGATCTTGGTGCCGGCGTTGACCAGCCGGCGAAGGACGGCCCGCTCGGCGACGATCTCGGCGTAGTACCCGGCGTTGGCCGCAGTGGGTACGGTCTGGATGAGCTCATGCAGGTAGGCAGGGCCGCCAATCCTGTTGATTTCGGCGCGTTTGGTCAGTTCATCCGACACCGTGACGGCGTCTGCCGGTTCCCCGCGGCCGTAGAGGTCGATGATGGCTTCATAGATGGTTTCGTGGGCCGGGCGGTAGAAGTCCTGCCCCCGGAGGATCTCCACGACGTCGGCAATGGCGTCCTTGGACAGCATCATGCCGCCCAGGACCGACTGCTCCGCGGGAATGTCCTGGGGAGGTTTCCGGCTCGCGTCCGATCCGCGGGTTGTTTCCACCGGGTCCAGATGCGCGATTGTCAAAGCTGCCGTCCTCCATTTGTGCCGGGCCAGGCGCCCGGCGATCCATCCTGTTTGCGGATCCAAAGCAGGACCCGCCACGCGTCCAGTACTACCCGCAGGCTCTGACAATGAGGCATCCGCGGGCCCGGACGCCGCCAGCGGCCCGAAGTTATCCCCACTATCCACAGCTTTTCCACAGAGCGCTCGAAACGAGGTCCGGGAAAGGCTTTGGATCGAGGCGTGCAGGCTTTGGTTCGGCCGTGGAAAACAGGTACCCCGCTACGGTAGCCGCCACCGGTCCAGCCGCAAAGCCAGTGGGCCGGGACTCTTGTGGATAACCTGTGCACTACGGGGCATAGCTTGTGCACAGCCTGTGGGGAAGCCTGTGGATACAGGATTTTTTTATCGGTCAAAAGTGCACTGACCTGCGAAAACATCTTCACCAGCATGTGGAGTAAATATTTCTTTCCAGGAATTTCATCCACAGGTCCGCGCGTGCACCAGCGGGCCGGAACCGGCAGGGGGCCGGTCGCGCCATGCCCGCATCCGGCCGCGTGGCGCTGCTCATATTCCCTTGGCGGAGTTTGACCGGCAGGGGAACGCTGCAGTATGCAGCGCGGTGAATATTGCTGTGGATAACCGGGTTCTGGATTAAGCTCTAGGTATAGCCATGGCTGGACGGACAGCCGGCAACCCAACCGCCTTGGCGACGGCCAGGAAGTACACAGAACGGCTCGTAAAAAATGGAATCCCTGGTGGTCCCGGTCCTTATCCTGCTCGCCGTTGTTGCGGGGGTCATCGTTGCCTACCGCGCCACGCGGGGGCGCAAGGCGGCAGTCGGAGGAGCACCGTCCCGTCCGGCCGGCCGGGAACAGGAGTCAGCACAGGGTCTGGCCCGCGCCGCGGCCGGCAAGCTGTCCGAAAGCGAACACCGGCGGTTGTACGCCATGATCGCGCAAGGGCAGCCGTTGGCCGCCATCAGGCTGTACCGGGAGGTCACCGGCGAGGGACTCCGGGCCTCGCGTGACGCCGTCGACGCCCTGGCGGCCCACCCCCAGCCCTACCGCCACCAGGAGCCGGTGGAGGCGGTGCCGGAGGACGACGAGCCACAACGCTTCCCGTACCGCTACCGGGCCATCGCCAGCAAGGGTGACGTGACCCGTGAAGTGAGCAGCAATATGCTCAACGACGAAATCTACGGCCGGATCCGCTCCTTGGCCCGCAGCGGGGACACCGAGGCTGCCGTTACCGCATTGACGCGGCACTCGGACATCTCACCGGTCCAGGCCCGGGAGTTCATCGCCCTGCTGGACGACTGACAGCTGCTTCAAACCCGTTGGGCCACCTGCCACTCAAATGCAGGCCCCAGCGAGGGCCGGGACTCCATCATTGCGGGTGCAGTCCCGGCCGGCTCAGTCTTCCCGGCCAACTACTGGAAGGTGAGGACCATCTTAGGTGCCACAGTAATACCGGCTTCTTTGGAATTGAGGTCCAAGCCATCACTGCTGGCGGTATCCAACCCCAGTGAGAGCTGTTGGCCGAGCTCTCCTGCGAGGCCGTTGACGGCCAGTGGAATGTTGTAGTTGGTGTTGGTGACGGTCGGACCGAACGTGCCAACGCTGGTCCCGAGCACGGGCCGGGAGTTGAACGTGATACCAGTCTCGGTCCAACTGTCGTCGGCCACCAGCTTGACGTTCTGTGTGCCTGTCGACCCGCTCCCGGCGCTCCGCAACTGCAACGTGGCGCTCTGCAGGGTTCTGCCGGCGTACGGCGACAAATCGAACTTCAGGTACGTCACCTCAGCCGGGCTGTTGTCGACGCCCAGGAGGGTACTGGTACCGTAGTTGGTTCCCGCCGCCCCGTTCGAGGCGTAGGTGTCAGCAGTCGCCGTTAGCGTAACGGTCTGTGGCGGGCCGCCTCCGGTGGCAGCCGTCGTGAACGTCCACGTTTTATCCGATGCCAAAGGGTTGCCGGCGGCATCCTTT
The DNA here is from genome assembly GCF_042882685.1 of Pseudarthrobacter sp. NPDC058196. Lineage (NCBI taxonomy): Bacteria > Bacillati > Actinomycetota > Actinomycetes > Micrococcales > Micrococcaceae > Pseudarthrobacter > Pseudarthrobacter sp. NPDC058196. Next base: position 115,131 of record NZ_JBHVVN010000007.1, read on the forward strand.
ACTCCGCCGGACCCTCCTCTGATGGTCGCCGTGTAGGTTGTGGCCCCAGCGAGGTCGGCGGATGGATTCAGGGTCGCAACCTTGGCCGCGCTGTCAGTGGTCACCGTTGCCGGCACTATCCCCGTGGGACCCGTCAAAGTGAAGGTGCTCGACGTAATCGTCGACGTATTCATCGGCTCCGAGAAGGTCCCTGTCACGTCCGCTGCCGCCGCCACACCGTTGGCACCAACTGCCGGTGACGTAGCCGTCACGGTCGGTGCCGTCGTGTCCGGGGTACCACCGCCACTGCCGCCGCTGCCATCGTAATAGTGCCAGTACCGGCTGGTGGCGTTCACGTCGGCAAGCACCAGCAAGCCGCTGTTGGCCGTGCCGCGGGCGGAACTGTTCAGGTTTTGCCTGGTGGACGTGACATTGTGGACATACTGGTCCGCGTCGACGATCCGGGGGGTCTTGGTAGTGGTGAAGCTAATGGTGTTCAAGGGTGTGGATTTTTCATAGATCGCCCCTCCTGTGCTTGTGCAGACACCCGCGTTGGTCGTTCCGCTCGGCTTCGGATAGGTAGCAAAGGTCCGCAGTTTCTGCGTGCTTTCGTCAATCAGGACGATCACCCGGTTGGGACATTCCGCCACAGTTGCAATCGTGTGGGCAGACCACGTCGAGGTCGAAGTATTCAAGGCCAGCAACTGGATCAGCGGCTGGGACGCTGACGTGTACGAGGTCTTGATCGCAGCAAAAACCCGATCTGATGAAGCATCCAGCCATTTCAAATTCATGTGGTCGTCACCGCTGCGCTGCCCTTTCACCGCTGCCACAGGAGTGGTCCAGGAAGAGTTCGGCTCTCCGTCAATGTGGTAGCTCCAGTACATGCCGTCGGTGGCATCCCCGACCTGCCGGCTCCACATCACGCCGACTTTGGTCCCGCTAAAGGCGATCACAGCCGAGTTATCGTCTACGGACACGTTGCCCAAAGAGGCAGGGTGCGCGAAAGGTGTCCCCCAGGTTGCACCGTCCGTGCCAGTGACGTTCAGATAGATCCGATTTCCCTGTTGCCAGGTGGCCCAGACCCGCCCGGTCGAATCCTTATCAATTGAGAGGGTTTCCACTTTCTGGTTGTTTATCTGGCTGGATCCCAGGCTTGTATATGACTTGGTGCTTGGGTTGTAGCTGTACCGCCGCATGATGGTGGGGAAATTCGGTTCGGCCGGGAGGCCGTCGTTGACGAACCGGTGGCTCGCCACATACAAGGTTTTCCCGTCCCACAGCACGTCATGGTGGGTGTTCGCGCGGGTCTCCGTAACCACCCCCGTACTCGTCCACGAATTCGTAGGGGCATTGAACCGGAAAATGCGGAAGCTGGAACTGCCGGCGTCCCAAAGGTTCCCCCACCAGATCCCGTCGTTGAACCACAGGGAGTTTGACTGCCGTTTAGTACCTGTGGGCGTCCCGGTGCCCGAGTGGGAAAGGCCCTCGACGCCGACATCACCAGCGGCGGCCGACGCCGCGACCGGCGCTACAAGACCACCCAGCACCACCAGGAGGGCCGTCAGCAGTGCTGGCAATCCCAGCCGCAACCTGCTCCGACGGGGCCCCTGATCAGCGGACGTTCCCCATTTAAAAAAAGGCCAGGAACTCCCGGCACCTCGATAATGCTCGTCCGTGTTGGATATTGGATGGTCCATCAGCTTCACTCCCCGGTGTTGAATTAGCAGTCAACCCCCAGATTGCTCAGTGTTGGCGGTGTAAGCAGCAAAAGCAATCCCCGGCCGACCCCCCAAACCCGGAGGGCCCGATCCCCTAATCCCGAATGGGCGGGTCCCGGCGCCCACGGACTTCAACTGCACAGGCCTCCCGCACTGGCCGAACGATCAATCAGCCGTCCGTTAGCGGGATCCGGCGATTCCGGCCAGCAGCTGCTCGAACGGCAGGGACTCCAGCGGTGCGGACTTCCGGCCAGGCTGGGGCCCCTCCAGCAAGAGGGTAAATTCAGCGGCGGCGCGCTGGATGCGGTCCGCCAGCGAGGAGCCGCCGTCTTCCGTGGTGCCCCAGTCCTGCGGCCCGGCGAAGACCCCCGTGGCGGCCGTGCGGGTACGCAGGTAGCTGAACAACGGGCGCAGGGCGTAATCCAGCACCATCTGGTGCCGGTCGGTGCCTCCGGTGGCGCCCAGCAGGACCGCCTTTCCGTCAAGGGACTTGGGATCCAGGACGTCGAAGAAGGATTTGAAGAGCCCGCTGTAGGAGGCACTGAACACCGGCGTCACGGCGATGATGCCATCCGAGGCCTCCACCCCGGCGATAACCTCCGCCAGGCGGGGTGCGGCATAACCGGTGACAAAGTTGTTGGCGATGTCCACGGCCAGGTCCCGGAGTTCGACGACGTCAACCACCACCTCATAGCCGCCCTCGGTGAGGCGCCGCCCGGCCGCGGCAGCGAGCTGGTCGGCCAGCAGCCGGCTGGACGACGGGACGCCAAGGCCGGCGGAGAGGACTGTAATACGGCGGGTTTCCATGGCATTCTCCTGGTGCTCGTTCACTTCATCATACATGCATTTGCATCTATATCCCTGAACGGTGGCAGCGCCGGAAGTATTCCCCGGAGTCCTGGATCAGAGCAGGACGTTGCCCTGGATGCAGGTACTGGACTCTCCGCCCACCCACACATCACCATCCTCGGCAGTGATGTGCACGCGGCCTGCCCGGCCCAGGACGGTGCCCTGCGCAGCGACGTAGCGCCGTGGCGCCCTGCCGCTTCCAATGAGCCACTGGGCGGCCCCTGCGTTAAAGCTGCCCGTCACCGGGTCCTCCACCAACCCGTCGCCGGGGATGAACGTCCGCACCTCAAAGTCAGCGTCCCCGCCGGGAGCGTGCGGCCCGAGGACCCCGACCTTCAGGCTCCCCATGGCCACCGGATCCGGCGCAAGGGCCAGCACCTGCTCCGCAGAGCCCAGCAGGACGCCAATCCACTCCGGGCCATTGACCAGCCAGGATGCGTCCTGAATGTCACCGGCCGGGATCCCCAGGGCGTCGGCAAGCTGTTGCCGCACCGGCTCGTCCACTGCCTCGAAGCGGGTCAGGGGTGGTGCGGCGAAAGCCAGCCGGCCGTCGTCGCGCTTGATCCTGACCAGCCCGGCGCCGCACTCCTGCACCACGTAGTTGCCGGACTTGGGAACTCCGCCGGCTTGCAACCAGGTGTGCGCGGATCCCAGCGTGGGGTGCCCCGCGAACGGAAACTCCTCGCTCGCCGTGAAGATCCGGACCCTGTAGTCGGCACGGGGATCCTCCGCGGGCAGGAGGAAGGTGGTTTCCGAGAGGTTGGTCCAGTTGGCGAAGTGCTGCATTGTTGCCGCGTCAAGGCCCTGGGCATCGAGGACGACGGCGAGCGGGTTGCCCCGGTAGGCTTTGCCGGCGAAAACATCCACCTGGTGGAAGGGACGGTTGCTGGGTGTCTGGTTCACCGGAGCAGGCTATCACCGGCGCACCCGACGGACTGCCGGTCCTAGAAGGAGAGCAGCGGCACGGCCATGGCTGCCAAGGGAACGGCGACGAGCGCCGCGCAGAAGCCCAGGTTGATCCACCGGTAGGTTGCGAGGATGGCGATGAATTCCCGCAGGAACGCGCTGGGGATAAAGTAGCCCGCCGTCCTGGCCCCGGTGACGTGGGCGCGCAGCCCCGCGCGCCGGGTGAACATGGCCGCGCGGAACACGTGGTAGCTGCTGGTGACCACCGTGACGGGCGCGTCCGGCCGCTCCATCAGCGCGCGGGAAAAGTCCAGGTTCTCCATGGTGGTGGTGGCCCGGTCCTCCACCATGATCCTGTTGGCAGGAATGCCCTTCTCCTGCAGGTAACGGGCCATGGCTGTCCCTTCGGGGAGGAGTTCATCGGCTCCCTGCCCGCCGCTGGGAATCAGCGCCCTGATGGAACCGCCATGCTTGCCGCGGTAGAGGCGCACCGCCGCGTCAAGCCGGGCGGCCAGCAGGGGCGGAACGGAGCTGCCGGCAAGGCCGGAACCCAATATCACCACGTATTCGGGATGGCGGCGCGGCGGCAGGTTCGAGTAGATCAGGGAATAGACCAGGTAGCTGACGAACACGAAGCCCACATAGCCGGCCAGCAGGGCAGCCACCGACGTCAGCCCCCTGAGCCCGGGTACGGCCGTTTGCAGCGCGGCCAGGACGAGGGGAACTGCCACCACGGCCAGGCCTGCCAACAGGGACAGCAGGTTTGCCAGGCTGCGGCCTTCGCGGCGCAGCATGATGAGGCCGTTGAGGACCAGGAACACGGCCAGGACGGGCGCTGAGACGATGAGCAGGAGGCCCAGGGCCAGGGACAGGAGGACGGGGACGGAGTTGTTGCCGGAGACCAGGAGGAGCCCCAGCCAGCCCAGGACCGCCGCGGAGACGAGGAAGACCCCGTTCCGCAGGCGCCTCCGGTCGGTCGCAAAACTGATGGCTGCGGCGACCAGGAGGATGCAGCTGACGAAGAGGAACGGCAATGCTGGGTGACCTTCCGTGGGAAAAGGTGGAGTGGTGCCCGCCAGGAACGGAGGTCCGGCATCCCGCCAGCTTATGGTGCCCGCAACCGGCGGCGGGGAGCTCCGGCAGTGACCTTGAACGCAAATGGCCCCCGCACCGGAATCCCGGGCGGGGGCCATCCACTGCGGTGCGGAAACTACTTTCCGGCAACGACCTCAAGGTCGATGACAGCGGAAACATCCTCGTGCAGGCGGACGTTGGCCGTGTACGAACCGACAGACTTGATGTGGTTCGGCAGTTCAACGTTGCGCTTGTCGATGGCTCCGAGGCCGGCGGCCTCAACAGCGGCAGCGACATCAGCAGGCTTGACGGTGCCGAAGAGACGACCGGACTCGCCGGCCTTCACCTCGAGCTTGACCTTCTTGGAGGACAGAGCCTGGGCCTGGGCCTGTGCAGCTTCAACAGAAGCGTGCGCACGGGCGGCGCGGGCAGCCTTGATGGACTCAACCTGCTTCTCGCCACCCTTGGTCCAGGTCAGGGCGAAGCCGCGGGGCAGCAGGAAGTTACGTGCGTAACCGTCCTTGACCTCGACAACATCGCCAGCAGCACCGAGACCGGTTACTTCGTGGGTCAGAATGAGCTTTGCCATGTTAGTTAATCCCTTCCTTAGCCGCGGCCAGCGCCGGAGTAAGGCAGCAGAGCAACTTCGCGGGCGTTCTTGATTGCCTGGGCGATCTTGCGCTGTTCCTGCACCGTCACGCCAGTGACGCGACGGGCGCGGATCTTTCCGCGGTCGGAGATGAACTTGCGCAGCAATGCTACGTCCTTGTAGTCGATGACAGTGATGTCAGCGGCCTTCAAGGGGTTGGACTTTGGTTTGGGCTTACGGAGTTCAGCCTTAGCCATCGTGGAGCTCCTATTCTAGGGAGCCCGTGGATATTGATCCACGGGATGGTGGTGGTCCGACGGCGGCAAAACCTTGGGTGCCTTGCGGCTCCCGTGCAGTCCCGGCGTCGGGCCGTTGTTTGGGTTTTAGAAGGGAGGTTCGGAATCGGGGCCGTTGCCCCAGCCGCCTGCATTGGACACGCCGGGCGTGGCCCAGGGATCGTCCTGTGCAGCCTGCTGGTTGCCGCCGCCCCAGCTTCCACCGGAGTTGCCGCCCTGGTTTCCACCAGGGTTGCCGCCTCCGAAGCCACCGCCGCCGTTGCCGCCGCCGAAGCCGCCCCCACCCTGTCCGCCGGAGCGCTGGGTGCGGTTGACCTTGGCGTTGGCGTAGCGCAGGCTGGGGCCGATTTCGTCGACCTCAAGCTCGATGACGGTGCGCTTTTCGCCTTCTTTTGTTTCGTAGGAACGGCTCTTCAGGCGGCCGGTCACGATCACGCGCATGCCCTTGGTGAGGGATTCGGCGACGTTCTCGGCAGCTTCACGCCATACAGCGGCGCGGAGGAACAGGGTCTCCCCGTCCTTCCACTCGTTGGACTGGCGATCAAAGGTGCGGGGGGTGGAAGCGATGGTGAAGTTCGCTACTGCGGAACCGGACGGTGTGAACCGCAATTCCGGGTCATTGGTGAGGTTACCGATGACCGTAATGGTGGTCTCGCCTGCCATCTACTGCCTCCTTGTTCGATCCTGGGTGAAGAGTGCGTTCCTGCGGGGTAAAGAATGAATTTTGGTGCTGAATTACTCAGCAACAACCTTCTGCTCTTCGGGGCGGGTGATCTTGGTGCGCATGATGGTCTCGTTAAGAGACAGCTGGCGGTCAAGTTCCTTGGCGGTTTCCGGCTTGGCGGTGAAGTTCACCACGGCGTAGATACCTTCGGACTTCTTCTTGATGTCGTAAGCCAGACGGCGACGGCCCCAGATGTCAACCTTTTCGATGGTTCCACCATCGTTGGTGATGACGTTCAGGAACTTCTGAAGCGACGGCTCAACGGTACGCTCTTCGACCTCGGGGTCGATGATTACCATCAATTCGTAAGGACGCATATGTGAACCCACCTCCTTTGGGCTAAGCGGTTACGGCATTTCCGTAACAGGAGGTTCATTTGCGATTCCGTGCAGTGCCTTGCCACCGGTAGGGAGGCAGGACGCAGCACAGACTTCAACATCTTAGTGCATCTGGGCCCGATAGGCGACTCGCGCTTGACTCAAGGCTAAGGTCCTTGTGGAGGGGAATCAGCTGGGCTCGTGGCTATGTGGAAAAACTCCAGTCGGCCGGCTCAAAAATTTCCTGGACATCCCCCGTTCCCGCGACCGGAGGCACATAGCCCAGCCCGCCGTCGTAGCCCTATCATCTGACGTATGCGTCGCCATCTGACCGCCATTGCCGTGGTGGCTCTGTTGATGAATGGCTGTTCAGCTCCTTCATCCCAGCCGGCTGTCACCGGGGAGGGCCCCACCTCCGCTTCAGCCGCAGCTGCGCCGGAGGGCAGCGGACCAGTGACAGACTCGGCCGCGACAGCGCTTGGCTGGGGCCCGCCTATCGCCGGAGACGAGTTTGACTACACCGGTGTACCCGACGCCACGAAGTGGTCCGTCTACGACAGTGCCGGACATGCAGGGAACGGCACCCGCAGTCCCGGGCAAGTCACCGTGAACGGTTCCCAGATGGTCATTACCGGGACAGCTGACGGAACTTCCGCCGGCATCAGCGCCAAGTTCGGCCTCCAGAAATATGGCCGCTGGGAAGTCCGGGCAGCCGGCTCGGGCGACGACGAGTACCACATGGTTGCGATCCTGTGGCCGGACAGTGGTAACTGGCCCTGTGACGGCGAGGTCGACTACGCGGAGACTACGGGCGACTGGAACATCATTAACTTCTTCCATCACTACGGCTGTTCAAACCTCAAGACGTCTGTATCCAAGGCCCTGGATATTACCAAGTTCCACAACTACGCAGTTGACTGGTCTCCCAGTGTCATCGTTGGCTACATCGATGGCGTGAAATGGTTTGAAGACAGCGATCCCACACACCAGCCTCCCGGCTCGATGCACCAAACGCTGCAATTGGACTGGTTCCCGGACGGCACTTCCAACGGCCCTGGCGAGATGCGGGTGGACTGGGTCCGCGTATACGCGGCATACAGGTAACCGTTCACCCGCAGGGTACCCCTCCTACCTGGCCCCCGGATGGGACAACCCCCCAATGTACTTAACCCGGGACGCACGGCTGCCCCTCCACCCCCAGCACTGCCGAAAACACCGAATTCCCCACGTAGCAGGCGATGCAAAAGGCGAGTACTGACTACCGGTGCTTACCGGACCGGCCTACCATACGCTCAATTCTGCCGGCGGAGTTTCACAGCCGGGGGCTTCGAATCCGTCTACGGGCACTGGGTGGATTGGCCCAGGCCGGAGCAGCATTCGGCTGACACCAATCAGACAGGGGAGGACTATGAGCACCAGGCGGACGAAGGCACTGCACTTCGACATTCACGGCCGTGTCACGATCAGCGTCGACGCGGCCGCCCCGGCAGCGAGGCAGCTTCAGAGCATGCTGGCATGTTTTGCCTCGGAGGCGGAAGGGCAAGCTGAAATCATCGTCGACGACCAACCGGAAGCGATGCCGGATGCAGGTCACGTCGAGCACGAGCTGGCCTATACAGACAACAGCGTGCGTTTCCAGGCCGATCGGGTCCAGGTAGTAAGGGACGGCGACCACTGGCGTATTCACGGACCGGGCGAGCTGCTGACCTCAGTAGTGCCTGTTCTCGATGCCGCGATGGTCGCCCGGGGAGCCGCCATGTTCCACGCGGCAACCATGGCGTACCGGGGCCACGCGATCGCCCTTCCCGCTGCAGGCGGGACAGGCAAGACGAGCACTGCTGCCAAGCTGATGCGCCGTGACGGCTGGTCGTTCATGGGAGACGATTGGGCGTTCCTCGCTGAGGATGCCACTTTGCTCGGTTACGCAAAACCCATGTTCATCAAGCCGCATCACCGGGAAATCTACCCGCACCTGTTCGAAGGTGCCCGCAAGCCGCTGGTCCCCTCGCAGCTCTCCGGAACCGTGGGGCGTCTTACCACCGTGGTCCATCCGTACGTCATCCGTTACCCACGGCTCGCGGATTTCTCCCGTCGTTGGTCGCCGGAGCACCGCATGGTCACCCCCCAGGCTGCATTCCCTGGCCGGGAAATAACTACGAATGCTCCGCTGGCGGCTGCCGTCTACATCGAACGGTACGACGGCGCTCGGACCCGGGCTGTCGAGAAGACACGCGATTGGATGGTCGACCGCATGATCGGCAACTTCCACATCGAGATGGCCGGCTTCTCCCAGCGGGTAGTGACAGGCCTCGCGGCCACGTCAGTACTCCCTTGGCGGGAGCACTTTGCGTCCAAAGGGCTGGTTTTGAGCAAGGCCCTCGACGGACGTCCCTGCCACCTGCTGCAGGTTCCGGCCGCTTACTCGGCGGACGAGGCTTCGGACGATATCGTCCGGCATCTTGAAGAGCTGCTGCCGTCGCTTCTCGACGAGCCGGCCTAGGAGGAAAAAGTGGGCTTCAGTACAGCAGACGTCACCGCAGTTGTTCCCGCCCGCAACGCAGAGCAGTTGCTTCCGCGCTGCCTGGAAGCGCTGCGCCAGTCCGGTGTCGCCGAGATCATCGTGGTCGACGGGTTGTCCACCGACCGCACCGTCGAAATCGCCCGTGCGGCCGGGGCCCGGGTCCTTAGTGACGAGGGGCGCGGTCTGCCGTGGGCCCGGACGCTGGGGGTCCAAAACAGCAGGACCCATTGGGTCCTGCTGGTGGATGCCGATGTCGTCTTCGGCGCAACAGGCGTCGCGGACCTGCTCATCGAGTTTGTGGAGGATGGATACGACGCTCTCCAAGCCGGCCTTGAGAGCGTTGCTGGGCCAGGCTACTGGGGGCAGGCACTTGCGCACCACCATCGCACCGGGCGCAGCCGCAACTGGTTCGGACTCGTCGCAACGCTCGTCGACCGGGACCTGATGCTGGGCCTGGGTTTCGATGACTCATTCAAGTCCGGGGAGGACATCGAACTACGTTGGCGGATGCGGCAGTCCGGCATGAAGACCGGGGTGTCACAGCGGGTCGTTGTAGAACACAGGTTCGCGGCTGATGACTTTGACTTCGCCCTGGATCAGTTCCTCATGGACGGCACGGGGCTGGGGCGGATGGTCCGCAAACACGGATGGAGCGGTGCGAGGTTGGCGCTCCTGCCCGCCGCGGCGGCAGTTCGGGGAAGCGCCTTGAGCCTTGCTGCAGGCCAGCCTCAATGGCTGCGTTACTACATCGCCTTCTGCTGGTACAACTATGCGGGGATGGCGAGGGGTTTAGGTCGTGACGGCTGAACGGGAAATCGCTCCTTCTGAGGCTCTGCCCGTCGTAAGGCACTCTCCCCTACGCAGCTCGATTGGCCTCGTCATAGCCAAGGGCGTACAGACAGGGACGGGCTTCGCCTTTTGGATCCTGGCCGCGCACGCGACCTTGGACCGTGAGGTCGGGCTCACCACCGCGGCAGTCTCCGCGGTGATGATCTGCACCCAGCTTGCTGTGCTGGGCACGGGCTCGGCGGTGATCGTCTCTGTCGGAAGGGGGGAGCCGCCGGCCCGGGTGCTCGATGCCGCCTTTGGCCTCGTGGGGGTCGCCGGCACCGTGCTTGCACTGGCCTATCTTGTGCTGGAGACTGCTGTGTCACCGGACGTAGCATCGCTGACCGTTCTTTTCTGGTTCGTGTTCATCATGGCCGCCGTGACAGGGACCATGTGCACCGTGTTGGACCAAGCGCTCGTGGCGCTGGGACGCGGTGGGAGCGCGACGATGAGGTACACCGTAGGCGGACTGGTCCCACTTGTGGCGACGGCATTGGTGGCCTGGCTGGCGAACGGCGCCGGGGCCGACGTGCTGATGGCCTGCTGGACTCTGGGATCGGCCGTTTCATGCGTCATCGGTTTCATCCAGTTGCGCAGACTGGTCGGCTACCGGCCAAGACCTTCCCTGCACCCCGCACACGGGCGTTCGTTGCTCATGCTTGGTATCCCCAACCAACTCCTCACGCTCACCGAGCGCGCCCCGGGGCTGGTGCTGCCGCTGCTTCTAGCGCACTTGGTGTCACCGGAGATCGCGGCCTACTGGTACCCGGCATGGATGATGGCCTGGGCCGCCTACACGGCTCCGATGCTGATCGGCATCGTCCAATTCTCCGAGGGTGTCCGTGAGCCGGAGCGCCTCGCAGCGACCACGTGGGCAAGTTTCCGCTGGTCGCTTGTCATCGGAATCCTCGCTGCAGCCGTCCTCATCGTCTTCGCCCACCCGTTGCTTCATCTGCTCGGGGACAGGTACGCAAATGCATCCACCGACGCCCTGCGGCTGTTGGCTGCCGGGCTTGTGGCATACGCCGTGCTTCAGGCGTACAACTCCGTATGCAGGGTCCTCGGACTTTATACAGAAGCAATCATGGTTGGCGTGGTCCTCGGAGCCGCACTCTGCGTCTCGGCTTTATTGGCCGCCGAGCAGGGCTCCAGCGCCATGGCCCTTGCCTGGCTGGTGGTGCTCTCCCTCGGGGCTGTCGTGGTCGGCCTCCGGCTTCTCGCCATTCTCCGCCGTCATAAAAAGGAGGCATCATGACAAGCACGCTCAAGGAGACCATCCCTCCGCTGGCACGATGGAAGGCCCGCGATGTCTGGTGCGCAGTGGCGGGCGCAGTGTCACTCGCGATTGCGGCGTGGGCCGCCTCGACAGTTACTTTGCCCGTCAACAGTGACCTGGGTCTCATCGGCGTGCTGCCCTATCCCTTCTGGGCAGCGGTCCTGATCCTCAACATCACCTTTGTCGTGGCACTGCGGGGGGACGCGGCCGGCCCCGCTCGCAGCCCCGTCATGGTGTGGCTCGTCGCGGTGCAAGTGCTCGTTCTCTTCGGCACCGCAGCCTTTGTCACGGACGTCCCGCGGGGTGAAGTCGCATTCCGCCATCTGGGAATCGCCGACGCCCTTTCGCAAAACACGGGGATCGACCCCAACATCGACGCGTACTTCAACTGGCCGGGCTTCTTTGGCCTCCTGGCCACCCTCCTGCGCGCCTCCGGCCTGGACCCGGTGTCCGTTGCCCTTTGGGCGCCCGTGTTTAATGTAGCCCTGTGGCTCATGGCCGTGGCCGTAGTGACGCGATTCCTGACCAAGGATCCCCGCCGGCGCTGGCTCGTGCTCTGGCTCTTCTGCCTCGGAAACTGGCAGGACCAGGACTATCTTTCCCCCCAGGCCTTCGGTTTCTTCCTGTACCTCGTTGTCATCGCCCTGATCCTGGGCCCGTTGGCCGCCAACGCCCCCCGCTTCGGCGGCTTCCGCCGCGCCGACTTGACGGCGTGGTGGCGCGGACGCACACCCGCCGATCCCCGTCCACGCCATCGGGTGAGCGCCCTGGCCATTACACTCCTGCTCATCGTGGTCATTTGCGCGAGCCACCAGCTGACGCCTTTCATGGTGCTCATCGCCGTTACTGCCCTGACCCTGGCCGGACGCGTCTGGCCAGGCCGGCTGGCGCTGATTGCCGGCGTCGTACTGGTCCTCTGGCTCGCCTACCCGGCCAGCACCTACCTGGCCGGGCACCCGCCCTTGGCGGACGCAGGGCTCCAGAACGCCATCGAAGCGAACGTCGTGGACCGTACAACCGGAACCGCTGGACACGTGCTCGTGGTGCAGATCCGGATGGCCCTTACCCTCCTGCTCTGGGCCTTGGCTTCCATAGGCGTAGTCCGCGACTGGCGCAGGGGCCACGTGGACATCCGCGTGCTCCTGCTCGCTGTCACCCCATTGCTGCTGTTTCCCGCGCAGTCCTATGGCGGGGAGATGCTGATCCGCATATCCCTCTTCGCGCTTCCGTTCGTCGCCCTTCAGGCGTGTTCCGCCATGCTCCCGGAAGAGGGACTGCGGATCAGGCGGCCTTCAGCCCGGACTTCCGGAGCACTTGTGCTCACCTTCCTCCTGTTGGCCGTCATGACGGTCACGGGACGGTTCGGGAACGCGCAATATGACGTCTTCACCCGCAGTGAGATCGACGCCGTCAGCATGGTGGACCGTATCGCTCCGCCAGGCGCCGCCATCATCTCGGCGGCCCATCCAACTCCTTGGCGCAGCGCGGACTACCTCGGCCACCGGTACCGGACTGTCGAGGACTTGTGCCCCTCCGACTTGTCAGCCCGGACCTGCGGGCCCCTCATCTACGGCTATGCCCGGCACAATTCCGCCGGCGGTTACCTTCTGCTCCTTCGCTCGTCCGCGACGAGCCTGATAGTGCAGGGTCAAACCACCACGAAGGCCTTTGATGAGCTGGAGAACTGGCTCACTGATCAGGACGGAGTAAACCTCGTGTTCAGTAACAGCGACGCGCGCGTATACCGGGTGGGGTCATGAAACTGCACAGAGTAAGCCGGCCAACCCTGGCCCTGGGCATTGCAGCCCCTGTGTTGTCGCTGATCTTGCTGATCGGCCTGCCGGTACCGCTCCAGGCACTCGCGGCGGCAGCGGTGCTGGTCCTGCTCCCTGGGCAGGCAATGGCCCGGCTCACGCCGGTGACCGACCTCGCACTCGCTGCTCTGCTCGTCGTGGCGCTTGGCCTTGCCACACTCACCGCGGTGTCCACGGCAATGTTCTACCTCACCGTTTGGTCCTGGCAGGCATGCGTTGTCGCCATGGGAGCCATCACCATCTTCGCGTGCCTGGCACGCGCACGGCAGGAGGCAGCATCATGATCGAAGTAGCCGGACTTGTCGCGGCCGCCGTTCTGCTCGTCACCCTCATCGCGCTTGAGGTCCGGCACGCCGGACCAAACGCGGCGCAGCCGCTCCATCCGACGATCCTCGGCTCAACCGTGAACATGAGGATCGTTGTCGTCGTCATGTGGGTGTTGTTCCTGGCCCTCCTGCTTCCCCGCGTGCTGGGACTGCTCACGTGAGCCCTGGCGCGCGATGGTTACTCGTCAGCGACCTCCACTTGGACGGGTCGGACGACGATCCCCGGCACGCCGGCAGAATGCTGGCCGGCTTCCTGCGCCGGACCGTCCTCGCCGATTTGGGCCCGCAACAGCACATCGTCTTCCTTGGCGACACTTTCGAGCTTGCTGACCTGACCGAGGTCGAGAGCCTTGCGCGGCTCGAGTCCATTCTTGCAAGCCACCCGGACACCTGGCACGCCCTGCAAGCATGCTCGGCACATGGCGCTGAGCTGCACTTCGTAAGCGGCAACCATGACGTGGAATTGGCGCGCCCCTCGGTGGCAGCCCGCCTGTCCGAGCTGCTGTCACCGGCCGATCCCGCGCTGGTTCAGGTGCACCCGTGGCTTCTCTACGTCCCCAACGTGCTCCTGGCTGAGCACGGGCACCTGCACCACGCGCTGCATCGGATTCCGGAGGTGCTCCGCACTGCCATCAACGGCACGGACGAACTGGACCTTCCCCCGCTGGCCGCCCTGCACGCACACCCGACAAGCTCACGGCTAAGCCGTGCCGGAGCCGTGGCCCGGGCCTGCCTGGCGTCGGAGCGGGCCGAACGCCGTGCCCGGAAGCCCGCCTATGACGAGCTGTTGCAAACCGAGTCGCGGCGGCTCACGCTCGACGGGACGGCCGTGCGCGAACTGGCGCGCCTGTCCCGTTTTCGGACAGTCTCCGCGCTCCCACGTACTGCCACCCGCATGGTGCTGGCGTCCACCGGACGCAACGTCAATGGCAGCCAACCCCCTGCTGCAGCAGGCAAGGTGGCCGGAATCCTCGAGAACCACCGGTCCCCGGTGGCTTGGTACATCTCAGCGCACACGCACCGTGCCCTCGAAGCATCGCTCGACGCTTCTCCAACCCGCTACATCAACACTGGCACCTGGTCCTCGGACGTCCGCGGTCAAGGGCCCGACCAAGCGGACCGCCAGGCCTTTCCCTATGCCATTATCGAAGTCGACGACGCCGGCGTCATCAATGGTGGCCTGCGTTACTGGCACCCGTTGGTTGTCTAGGACGCGTTCCGCCTTACAACGGACCCCTGCCGACGCAGCACAAGGGCCCGGGTCCGGTGCTAGACCGTGCCCAGGCCCTTGTGGCTGAGGGTCTTACTTTGTCCGGCCAGTCGCCGTCACTGAACTTCCCGCCACGGTGCGCCCTGGAGGGTCAGCTCACTCAGCTGGCTTGGGGATCCATGGGCCATCCGGCGTCCACGGATATAACCGGCGGAGGTGAAGGCGAGCACTGCGATGACAGACCCTGCCCGGCCAAGACCTTGGGGGTTGGTGCCACGGCCCCAATCGCGGATTCCGGAAAACACCGCTCGGGGCAGAGTGCTGCGGACGTAGCGCCGTTCAGGGCCGAGGGCACGCTTATGTCCCACGATATGGCTGACCTGCGCTTTGGAAATTCCCTCGGACCAAGACCTTGAGAGCATATAGCGCACGGTGGCCCTTTCGGCCGGTACATGATGCCGGACCAGAGCGGCCGGTTCGTAAACGATGCGGGATCCAGGCGCGCCCATCGTGGAGCGGATACAAATTTCCGTTTCCTCGCAGCCGAGCGGCAGCGTGCCCTTCCGTCCGAGGGCTTGGTTGAAGCCTCCCACTTGCCGCAGTACCTCAAGCCGGAACGACATGTTGGCTCCGATGACATTTCGGACTTCGGAGGCCACACGAGGCAATCCGCGGTGACTGCACCCAACAATCCAGTCCAGCTCCTCCGCGAAGTAGCCCGGCCGGCCGGACTCCCACAACGGAACAACCTTCCCTCCCACGGCAAGGACGTCCGGATCGTCATACAGCGCGACCAAGCGTTCGAGCCAATCCGGTGCCGCCTCCGCGTCGTCGTCAAGGAAGGCGACGATGTCGGACCCGGCCAGCCCAACACCGGTATTCCTGGCACCGGACAGACCTGGCAGTCCGGTGCTCTCCACGATGGTGACGTCATCTACGATTTCTACGAGCCTCTCGTGCAGGTCCTCGTTGTGATCAATGACTACGAGCACCTGGTCAGGCGCCATGGTCTGGTGGCGAACTGATTCGATCACATCCAGCAGCATGCCCCACCGTGACGACGTGTAGGCGCAGATGACCACGGTCACCGACAGGGGTTTGATGCGATCAAGCATGCTGGCTCACCACCGGCGTAAGAACGGTGTGCGGATCCACGGGCAGCCGCGGGAAACGGACATTGGAGTAGGTGTACTTCACCCGGCGGAGAGCTTCCGGACGGGCTCCTGCCGTCGGAGCTTCCCACACCGTGCACTCCCTTGCCAGCGTGTGCAGCACCCGCCAACCGTCCCGGAATGTCTGGAGATTGGACGCCCCGGAAATCCGGTCCAACTCCAGGCTGGGGACCTCGGCAATCCGCAGCCCCGCCTTGGCCGCCCTGACGATGAGTTCTGTCTCGATTTCGAAACCGTCGGACTGCAGCTCCAGCACCTCAAGGCATTCCCGCCGGAAGGCGATGTAGCCGTAGCAGAGATCTGAGTAGTTGCTGTGCAGGACAGCATTCGCCAACCCCGTCAGGGCCCTGTTGCCTGCCTTCCGGAGCCGGGTCAGGTCCTCCGACCCGCCGCCAGTGACATGCCGGGAGCCCTTCACGAAATCAAAATCATGCTGGAGGGGCGCAACGAACCATCCGATCTCGCGGGGGTCCATGCTTCCGTCCGCGTCCAACATGACGATGATGTCCCCGGATGCTGCTGAGAAGCCGGATCGGAGGGCCACGCCCTTCCCTTTTCGGGTTTCGTTAACGATCACCACGCCGGCCCGCAGGGCTTTTGCCACTTCAACGGTGTTGTCCTGCGAGCGGCCGTCGACAATTATCACCTCGTCAACATAAGAAGGCATCCGTCGCAGAACCCAGGGTATGTTCTTTTCCTCATTCAGCGTGGGAATGACTACGCTGATTGATGCTTGCGGAGATAAAGGTCCCGGCTCGGAAAAAAGAGCTGGAAGTTGGGGCGAAATCGACAATTGCCTCACCACTTCATGACAGTTCGGATTCTTGACAATGCCGCCGGCCGTTGTGGCGGCGGCACTAACGCTCAATCCGGTCATGGTCTGGTCGCTGACCCCCAGCAACCCATCGCCAATCCTCTGGCCGTATCCGGAAGACTATCTCCTACCTAATGCAGGTATCACGAGTAGTGGGTACTCAGTTTTAATCTGGCGTTCACTCCCTGTTAGGCAAGTAAAGGGCTCCAGGATTGCGGCGTCCGTTAGGTATAGGGGATTCAAGTGCCCCCGACGCTGCCGTGATGGGGAATGACCCTCGCGAACCGGCCACAGGGGACGAAGCCAATCCCAGCTGACCAGGCATTGGCCGTTTCTGGCATACCAACTGCTGACGATGGGAGGAAATCGATGTTCCACATGTCCTGCGCCATCAGGGTATACCGCCAGACGCCGGTCCGCGCCGATGATTCAGTGCCTTTGATGCATTTGCCGCGAGCACCGCAGGCCGCGGCCTTGAGCAAAAGCAGCATAAAATCTTGATGCAATAAAGTGCAAATCAGATGGCTTCCGGGTTGGGTTAGGAGCTATATTCGCGTGTAATGGCCAATGCATTGGGGTGCGTGGCAGCCTTTGCGCGGCAGTACAAAATATGGTCTCCTTCTTCGACGATTGGGGACACCATGCCGCTCGTGGGCAGGGACAAAGAAATCAAGCGAATTCTTTCCGCCATCCGTGGTCCCAAAGAATCAGCTTTGGCAGTTGTCGGCCGCCGTGGTACGGGAAAATCAGCCCTTCTGTCTGAAATTCCTGCTATTTCCGATTACCGAACTGTCTTCTTTGCGGCCGCCCCGGCAGAATCGGACTGGCAACTGTCCGGACTGACCTCACTGCTAAATGGGCTGGACGATCCTGTCCTGCACCGGATTGCGGATAGGTTCGATCAGGACACGACCGGGGCCCTGACCCTCCTCTCCCTTTCCGACCAGTTGCTCTCCGGCCTGCACCAGCGCTCTTCGGCGCGGACTGTCGTCGTGATTGATGACGCAGACCAGCTGGATCGCAGCAGTCAGACAGTGATCGGGTTCCTGGCCCGGCGTTTGGCCGGGACTGATGTCGTCATGTTCGTCGGGGCCCGGGAGGACCACCCGGAAAGCCCTTTCACGGGCCTTCCAACCCTCCACCTGCCTGCGTTGAGCTTCGGCGACACTGTGCGGATGTTGGAGGGTCTCCCAACCAAACGGACCATGACTGCGGCCGCCCACGCCGTTGCCGCTGCAACAGACGGCAATGCGCTGGCGGCCGTCAAGATTTACGTCAGGCAGATGGAACGGCACGTTGGAGCCAGAGACGCATTGCCCGTGCCGCTGACTGCCACCATCAGCAGTTTTGACTCACAGTTTGCGTCCGCGGTGGCTCCCCTGTCCCCTGCCGCGCGTAGGGTCCTGGACCTGGTGGCCCTCTCCTTCCGCAGCAACATTTCGACCATTGAGAACCTTCAGTGTGATGCCTGGACCGGTTTGGACGAACTGTTGGCTGCTGGCCTCGTGAAACAGTCAGGGCCGCACTTGGGAATCGGTGATCAACTCCTCCGCGGGTACATTTACGGTGCCATGACCCCGGGGCTCCGCACCGCCGGCCACCGGGCCCTCGCAGAAGCGGCGGTGGGGACGGATCCCAGTGCTATCACCTGGCATATCAGTTTCCTCGCGCCGGACCACCAAACTCCGAATCGACTTCTCCGTCAAGCGATAGGCCTTATTCGGAGTGGTCAGCTCTCCTTCGCCGTGGAGTGCATCGAAAGGGCCTTGGCCATCAACCGATGGGAAAGCGCGGAAACGGCGGCGCGTCTGACCCGCCTGGCCGAATTGCTGTTCAACCGCGGTGAGCTCGTGTACGCGCGGCGTTACCTGGAATGGGCGCAGGGTCTGACGCAGAACTCCGTGCTGATTCTGCGGTTGACCGGCCTGTCCTACAAAATCCAGTTTGTCCAAGGCACTGCCGTTCGCAGCAGCATGGTGGAACGGCTGGTGAAGGAGTTTGGCCATCACGACCCGGCATATTCAGCAGGCCTCCTGGCCGTCGCCGCCCTCTATTATGCCGAGCGGTGGGAACTGGCAGATGCCGCTCGGCTTCTCCGCCACGGCAGCGCTTTCCGCGGTTCCGCATCGGCGCAGTCCAGGGCTATTGCCGACTACGCCAACCTGCTGGTCGAATGCATCAGCGGCGATGGGACGAACCTCGGACGGAGGGACCAGCAGACCGGCAGTGCCGCCAGGGTAGAAGGCCTGTTGGTGCGTGGCCGCGCCCTCACCTATGCGGAGCACTACGGAAACGCCCGCGAAGCCTTCGCAATGCTCCAAAGCTCCTCCGGACCCGATCACGCTATCTGGCGGGAAGCCGCGGCGCTCATGGCCGTTGACAATGAGATCCGTGCAGGCAACGTAGGAACAGCAGTAAGGCTTATCGACGATCTTGAGCTCTGCGAGCCTGACATGCGCCACCACCGCGGGACGCGGCACCTGCTCCGTGTTTGGCGTGCCTACTCGCTGGGCGATGACGCACAGGCGCGGGCCCACGCCGCCGAAGCCCAACGGTGCCTTCAGTCGGGCAACCACATTGCCGCCACGGCACAGCTGGCGGCCTGTCAAGGCCAATTCGCGCTCTTGCGCGGTGATTTGACAGAGTCGATTGCCCAGTTGTCCAGGGCCGCGGAGATCGGCATGGGTCTGGTCAATCCCAGCCTGCTGCGCTGTGAGGCTGATCTGGTGGAGGTCCTGGTCCGCCTTGGGCGCCACCACGAGGCCAGCCAGGCCTTTATGCGCCTGGGGAACCGCTCCGAGGGGCTGCGCTCACCGTGGCTGCTGATGGTTGTTGCGCGAAGTCGCGCCATGCTTGCGGATGGTGAGCAGGCCCTGCTGTTCTTCAGCAAGGCGCTTGAGGACAGGAACGGGAACAGGCTTGAGCGCGGCAGGACCTTGATGTGCTACGCCGAGCGGCTGCGTGCCTTCGGGCGGTTGCGCGATGCCCGGGAAGCCCTGCTTCGCGCCAAAGTGATGTTTGACGAGGCAGGTGCGGACGCATGGACCCAGCGCGTGGACGCCCTCCTGCTGGACGGACGAGCGGAGACTGCCGTCCCGCAGGACAATCCGTGGATGCTGTTGCTCGCAGATCATGAGCGGTCGCTGGCAACGATGGTGGCCCGGGGCATGCGCAACAAGGAAATAGC
This sequence comes from Pseudarthrobacter sp. NPDC058196, assembly GCF_042882685.1. Taxonomy (NCBI): domain Bacteria; kingdom Bacillati; phylum Actinomycetota; class Actinomycetes; order Micrococcales; family Micrococcaceae; genus Pseudarthrobacter; species Pseudarthrobacter sp. NPDC058196. Next base: position 134,734 of record NZ_JBHVVN010000007.1, read on the forward strand.
CGCCACCCTCTATGTTTCCGTCCGTACGGTCGAGGTGCGCCTCACCGCCATCTATCGCAAGCTTGGTGTTGAATCCCGGGCGCAGCTGACTGCCCTCGCCGCTGGGAAGGGAAGCCCGGCCCTGGAGCCGTATGTCCTGCCCGTCCTGTAACTCCGCGAATATCCGCAGTACCCACATATTCCGCCCTTCGGAACCACAAGACCCCGGCGTCCGATCTGCGATTGCAGTGCCTGCGAAATAGCGTGGATCACGCCCAAAGGACGTTAAGCAAGGCCGGAAAGGGATCACGTGGCCGAGATACCCCGAATGCGCCCGCACCAGGTTGAAGTCAGTGCGATCACGTGAGCGAGCTAATCCTCATCAGCACCGGTGGCCTGGCGCGTGAAGTCCTGGCAATGGTTCGCAGCAGCGGCCAGTATGACGTGGTCGGCCTGCTCGACGACGATATGGAGATGGCCGGCGTCACCGTCGACGGTGCCCCTGTCCTCGGAGGAGTTGACGATGCGCCACGGTACACGCATGCCTTCCTCCTGGTTTGCGTCACCTCCAGCAGGGACCGTGAAGCGGTGGTGGCGCGCCTTGCATCCCTGGGGATCGGCGAGTCAAGATTTGCCACTGCCGTAGACCCTTCAGTCCAGTACCCGGAAGGTTGCCGCATCGGCCGCGGAAGCATCCTGCTGCGCAACGTCACCCTCACTACGGCCGTCAGTTTGGGTTCGCACGTGGTGGTCATGCCCTCCGTGACGTTCTCTTACGACGACGACGTTTCCGACTTTGCCACAATCGCCGCCGGCGTTTCGCTGGGGGGCGGTGTCAGGATAGGCAGGGGCGCCTACCTTGGGTTGAATTCGAGCGTCAGGGAAAGAACTTCGGTAGGAGACTACGCGACGATAGGCATGGGCGCTGCAGTCCTCAGCAGCGTCCCCGACGGCGAAACGTGGGTAGGCGTGCCCGCCCACGAGATCGAGCACGGGCAGTACAAATACTGAAGACGCTGTTAGCTGCTAGGCCGCAGTCCGGAAGAACAGCTCCGCGACGGCGGCAAGGCGGAGGGGATCCTCCACTCCGCACAGTTCCCGCGCGGAATGCATGGACAGCAGCGGCACGCCCACGTCCACGGTCCGGATGCCCAGCCTTGTGGCCGTGAGGGGTCCGATGGTGGAACCGCAGGGGACCACATTGTTGGAGACGAATTCCTGGTAGGGCACGCCCGCTTCGCCGCAAAGCCTGGCCCAGAAGGCCGCGCCGAAGGCATCAGTGGCGTAGCGCTGGTTGGCGTTGATCTTCAGGAGCGGTCCCCCGTTGAGCACGGGGTGGTTGGCGGGGTCGTGCCGCTCGGCGTAGTTGGGGTGGACCGCATGCCCGGCGTCGGCTGACAGGCAGAACGACGCCGCGAGGGCCTGCCGTCGTTGGCTCACCGTCGCACCCAGGCCGTCGGAGATGCGCACCAGCACGTCTTCAAGGATGGGTCCGCAGGCGCCGGAGCGGGAGTTGGAGCCGATTTCCTCGTGGTCGAACGCTGCGAGCACGGCGATTGGTCCGCCGGCCGTGCCGGACGCGGCATGCGCGGCCAGGGCAGCCAGCCCGGCGTGCGTGGCAGAAAGGTTGTCCAGCCGCCCGGAGGCGAAGAACTCCCCCTTGCCCCCGAAAACCGCAGGCGCCTGCGTGTCAGCAATGACGACGTCGTACCCGCCAATGCCGCCCGGATCAACGGAGGCGCCGTCAACGGACGCGGCCAGGACGCTCAACAGGTCTGAGTCGGCAGGGGTTCCCAGCCCCCACACCGGGTTCATATGGCGCTGTTTGTCCAGGGTGAGCCCGTCATTCACGGCCCGGTCCAGGTGAATGGCCAGCTGCGGGAAGCGGAGCAGCGGCCCGGTTGCGGCCAGGTGCTGCGTGCCGTCGAGCATCACCAGTCGGCCAGCGAGCCGGAGCTCCCGGTCCAGCCAGGAGTTGAGCAGCGGCCCGCCGTAGATTTCCACCCCGGCCTGGAGCCAGCCGTGGGCGCCGGTGGTGGGCTTCGGCTTGAGTTTGAATGATGGCGAGTCGGTGTGCGCGCCAAGGATATTGAAGCCGGTGGCAGGTCCGGCTCCTTCGGGAACCACCCAGGCGATCAGTGCGCCGTCGCGGATCATGAAGAAGGAGCCGGGCCCGCCCTCCCACGGCTGCAGCTCGTCCAGGCGGAGGAAGCCCGCTTCCTCCAGCCGCCGGCCGCCTTCGTGGGCGGCGTGAAAGCTCGACGGCGATGCGCTGACATACGCGCCAAGGTCCTGGATGTGGTCTGCGGCAGAGGAAGTCAAAGGCATGGTCCCGAGTCTAGTGCGGGCTACTCCACAGGTGCCGCGGCAGCCTCGGATGCCACGGCCGGTCCAGCCGCCGTGGCCGCGTCCTTGCGAAGGTAGCGGAGCACGCCAACAGCAACCACCACCGCAGCCAACGCGATGGAGAGCAGCAGTGATTCGCGGGTTGATTCCACGATCACCATGCCGATGAGCAGTGCCACGATGCTGACGATGGCTGCCCAGGTGAGGTACGGGAAGAGCCACATCTTCAGCTGCAGGTCCTGTGCGGCAGCGCCCATCCGGCGGCGGAGGATCAACTGGGACACGGAGATGACCAGCCAGACGAAGAGGGCGATGGCGCCGGAGGTGTTGACCAGGAAGAGGAACACGGTGTCCGGGGCGATGTAGTTCAGGCCAACCGTGACGAAGCCGACCACGGTGGAGGCCAGCACGGCGGCGGCGGGGACTCCGCGGCGGGAGATGCGGGTCCATGAGCGCGGCGCGTCACCGCGGGTGGACAGCGAGAACAGCATGCGGCTTGCGGTGTAGAGGCCGGAGTTCAGGCAGGAGAGGACGGAGGTCAGGACCACGACGTCCATGATGGTGCCGGCGCCGGGGATGCCGAACAGTTCGATGACCGCAACATAGGGGCTCTTGGCCACGGACGCCGAGTTCCAGGGAAGCAGGGTCACCACAATCGCGATGGAGCCGATGTAGAAGACCAGGATGCGCCATACGGTGGATTTCACGGCCTTCTTCACGGCGTCCACGGGGTTTTCGGATTCCCCTGCCGCAATGGTGGCGATTTCGGCGCCGAAGAAGGAGAAGACGACTACAAGGATGCCGGCCAGGACGGCGCCGGGCCCGTTGGGCATGAACCCTCCGTTGTTGAGCAGGTTGCTCAGGCCGGGAGCCGGCACGCCGGGAACCAGGCCCAGGATGGCGGCGGCGCCGAAGACCAGGAAGAGGACGATGGCGGCCACCTTGATGGAGGCGAACCAGAACTCAAACTCGCCGTAGGACTTCACCGAGCCGAGGTTGGTCAGGGTCAGCAGCACCATGAGGGCCAGGGCCCAGACCCACTGGTCGATGCCTGGCACCCACCGGTGCATGATGGCTGCACCTGCGGTGGCCTCGATGCCCAGGACGATGATCCAGAACCAAGCGTAGAGCCAGCCGATGCTGAACCCTGCCCACCGGCCCAAGGCCTTGTCCGCGTAGGTGGAAAAGGAGCCCGTTTCCGGGTTGGCAGCGGCCATCTCCCCCAGCATGCGCATCACCAGGATGACCACGAGGCCGGCGGCTGCGTATGCGACGAGGATGCCCGGGCCGGCCTGCTGGATCGCGGCCCCCGAGCCGACGAAGAGCCCTGCACCGATCACGCCGGCAATGGCGATCATGGACAGGTGCCTGGGTTTCAGGGACTTTGAGAGTTGCTGGTCAGCATGCATGGAAGTGCCGTCCTGTTGGGAAATTGCAGAGGTTGTGCGACGTTAGTTGATGTACCACCGGCGGGCCGTGTGGTGCACCACATCGTCGTTTCACCCTAGGTCCGCCATTATGCGCCTTGCTTTGTGCACTCCAACAGATCTGGTTGCGTCCAACAGGACAGCACTCCAAGCAGGAACCACCGAGGGCAAATAATGTTGCCTGCCAGGCACTTTTGTAATGTGCCGGAAACCACGCGCCGGTCGCGGCCGGGTGGCCGGCGCAGGGCAATCCTTTTACACGTCCCGGCGCTTCAACAGGACGGCGGCGACCACGACGGGGATCAGCACCCATGCGCCCAGCACCAGTGCTGCCTGCCATGCTTCGAGGGTGTCCGGCACGTGCTGCGCGGCCGTCAGCGGCTCAACCGTGTTGCCGGGCAGGTATTTCCGGGCTTCCTTGAAGAAGTCGCCGGGAATGAGCTGGAACGCGATGGGTGCCACGAAGAAGATGCCCACCAGGCTCATGATGCCGCCGGCGGAGTTCCGGAGCAGCGTACCCAGGGCCATGCCGATCGCGGCTACGGCTGCCACGTAGATGCTGTTGACCAGGAGCAGCTTCACGGATTCGGAACTGGACAGGTCCAGCTTGAGTCCGTAGTTGTCCAGGATGGGAACCGCCACCAATCCTGCCACCCAGGTGGAGATGGCCGTGACCGCGAAGGACACCACCATGACCACCACCAGCTTGGCAGTGAACGCGGGCAGCCTCCTGGGTACAGCCGCGAACGTGGACCGCGCCATGCCCGTGGTGAATTCCGAACTCATCAGGAGCACGCCCAGGGAGCCAAGGATCAGCTGGGCGAAGGCGATACCGGAGGTGGGCACGCTGATCGCGAGGTCCCCGCCCTGGGAAGCCGCCCTGACAGCCGCCTGCGGATCCCGCGAGGCCGCGTTGGCAAACTGGCCGGTGCCCCATGCGGACAGCGCACCGAAGCCCACCACCACAACCGCGGTTGCCGCAAGCAGGATCAGCGTTGAGAGCAGGCTCCGGAACTTGATGATCTCCGAGTTGAGCACCCGGAAGAATGTGGGTCCGGGCAAGGACCTTCCGTGGCCGTTGCCGTGGCCTGCCGGGGATGATGCCGGATCGGGCGAAGCCGTGGATTCTGTGGTCATGGCGCTCATTATTTGCTTACCTCCGCGGCGGGCAGGGAGTGGTATTCGACGTCGTCCTTGGTCAGTTCCATGTACGCTTCCTCGAGGCTGGCCGTCAGGGGGGTGAGTTCATAGACCATGACCTGGTTTTCCAGGGCCGCCGCGGCGATTGCCTTTGGCTCGAGGCCGGTCACTTCCAGCAGTTCCCGTTCCGGGACCTCGATGGAGGCGCCGCGGCCGGCAAGCAACTGGCGCAGCCGGTCAGGCTGGTCGGTACGGACCCGGACGCGGGCCTGGCCCTTGCCGGTGATGATGTCGCGGATGGGAGCATCGGCGATCACCCGGCCGCGGCCGATAACGATGAGGTGGTCGGCCGTCTGGGCCATCTCGCTCATGAGGTGGCTGGAGAGGAACACGGTGCGTCCCTGCCCGGCGAGGTAGCGGACCAGGTTCCGCACCCAGACCACGCCTTCCGGGTCCAGCCCGTTGACGGGTTCGTCCAGGATCAGGGTCTGCGGGTCGCCGAGCAACGCCGCAGCGATTCCCAGCCGCTGGCCCATGCCCAGCGAGAAACCCCCGGCCTTCTTGCGAGCCACCGCGTCGAGGCCGGTCATCTCGATCACTTCGTGCACCCGGGATTTGGGAATCCCGTGCGTGGCGGCCATGGCCAGCAGGTGGTTGTAGGCGCTGCGGCTGGTATGGACCGCCTTCGCATCCAGCAGGGCACCCACCTGCCGCAACGGAGCCGTGTGCTTGACGTAGGGGAGGCCGTTCACTGTGACCGAGCCCGACGTCGGCCGGTCCAGTCCCATGATCATGCGCATCGTGGTGGACTTTCCTGCCCCGTTTGGGCCCAGGAATCCCGTGACTTGCCCTGCCCTGACGGTGAAGCTGACACCGGCTACGGCGGTCTTCGCCCCGTAGACCTTTGTCAGCCCGTTTGCCTCGATCATGAATATTCCTTTTGACGGCAGCGCGCGGCTGCGGATGGCGTTCTGTGGGAGTTCACTCCCTACGCTAACGGGGCCGTCTCCGCTTTTCGCCGTACTCAGGGATGATTCAGGGGAGAATCAGGGTTGCTCCGGAACAATGCCGTCCCTGCTCAGCGGCGCGGGGAGTAGTACATCAACGCCTTGCGCCGCACGGTGTAGGCAACCCGGCGCACCCCGGCCAGTGCTTCACCGTCCACGGCAAGGGCCATGGGTGCGCCGCCGGCATCGATGGTGACCGCCGAGGCCTCACGCAGGTGCGTAATCCTGGAGCTTGCCACGGTGCCGGTCAGGACGGCCCAGAGCAGCCGTACGCGGGCGAAGGACTCGTCGGCGGTGATCAGCCTGACGTCCAATACGCCGTCATCCATGACGGGCCGGATCAGCGGCGCGTGGTCCCGGGGGTAGTAGCGGCCGCGTCCAAGGTAGGCGATCCACACCTTGTGCCGGATGCCGTCCACGGACAGGGTGATGGGAGTTCCCGCGGCGAACGTGCGGAACATGGCCACGACGCCGGCCAACGGCTTACCGAGCGCGGGTTGCAGGTGCTCCCGGCGCCGCACGAGATTGGGATAGAGCCCCACGCTGGAGGTGTTGAGCATGACCAGTTCGGTCACTTCCGGGTTGCCCGCGAGGCCGCGTTCCGCGGTCACCAGGCCGATGTCTGCCAGTGCGGCTTCGCCCCTGGTTGCCGCTTCCACGGCGTCCTTGAGGTTTCCCGTCCCGGCGTCCCGCGCGAAATGGTTCAGGGTGCCGCCGGGCAGCACCAGCAGGGGGAGGGAACGGTGGACGGCGGCAGCGGCCGCAGCGCCGACGGTACCGTCGCCGCCCCACACGCCCAGGGCACGGATTCCGGGGACGTCTGCGGTTGCGTTGATCTGCTGCACCAGGTCATCGTCGGGCTGAACCGTGTTTATATGAGCCTTCGGGAATACTTCCTTGAGGGCGGCGGCTGTTTCCTCCTTGAAGGATCCCCCCAACGTATTGACCACGATGCTGAGGCCCTCGCCCTCGGGCAGCCCGGGCGCGTCGGCCCAGGCCCGGGTTGTCTGCGGGATGGGAGGCCGGACCGGCCACCAGTGCCGGGTGACCATGGCGGCGCCCGCACCGAGTACCGAACCGAAGATCACGTCGGAGGGCCAGTGCGCGCCGGTGTGGACCCTCGAGTAGGCCACGCCGAGGGCTGCGGGCGCCAAGGCAGCCCCGAGGGCGGGCTGGACCAGACCGGCGCCCACCGCGAAGGCGACGGCAGAAGCCGAATGGCCCGAAGGCATGGAGGAGCTCTGTGGCTGGGGATGGACGAAGCGGAACACCGGGAGGTGTTCCGGCAGCGGCCGGGCCCGGGGGAGCAGGGTCTTGAACACCAGGTTCGTGACGGCTGAGGCAACGCCCTGGGCGATCAGCCCGTGAACGGCGGCCCGCCGGGTCTTGCCGGGGAACAGCGCCAGGACGGCGGCGATGCCGATCCAGAGCTTGCCCTGGTTCGCTGAGGCCGAAAGCCGCCGGAAGAACGCGTCGTGGCTGCCGCCGGGAAGGTTCGAAACATGCTGGAGAAAGTATCTGTCGACGCGGCTGGGCCAACTCCGGCGGCGGTGCCTGATGCTTTGCATGTGATCACCCTAAACCCGGGTCCCTTACTCGTGAGGCTCCCCGTCTTTCCCTGCGCGGCGACCTTGCTCCCGTCAGGGTTCGGTGGCGTCACCCTTCAAGGGCTTGGCGGCGCCAGCCAGCAGGAGTGCCACGAGGATCGGTGCCATGATCGCCAGCAGCGCGGTGTGGATGCCCGTGAGGTCGCCGAGGTAGCCGAGCAGCGGTGGACCGGCCAGGAATGATATATACCCCAAAGTGGATACAACCGATACGCGTGCTGCCGAATGTTTGGGGTCATCCGATGCGGCGGACATCCCCATCGGGAAGGCCAGGGCGGCGCCGATGCCCCAAAGAGCCGCACCGATACCGGCCAGCCAGATATTCGGCGCCAGGACGAAGAGGCCCAGCCCGGCGGCTGCGGCACCCATGCTGGCCCGCAGCACGGCCACCCGCCCGTACTTGTCGATCACGCGGCCGCCGAGGAACCGCATGGCCGTCATGGCCAGGACGAAGAGGGCAAACATGAGGGCGCCCGTGGACTCCGAGGTGGCCAGGCCGTCCACGGAAGCTTTGGCGATCCAGTCGTTGCCGGCCCCCTCCGTGAGGGTGGCTCCCAGCACCACGACGCCGATCAGCAACGTCCTGCTGTCCCGCCATGCCGAGGGGCCCTTGGCGGGTTTGGTTTCCCCGGGCGTGGCCGCGCTGGAAATGTGGGGGAGGAAGAACCGCGGCGCGGTCAGGGCCACCAGTACCACCACACCGGCAATGACCATCAGGTGCAGGGGAAGGTCCACGCCCAGGCTGGACAGTCCGGCGCCCACCAGTGCGCCCACGAACGCACCACCGCTGAAGGCCGCGTGGAATTGCGGCATGACAGTCCGGCGGAGTTTGTGTTCGACGTCGGCGCCTTCGATGTTTTGCGCAACATCCCACAGGCCGATGCCGATTCCGAAGAAGAACAGCGACACGGCGGTTCCGGGTATGGAGGTGGCTGACAGCGACAGGGCGATGCCGATGCCCGCGGCGGCAGCCAGCAGGCCGGCAAAGCAGACGGTGCTGGCTGTTCCGATCCGGCCCACCACCATGCCCGCCGTGGGGAGTGCCAGGAGCGACCCTACGGCCGTGCACAGCAGCAGAGTGCCCATCTGGCCGGAGGTGATGTGCAGCGTCTGCGTCACGGCCGGGATCCGTGCTGCCCAGCTGGCGAACACGAGCCCGTTAATGCCGAAGACCACAAACGTGGCCGCGGCCGCTGCTTTCAGTCCAGCATGCTGTTCGGTGCCGGCGTTGATGCTCATACGTTCACTACTTCCACAGAGTATTGGTCGAGTTGGGCCTGTTCCTGGCCATTGAATTGCCGGTCGGTGACGATCACGTCCACCCGGTCCAGGCCGCCGATGAGGACCCTCGCGTGCGCCTGCCACTTTGCCGCGGAGGCAGCAACCACCACCCGCGCCGACGCGTCCAGGCCGGCCCTCTTGACCGCGGCATCGTCCAGGTCGTGGGCCAGGAGGCCATCAGTGAAGTCAACGGCACATGGGGTGAGCACGGCGGTATCAAAGCGCAGCGACCTGATGTTGGACTCCGCCAGGGGCCCGCGAAAACACAGCTCACCGGGCACCAGGCTCCCCCCTGGCAGCAACAGTGCAGGCCGCGAGCCCGCGGCGGCGTCCCCGCCGGCGGCCGCATTGAGTCCGGGCAGTGACATCGGCATCAGGGTCAGTTCCCGGCCGGCCACGGCACGGGCCACCTCTGTTGCCGTGCTCCCGCTGTCCAGCCAGACATGTTCGCGTTCCACCAGCAGCCCGGCGACGGCGGCGGCGATGCGCCTCTTGGCGTCCCGGTCCTCCAGCTCCCGCAGTCCGTAGCCGGGGTGCTGTCCCTGTCCGATCAGGCTCCTGGCTCCGCCGTGGATCCGCCGGAGGACGCCGTTGCCCGCCAATGCCTCGAGGTCGCGGCGGATCGTGGCCCCGGAAGCGTTGCAGGCCAGCATCAGCTCTTCGACGGTCACCTCGGCCTGCCGCCTGAGGATTTCGGCAATGGTCCTGTGCCGCTCATCCGTCTTCATGATCAAATGCTATCAATTGATGATCATTTGCTCATAAAGCTGCTCACCGCGTCCTCAGCGGACTCGTTCCACCCGCTGTTCGTCCCAGACCGGCTCCGCTGATTCGTACACCTTCCCGTCCGATCCGAACACCAGGAAACGGTCAAATGTCCGTGCGAACCAGCGGTCGTGGGTGACGGCGAGCACCGTGCCTTCAAAGTGGTCAATGGCCCGCTCCAGTGCTTCGGCGGAGTGCAGGTCCAGGTTGTCCGTCGGCTCGTCCAACAGCAACAGGGTGGCGCCGCTGAGCTGGAGCAGCAGGATCTGGAAACGCGCCTGCTGGCCACCGGACAGGGATTCGTATTTTTGCTCCGACTGTCCTGCCAGGCCATAACCGTCCAGCGCGCCGGCGGCTGCCTCCCGGCCCAAGCCGGAGCGGTGTTCGTCGCCGCGGTGCAGGATCTCCAGCAGTGTCTTGCCCAGCAGGTCGGGCCGGACGTGGGTCTGGGCAAAGAAGCCCGGACGAATCCGGGCGCCGAGTTTCACCGTGCCCTCGTGCGGGACCTCCGCGATCTCAACGTCCGAGACGGGGAGGTGCTCGCGTTCCGGGTCGGTGCCGCCGGTGGCGAGCAGCCGCAGGAAGTGGCTCTTGCCGGAGCCGTTGGAGCCGAGAACGCCCACCCGGTCGCCGAACCAGACCTCGGTGGAAAACGGCTTCATCAGTCCGGTCAGTTCCAGCCGTTCGGCAACGATGGCGCGCTTGGCGGTGCGGCCGCCCTTGAGCCGCATCTGGACGTTCTGTTCGATCGGCAGCGCCTCCGGCGGCCCCACTTCGAGGAATTTGGCCAGCCGGGTCTGGGCGGCGTGGTACCTGTTGGCCATGTCCGAGCGGAAGGCCGCCTTGTTCTTGTACATGTTGACGAGTTCCTTGAGCTTGATGTGCTCCTCGTCCCAGCGCTTCCGCAATTCCTCGAAGCGGGCATTCCGGTCCGCGCGGGCCTCCACGTAGGATCCGAACCCGCCGCCGTGGATCCAGGCCGCGGCGCCGTTGATCCCGGGTTCGAGCGTGACGATCCGCCCGGCAGCGTTGTTCAGCAGTTCGCGGTCGTGGCTGATGAAGAAGACCGTCTTCTTCGACTCGTTGAGCTTTTCCTCCAGCCAGCGCTTGCCCGGAACGTCCAGGTAGTTGTCCGGTTCGTCCAGGAGCAGGAGGTCGTCCGGGCCGGCGAACAGTGCTTCGAGGACCAGCCGTTTCTGCTCCCCGCCGGAAAGGGTCGACGCCGCGCGGTGCTGTGCGCGGTCAAAGGGCAGTCCCAGCGCGGCTATGCAGACTTCGTCCCACACCGTCTCGACGTCGTAGCCGCCGGCGTCGCCCCAGTCCACGATGGCCTGGGCGTAGCGCATCTGGGTGGGCTCGTCGTCGTGCTCCAGCATGGCCAGCTCGGCCTCGTCAACCTCGCGGGCAGCGGCCGCCAAGGCCGGGGGAGCAGCGGACACCAGAAGATCCCGGACAGTTGAACCGTCACGCACCTGCCCTACGAACTGGCGCATGATGCCCATGTTCCCGGACCGCCCGATGGCGCCCTCATCCGGGACCAGGTCTCCGGCGATGATCCGGAACAGCGTGGTTTTTCCTGTGCCGTTGGGCCCGATCAAGGCGGTCTTGGTGCCGTCCGGGACCTTGAAGGTCACTCCGTTCAGGAGTTGGGTACCGTCGGAGAGGAAGTAGTCGATGCCGGAAACGTCAATATGGGCCACGCCGTCAATCCTCCCACGGCGGAACCTAGCCGGCGGCGGTGAGGAACTGCTTCAGCAGCGGACCCGAGGTGGTGGCACCCAGGCCGCCGTCCTCCACGAACACTGCCACGGCCAGGTCACCGTGCACGGCCACGATCCAGGCGTGCGTCTTGGGCGGATTCTCGGTGCCGAACTCGGCAGTTCCCGTTTTCGCACCTACGGGAGCCCCGGGGACGCTGGCGAGGAATCCCGCGTGGCCGGAGGTGACCACGGCGCGCATCATGTCAGCCAGCGATGCCGCCTCCGCTGCCGTGATTGGTTTGTCCGATGCCGTGGACGGCGCTTCGGCTGTGGCCGTGGCCGTTGGTGCGGCAGCCGGAGCGGTGGACCCTGCGGTGGTTCCCGCCGCAGGGGCAGCGGCGTCGGGGTTGAGGACCAGCTGCGCCGAAACGGGAGCGCCCTTGGCAACCGAGCCGGCCATGATCGCCGCGGCCAGGGGTGAGAGCAGAACCTTGCCTTGGCCGATCATGGAGGCCGCGTGTTCGGTGCCTTGGGCCTGCCCCGGCACGGAACCCAGGAACGCTTCCGCCCCGAGTTTCGGTGCTTCGACCGCGACGCCCATGGAGGTGGCTGCGGCTTCGAGCTGGCTCTGCGATACCGAGTCGCGCTGGGAAATAAAGGCGGTGTTGCAGGAGTGCGCAAAGGCATCCCGGAGGGTCACCGCGCCAAGGGAGGTGGCGGGGTAGCCCTCGGAGTTCTTGAAGGTGCGCCCGTCCACCGTGAGGGTGGGGGTGCACTGGACGGTGGAGTCGGGGTTCATGCCGTTCCGGAACATGGCCAGGGAATCAACCATTTTGAAGATCGAGCCCGGGGCGTACTGGCCCAGCATGGCCGTGTTGTAGCCGTTGCTGCCCGGGCCGGAGGCCGCGGCGAGCACGGCGCCGGTGGAGGGCCGCAGTGCCACAATGGCCGACGCCGGGCCTACACCCTCCAGGGTGGACTCTGCCAGGGTCTGGAGCCGCGGATCGAGGGTGGTCTTCAGCGGCGTGCCGGGCTTGGGTGCCACCTCGAAAAGGACGCGCCGGGGGTCCGTCCCGGCGGACTGGATCTGTTCGCGCGTCAGGTCTGCCCGCTGCGCCCGGATGACGACGGCGTCTGATCCGCGAAGTTGCGCGTCGTACTGCTGCTGGAGCCCGCCGATGCCCGTGACATCCCCGGCGTCCAGCGCACCATTGGATGCATCGATCTGCTCTGCGGTGGCTTCGCCGACCGAACCGAGCACGGCGCGGGCAAACGTCCTGCTGGGAGCCAGCGGGATGGAGGCGGGGATGCCGCGGGCGCCGGGGATGGCCTGGATCTGTTGGTCCGAGATGGTCCGGCCTTCTTCACGCAGCGTGATGGCCGAAACGAAGGCCTGTGCGCCGGCAGCCTTGACCTGCTGGACGTAGGCGGCCGGGTCCACGCCCACCAGCGCGGCCAGTTTGCCGGCGGAATCGGAGGGGTCTGCGGCGCCGAGTTGCGGCTTGTCGATGCCCACATTCACCACGGGACGGTAGGTCACCAGCGGCACGTCGCCGGCACCAAGGATATCGGCCCGCTGGGGGGACTGGGAGCCCTTGGTAACAATCTCGCTGTCCGTCAGGCCGGGTGCCAGGAGGGCCGGGTCCCACACCGCCAGCCACTTGTCCCCTGACTTCTTGAAGTTCGCCGAGCTGGTGTACTTCCACTCGGCGTCGCCGAACTTCCAGGTGTAGCTCAGCGGCGCGGACGCTTTATCGCCGTCGAGGGTGAGTCCGCCTGCCTGGACCTCGGGCTTCTGCGGATCCAGGGCCGCGAAGACCTGGTGCAGCTGGTCGTTGGCCGCGGCGGCGTCCTTGCCGTCAAAGGCCACCGAGCCAACGTCCAGCGATGAGACCGCGCCGGCCAATTGCTGGGCGGCGGCTTCAGCCCCGCTCTTTCCGTCGTCGCAGGCCACCAGGGAGGTACCCAGGACGAGCGCAGCTACGGCAAGCGAAAGTTTTGTTGATTTCCCCATGGGGCCATTATCCCCCGCCCCGGCACCGTGCTGCGCCGTGCCGTCGCAGGCCAGGCGGTTGTGGCAGGGCCGCCGGCCGCCGGGACCTAGCTGAGGGAAAGGTCCGGAACCCGAAGCTTGAAGATGTCCTTCAGGGCTTGTGTCGCCGCGTGCATCCCGGGCATTCCCGTGACACCCGGGCCCGGCGGCGTTGACGAGGAGCAGAGATAGACGCCCAGCAGCGGTGTCCGCCACGGAACGGGGGACACCACGGGCTTTTGGACCAGGCCGCGCACGTCCATGACGCCGGCGCTGAAGTCGCCACCAACGTAGTTGCGGTTGTACTGGGCCAGCTGCGCGGCGGTGATGGCGTGCGAGTCCACCACGAGGTCTCGGAATCCCGGGGCAAACCGTTCCAGCTGCGCCATCACCTCGCCGGTCATGTCCCGCGTGGAGCCTGCAGGGACGTGGCAGTAGGTCCACAGTGTGTGCCGCCCGTCCGGCGCCCGTCCGGGGTCGAATCGGGAGGGCTGGGCCACCAGGACATACGGCCGCTCGGGATGCCGGCCGGCGCTGACCTCGTTCTCCGAAGCCGCCAGCTCGGCCCTGGTCCCGCCCACGTGGACCGTGCCGGCGTCGGCAAGTCCGGCGGCCTGCCACGGCACCGGACCGGACAGGATGAAGTCCACCTTGCAGGAGCCGTTTCCGTACCGGAACGCCTCGAGGGCTCTTCGATAGTGGCCCGGCAGCGCGCCGCCCGCCATGTCCAGCAGGCCGCGGGGTGCCACATCCAGCAGGGTGGCCCTGGTGGCCGGCAGTTGTTCCAGCCGGTCGATAGGGGCATCGGTGTGGATGACGCCGCCGTGGGCACGGATGTCGTCTGCGAGGGCTGCCGCGATGGAGGCGGAGCCGCCGCGGGGAATGGGCCATCCGTCCGCATGCCCCAGGGCACCGAGCATGAGGCCGGCCCCGGACGCCGCCAGGGACGGCAAATGCGAGATGGCGTGGGCGGCAACTCCGCTCAGGAGGGCTGGTGCAAGATCTTCCTTGAACCGTGCGTTCCACAAACCGGTTCCCTGTTCCAGCGTCCGCAGTCCGTAAACGGCCGCCATCACCGGATTGCGGGGGATCCGCAGGAGCTGGTTTTGGGTGAAATCCATAATGTCGCCGATATGCCGGACCAGCGGTTCCATGAGCCGGCGGTACGCCGCGCCGTCCCGGCCCAGTTCCGTCGCAGTCCGCTCCAGCGAAGTGTAGGCCAAGGCGGCCCGGCCGCCGTCCAGCGGGGAACCAAAGGACACCTCCGGGGTAATCAGGTCCACCCTCCGGGGCAGCTCGAAGGCACGGAAGAACGGGGACGCCAGCGCCATGGGATGCACCGCGGAGCATACGTCGTGGAAGTATCCCGGCTGCATGAGTTCGGTGGTGCGCGTGCCACCACCGATGGTCGGAGCTGCCTCGAAGACTTCCACGGACAGCCCTGCCCTTGCCATGACGGCCGCTGCAGAAAGTCCGTTGGGGCCGGAGCCTACTACCGCCACGTCAGGCACGGGACCCTGCTTTCCATGGGATAGCCGATTCCGAGGGCCGCGCGGGATCCAGCCGGAACCAGTCGGGCGCGTTCGTGAAGGGTCCGCCGTGCGGATCATCAATGTGGTGGCGGCGGATGGGGTCATAGGCGGGGTCGTAGATGTCCCAAACGATGCGCGCCATGAGGTAGGCCACTGCGGCCATGTGAGCGGCAACGGCGAGGACGTAGTACGGCATGTCCAGGTTGTGTTGCGACGAACCTGCGCTGGTCACCTGTCCAAGGTACAACCAGATCGCGGCCCAGTGCAGGGCTTCGATGCCCTGCCAGACCAGGAAGTCGCGCCACCGCGGCCTGGCGAGGGCAAGCAGCGGGATCAGCCACACGACGTACTGGGGCGAGTAGACCTTGCTGGTGAGGATGAAGGCCGCGACGATCAGGAAAGCGAGCTGCGCCAGGCGGGGGCGACGGGGAGCGGTCAGTGCAACGGCGGCTATTGCGGCGCACAGCAGGACGAACAACCCGGCTGACAGTACGCTGACGGCGTCCGGTGCCAGCCCGGACCAGCCCAGCCTTCCGGCCACCAGGTTGTAGGCGAACCAGGGGGAACTGTACCCGGCGCCCCGGTCCGCGCTGTACTGGAAGAAATAGGCCCAGCCGGCGGGGTTGGCCGCTGCGAACGGCAGGTTGACCACCAGCCAGGTGGCGGCGGCACTGCCGGCGGTCACCAGCAGCGGCCGCCACCGCCCGGTACGCACGGCAAGCAGCAGGATGGCCCCAAGGACCAGGAGCGGGTAGAGCTTGGTTGCCGTGGCCAGCCCGATCAGGATGCCGGCAGGCACCGGCCGGTTCCGGGCGAAAAAGTACATGCCGACAGCCAGCAGGCACGCCGCCCAGAGATCCCAGTTGATGGTTCCGGCAAGGACAATCCCTGGGGCGGCCGCCACCATGGCGGCGTCCCAGGGACGGCGGCCGGGCATGCGCGCAATTGCCAGGACAGTGAGCATGGCAACGGCCGCCAGCAGCCCGGCGTTGATGTCGAAGTAGGCCAGGGCCCGGGCGTTGGCGTCTCCACCGGGAACCAGCCAGGCCGTCAGCCCCGCAATCAATCCGATGATCACCGGGTACTCGAACTGGCTGCCGCTGCCAAGGATGGGGAAGACGCCTTGTGCCAAGCCGCGGTTCCGGAACAGCTCCGGGAAGTCCGAGTAGCAGGTGGCATAGAACTGGCTCGGTGTCTCCCAGCCGTTGACCCGGCAATAGCCTTTGAGCAGGATGCCCACCAGGGCCGCCACTGCCGTCAGGACCACCAGCACCCGTTCCACGGTGTAGATACCGGGGGAGGCAACACCGGGATCCGCCCTGGTCCCGAGCGGTCCGCCGATCACCTCCGTGAAATTCCGGAGCAGCGCGTCGCTGCGGCTTGGCACCACGATTCGGGGCCGTCGTCCACCCTCCGGCGGCTGGGTCTCGTGCATGGAGTCGAGCTTACAGCCGGCCCCTGCGCAACGCGCGGGGGCCGGCAGTCAGCGCAGGCCACCGAGTTGCTGGTGCATGAGCACGAAAACTTCGTTTCGATGCTGCTCCAACAGGTCGCTGTTGAACGAACTGCGTCGCTGCAGGGGGCGGGACAGGAGTCCCAGGATTTTTCGCATCAAAGAAGGCACCTCCTTTCGCTCTCTTAGGTCACAAAAAGTGCATGACGAATTAGCGCCGTTTTTCGGCGCGCAAAAGCGCGGAAAAGGGCACGTGAATTCACGGTTAGGCAAGGGTGAATTGCAGGAAAGAATACAATTCCAGGAGACGCCGATAATTCCGGAGGAAAAGCACCTGGTGCAGGGCCGGAACGCTCGATGGCGCGGACGCAATTTCAGGCGTCAGCGAAGCGTCGGCTGGGGCAGGTGCTGCTCCGGGGAATCAGCGCAGGATGTGCGGCGTACCGGCGCCCCTCCCGGGAACGGACCCTGGGGGCCCGGTTACCGGGAGACTTGGTTCCGGTTAGCGGCGCCGCGGAGAACCGGGGAAAGCGGCAGACCGCCACCCGGTACCGATTGAAGCCACGCGCGCAGCATCAGCAGAGGCCGGGAACGCATTGATGGGGGTGTTCCATTCGCCAGTCAAAGTCATCATTTTCCCAACCTCCTTTTCTGCTGTCCGCTGCGTGGTGTGCAATGCGGTCTTGGACCCGGGCAGATTGCCGTGGGGTCAGGAATAAAGGTACCCCAGGAATCCGGGAAAGGCCAGCAATTCCCGGGAAATGCGGAAAAGTTTTCTGGTAAAAGGGATTTACAGGCCCCAGCGCACAATAGCGGG
Source organism: Pseudarthrobacter sp. NPDC058196 (assembly GCF_042882685.1). NCBI lineage: Bacteria > Bacillati > Actinomycetota > Actinomycetes > Micrococcales > Micrococcaceae > Pseudarthrobacter > Pseudarthrobacter sp. NPDC058196. The sequence goes on from NZ_JBHVVN010000007.1 coordinate 151,820, forward strand.
CGTCTTCTTATCCCAGCCCAGGGTGCATACTTTGGCGGTGCCGAGGATAAAGTGGCGGCCTTCCGTGGGCGGCAATTCCAGCCAGCGCGCGGTAAGGATCCGGGAGAAATGCCCGTGCGCCACGATCAGCACGTTGTCCATCCCGGATTCCAGGATCCGGCCGATGATCTTGTCCGCCCTCGCCGCCACCTCATCAAGGGTTTCCCCGTTGGGAACGCCGTGGGTCCAGATCAGGTAGTCGGGATTGTCCTTGCGGATCAGGTCCGAGCTGATGCCTTCGTAGTCCCCGTAGTTCCACTCCACCGCAAGCGGTTCGTGCCGGGCATCCGGGAACCCGGCGAGCTCGGCGGTGCGCCGTGCACGCCGCAACGGCGAGGTGAGCACCAGGTCGAAGTCGACGCCGTCCAGGACCTTGCGTGCCTCCACGGCCTGCTGTTCGCCTTCCACGGTCAGGGGGAGGTCGGTGAGACCCGTGTACTGCCCGCTCTTGGACCATTCAGTTTCACCGTGACGGAGGATCCACAGCTGGGGGCGCGGAGCGAAGGCGGGGTTGGTCATTTGGACTCCTCAGCGGGTGAAGGTTCGACGACGGCGGGAGAGGCTCCGGGTGCGGGCCCGGCAGGTGCTGATTCCGGCTGTTGGGCCCACCAGCGGAGCAGGCGCGCCTCGGCCTCTTCCGCGGGCAATGGTCCGTGTTCCATCCGTTCGTTAAGGAGGAACTTGTAGGCGCGGCCCACCACGGGGCCTGGTTTGAGCCCCAGCAGCTCCATGATCCGGGCTCCGTCCAGGTCCGGGCGCACTGCCTCCAGGGATTCCTGTTCGCGGAGCGCGGCAATGCGGGACTCAAGGTCGTCGTAGGCGAAGGACAGCCTGTCGGCCTTGCGCTGGTTTCGGGTGGTGACGTCGGACCGGGTGAGCCGGTGCAGCCGTTCGAGCAGCGGGCCTGCGTCGGTGACGTACCGCCGGACAGCAGAGTCGCTCCAGCCGGCATCGCCGTAGCCATAGAAACGCATGTGGAGTTCCACCAGCCGTGCAACGGCCTTGGTGGTGTCATTGTCGAACCGAAGGGCTTTCATCCGTTTGGAGGTGAGCTTGGCACCCACCATGTCGTGGTGGCGGAAGCTCACCGCGCCGCCCGGTTCGAAGCGGCGCGTCGCCGGCTTGCCGACGTCGTGCATCAACGCTGCGAAGCGCAGCACGAAGTCAGGGCCCGGAACTGGACCTTCGGCGTCCGTTTCAAGCTCCGCTGCCTGCTCCAGGACCTGGAGGGAGTGCTGGTAGACGTCCTTGTGCCGGTGGTGCTCATCGGCTTCGAGCCGGAGGGCGGAGACCTCGGGCAGCACGTACTCGGCCAGCCCCGTGTCCACCAGGAGATCCACGCCCACGCGAGGCCGGGCACCGCAAATCAGTTTGACCAGTTCGTCCCGCACCCGCTCCGCGGAAATGATCCTGATCCGGTCAGCCATGTGGATCATGGCCTCCCGGACGTCGTCGCGGACCGAGACGCCCAGCTGCGCGGCGAAGCGGGCCGCCCGCATCATCCGCAACGGGTCATCGGAGAAGGAGGCCTCCGGCGCCCCCGGCGTGGCCAGCAAGGAGGCGTGTAGGTCCCGCACCCCGCCGAACGGATCCACCAGTTCCAGGGAAGGCAGTTTCAGCGCCATGGCATTGATGGTGAAGTCGCGCCGCAGCAGGTCGTCGGTGAGGGAGGAACCAAACGCCACCACGGGCTTGCGGGAGTCGGGATCGTAGGCCTCCGCCCGGTAGGTGGTGATCTCGATCTGGAAGCCGCCCTTGCGCATGCCGATCGTGCCGAACGCACGCCCGATCTCCCAGAAGTTGTCCGCCCACTTCTTGATCAGTGCCACCGTCTGGTCCGGCGTGGCATCCGTCGTGAAGTCGAGGTCGGGAGAAACCCGGCCCAGGAAAAGGTCGCGCACTGGCCCGCCCACAAGGGACAGCTCGTGGCCGGCATCCACGAACCGCTGTCCGAGCTCCAGGACCACCGGGTCCACCTTGAAGTCAACGGTGTGGGAATCAATCTTGTGATGTGCGTGCGACATAGTTCCTTAAGCTTGGCAGAAACCAGCGGCGCGGCAGTCCAAAAAAGCGTCAAGATCAGCGCTGATTGACGTTCCCGGTCTCAAATTGCGTCACATCCCGTCCATGTTGGTGTCATGTTCCGGTCATCACGAACGGGCAACAGTCGTTAGAGTGGACTCCATGGCCCATCCAGTACCGAGCGCTCCCGGCAGGAGGACGAACGCACCATTGCCATCGGCAATCGGGGCGCACGTTGCCCCTGCCCAGCAATCGGCACCGGCCTCGCTGCCAACGGTTGAGGAAGTGTCGGCTGGCGGCGTTGTGGTGGACACGTCCGACGCCGAATTGAGGGTTGCGATCATCGCCCGCCTCAATCGCGGCGGGCGTTTGGAATGGTGCCTGCCCAAGGGGCATCCGGAGGGCAAGGAAAACAACGAGCAAGCGGCCGTCCGCGAGATCGCCGAGGAAACCGGCATCGAGGGAGACATCCTGGCGCCGTTGGGCAGCATCGACTATTGGTTCACGGTCAGCGGCCACCGGGTCCACAAAACCGTGCACCACTACCTCCTTCGCGCCACAGGCGGCGAGCTCACCATCGAGAACGATCCCGACCAGGAAGCCGTGGATGTGGCCTGGGTTCCCATCCAGGAGCTCGCCCGGAAGCTGTCCTTCCCCAACGAACGCCGCATCGCGGACCTCGCCCGCGAGGTCCTGCCCGGACACCTCTAGGCCCGGACGCCGCCGTCGTCATTGCGGTGTTACGGGCCGGTGGGTGAGACGATGAACTCGATGTCAGCTACCAACTTTCCTTCCGACCGGCCCGGCCGGCCCGATGATGCCGCACCCGGCGATGCAACCGCCGAGGCGCCGGCACCGGAGACCGCGCAGCCCGCGGCCGCGGGTCCCAGCGAGTCCCGTTCCAGCGCCATCATGGCCGCAGGGACGCTCGTTTCCCGTTTCCTGGGCTTCGGCAAAACCTGGATGCTCGGCACCGCCCTGGGCCTTGGCTCGACCGTCAACGACACGTTCATCAATGCCAACAACCTGCCCAACCTGATCTTCCTCCTGGTGGCCGGCGGTGTCTTCAACGCCGTACTGGTTCCGCAAATCATCAAGGCAAGCAAGGCTCCGGACAGGGGAGCGGACTACATCAGCCGGCTGCTGACGCTCGCCGTCCTGCTCCTGTTCGGCCTGACGGCGCTGGTGACACTGGCCGCACCGGGGGTCATCGAGCTGACCACACAGGGATATTCGCCGCAGCAGAAGGCCCTCGCGGTCACGTTCGCCTTCTGGTGCCTGCCGCAGATCTTCTTCTACGGCCTCTACGCCCTGCTCACCCAGGTGCTGAACGCCAACGGCGCTTTTGGTCCAGCCATGTGGGCACCCATCCTGAACAACGTGGTGGCCATCGCGGGCCTGGGCATGTTCATCTGGATCTTCGGCAGCAATGAAGTAAGCGGTCATACGCTGGAGAACTGGGGCTCCACGCAGACGCTGCTGGTCGCCGGATTCTCCACCATTGGCGTGCTTTCCCAGACGGCCATCCTGCTGGTTCCGGTGTTCCGGCTGCGGCTTGGCCTCCGCCCCCGGTTCGGCTGGCGGGGCGTGGGACTGGGGCACGCTGCCAAGCTGAGCGTGTGGACACTCCTGACGGCCGCCGTCGGACAACTGGCGTTCCTGTACGTCATGCGCATCGCCACCATTCCCGGCGCGGAACGCATCCGGCTGCAGGAGGCGGGGGATCCCGCGGCGTCCATCCTTCCGGGCAACGCGGTCCTGGAGGTGGCCAGCCAGCTGTACCTGCTGCCGCACTCCATCATTGCGCTGTCCCTGGCCACGGTGCTGTTCAACCGGATGACCCGCGCATCGCAGGAAGGGAACCGCGCCGAACTGCGCGACGCCCTCTCGCACGGCCTGCGCACCATGGCGGTGGCCACTGTGTTTGGCGCCCTGGCGCTCTTTGCCCTGGCCGGTCCGTTGGGGATGTTCTTCTCCGGCGGCTCGCGCCAGGACGGCGTCATGCTGGCCCAGACGCTCACCATCCTTGCCCTCAGCACCCCCTTCATGAGTGCCAACTTCATGATGTCCCGGGTGTTTTATGCCAACGAGGACGCACGCACGCCGTTCTACGTCCAGCTGCTGTTGGCCGTCGTATACGTGGCAGGCGCCTTCGCCATCCAGTTCCTGCCGGTCGGCCGGATCATCTACGCCATCGCCGTCCTCTATATGGTGGGCAACATCCTCTCGGTGGTGATCAGCGCGGTCTTCCTGCGCCGCCTCCTGGGGCACCTGGATGGCGCCCGGATCGCCAACTCCTACATCCGGATGGGGTACGCGGCATTGGGCTCGGCGATCGCCGGTGCGGGCGGCCTGTGGCTCATGGGCAGCTACAACCCGGACGGCTTCGCCTGGCAGAACCGGGGGACTGCACTGGTGACGGTCGTCGTCGTCGGGCCTGTCATGCTCGCCGTCTACTTCGTCCTTCTTCGGCTGTTCCGGGTCACTGAACTGGGCGACATGCTCCGGCCGCTGCTGGGCCGGCTGGGCCGCGGCCCTGCCGGTGCTCCGCCGACGGGGACCACGCCGCCGCCCTCTGACTCGGGGGGAACGGACGGGGAACGCGTTCACCGTCCGGAGCGGGCCACCACGTCCGTGGACACCGGCCTCATTCCCCGGATTTCCGGGGAGTTCGACGCCGTCTCCTTCCGCGCCGGCCCGGATCCGGAGCGCGGAGTGCGCCGCCAGGACCTGAACGACGACGGCAGCCACCAGGCGCCGGCGGCCGACTACCTGCCCGGTGAGGAACAGCCCGCCACGGCGCGCGGAGGCCTGCTCAGCGAACAGATTCCCCTTCCCGGTCGCCGGACGTACCAAGGCAAGGCCGGCGAGAACCCGTACTTCAAGAACCGCCGCCCACGGAAAAAGTGATGCCGCTGCGGTTTGGCGCCGGTCTTCTCCACGGCCGTCCGGGGCTGATCGGCTAGGATCGAACAGGTACAGGGGTAGTTGCATTCAGGGTTCGGCCGTGCGCGGCGCCTGAACGGCGGTTGCGTCATTGAGGCCGGCAATCCCGGACAGTCTAGGAGGAACACGTGTCCAACCCGATCGATGTCGGATCAGTACTGGGCGGCCGTTACAAGGTCACAGCCACGGTGTTGGCCTCCCACGACCACGATCTGGTGCTTGACGGCGTGGACCAGGTCCTCAACCGGCCGGTCAGCATCCTGGTTGCAGGCCCGGAGAACACGGAGCAGGTAGCCCAGAGCGCCCGCGAAGTGGCCACCGGCGAACGCCCCGGCACGGTACAGGTATTGGACCTCGGCGTCACGGAGGATACCACCTACCTCATCACCAACCACACCTCCGCAGCAGACCTCCTTGACCTTGTGGTGGCGTCCAATCCGCCCTACGTCGAACCCTTCTTCACGGACACGCTGGGCAGTGAGATCTTCGGCCAGGCGCGTTCCCGCGAACCCGAGCCCTACGACGAGGAAGACAACGTCGACGCCGGGTACATCAACTACGCCGATTCGCACCCGAGCCAGGTTGATCCTTATCCTTCCGCGCCGGCTGCGCCGCCCAGGCCCACGGTCCGGCCCGCAGGCCAGGCACCCTCGGTGCCTCCGGCTTCCGGCCGCGCCGGTGCTGTAGGTGCCGCGGCCGCAGGTGCCGCAGCAGCTGGTGCAGGGGCCGCGGTAGCGGGTCGACGGCCCGCCAGCGTTGATCCGGATGCCACTGCCGCCCAGCCCGTACAGCCTGCAGCCGAGCGCGGCGCCGGCTTCGAGCCGGCAGACACTGCGGACACGGACACTGGCCCTACCGACACCACGCAGGCTCAGCCCCGGCAGTCCGTTTCGGACGGCAAGCCGAAGGTTTCCCTGTGGTCTGATGACGACTACGCGCAATCGGGCGACGACGACGACCACCAGGACGGCGACGCCCCGCACGAGCCCCGCAGCGGCAGCGGCAGGTCCGCCCTGTTTGCCCGTGCTGCGGCCCCGGCTGCCGCCGGCACCGCATTTGCCGACCGCGACGATGACGACGACGACCGTGATGAGTCCGATAGCCAGCCACGTTCCATGCGCTGGCTGGTTGGCGGCCTCCTGGCGGTTGTGCTGATTGCAGGCCTGATCTTCGCCGTCACCAACCTTGGCAGCCTCTTCACCCCATCCCAGCCCCAGGCCAAGTCGACTCCGGCCGCCAGCACCAGCGCACCCCAGGCGTCCGCGCCGGCCACGCAGGCAGCCCCGTCAGCTCCGCCGGCGGTGCCGCCCGCTATTGAAAGTGTGACCCGGCAGGGGAACTTCGACTTTGCTGCCACGTTCGATGGCGACCTGGTCAAGGCATATGACGGCAACAACGCCAGCTACTGGTCCGACATGGAGTTCGCCACTGAAAACTGGGGAGGCTTGGCCCCGCAGGGCGTTCCGCTGGTGGTGAAGCTGAAGAGCAAGGCCACTGTTTCTTCCGTTACCCTCTCCCAGCTTGGCGGATCGGGCGGCAACATCACCGTCTACACCAACGACCAGCCGTCCCTGGACGGCGCCAAGTCCATTGGCACCAGCAGTTTCACGTCCACGGACCTGAACATGCCGCTTCCCGAGCCGGTCCAGGCGCAGTACGTGATTGTTTCCATCAATTCGCTTCCCAAGCTGGCGGCTCCGAAAACCCGTTACGGTTACGGCCTCCGCCTGGCGGAAATCAAGGTCCAGTAAACCGCCCCCACACCGCGGTTGTTACAGCCGCGCCAGGTGTCCCAGGCGGGGAATGTAGTCTGGAAAGAGCGCCCTGCGAAGGCTAGTCCTGTACCTTTTGCGGTGGTTCACCTTGTCCGGGCGCTGGAATATTCAGCACGCGGGCACGGTTGTGCCATGTGGCCGGCCTCCAAGGGGAGGCGAGTCGAACAAGGAAGAGGTTCACGTTCCAGTGACCATCGAAGAAAACACGGCGTCCGACGTACGTGATGTCATCATCGTGGGCTCGGGCCCGGCAGGCTACACGGCAGCCGTGTACACCGCTCGGGCAAACCTCAAGCCCCTGTTGCTCGCAGGTTCAGTGACTGCCGGCGGCGAGTTGATGAACACCACGGATGTGGAGAACTACCCCGGCTTCCCCGAGGGAATCATGGGGCCGGACCTGATGGAAAACTTTGAGAAGCAAGCCGCCAGGTTTGGCACTGAAATCCAGTTTGAGGATGTCACCGGGCTTGACCTCCAAGGCCCGGTGAAGACAGTCACCATCGGCACGGGGGAGACCTTCAAGGCGAAGGCTGTCATCCTTTCCACCGGCTCGGCGTACAGGGAGTTGGGACTGCCGAATGAAAAGCGGCTGTCCGGTCATGGCGTCAGCTGGTGTGCAACCTGCGACGGTTTCTTTTTCAAGGACCAGGACATTGCCGTCATTGGCGGCGGCGACTCCGCAATGGAGGAAGCCCTCTTCCTCACAAAGTTTGCGAAATCTGTAACGGTTGTACACCGCCGTGATTCGCTCAAGGCTTCCAAGATCATGGCGGACCGGGCACTCGCCCACGAGAAGATTACCTTTGCGTGGAACAGCACCGTGGACGATGTCCTCGGGGATGACAAAGTCACCGGACTGCGGTTGAAGAATCTGCTGGACGGATCCGAGTCTGAGCTTGCCGTCACGGGTGTCTTTGTCGCAATCGGCAACGATCCGCGCACCGATCTCGTCAAGGACGTCCTGGAGTTGACGCCCGAGGGAACCATCGCCGTGGAGGGCCGGAGCTCCCGCACAAGCCTTCCGGGTGTGTTCGCGGCCGGCGACGTTGTTGACCCGACCTACCGCCAGGCAATCACTGCTTCCGGTTCCGGATGTGTTGCGGCTATCGACGTCGAACACTATCTGGCCGACCTGCCCGCATAATCCGCGCCACTATTATCCGAAGAGAAAGACAAGGTTATGAGCAACGCAAAAGATGTAACTGACGCAAGTTTCGGCACCGATGTCCTGTCCGCTGACAAGCCGGTTATCGTAGACTTCTGGGCCGAGTGGTGCGGCCCCTGCCGTAAGCTGGGCCCGATCCTCGATGAGATCTCGGTCGAATACAGCGAGAAGGTTGACGTGGTCAAGGTCAACGTGGATGACAACCCGGCAATTGCCGCCGAATACGGCATTACCTCTATTCCGGCCGTTTACCTCTTCCAGGGCGGCGAAGTAAAGAGCACGGTCATCGGTGCAAAGCCGAAGCAGTTCTTTGAGAAGGAATTCTCTGACGTTCTGTCCTGATCTGCGGCACTCTTGGTGCTGAACAAGAGATAGGCTGGAAGTGGCTCCCGTCGCCAGGCGGGGGCCATTTTTTTTGTGCCGTTCTTGATGCGGAAATGTACGGCGGTGGCCATCTCGGCCTCCAGGTGAACGAAATTCGTTGTAGGGGGTGGCCGGTGTCTTCAGAGGACAAGTACGTTTCACGTGAAACATCCTTGTATACCGTCCCGTCTCACCCGCCCACGGATTGCAGACCTGGACCATCAGTTTTGGACAGCTGGGTGGCAGCACATACGCGGGGGAGATGAAATCGCAACCCTTCGACGGATCGTCTCTCTTCATGTATTTACCCCCAGGGTTCCTTCAACATGACCCCGGGGCCGAGCAGGCCATGACACGAGCCCGCAGCCTCCAGTGTGGGATGACCGGCCCTCTCCCAGGACAAAATGGCGGCTCCGTCGCAAAGGGATACGTGTTTCACGTGAAACACGGCGGGCCCTCTGCGCCCTACGGGCCTGTAGATTCAAAGATTCACTCGCACCGCTGACCAGCCCTCGGCTGCCCACCAGTGCGGCGCTCTATTGGTCCTGGGACGTGACCGTGTGTATGTTCATAAGCTTCCGATTCGATCCGATGAGGCTTGCCCACAATCCGTCCCGCAGTACCCAACCTCGTTATACGCCACCGTCGCAAGGTAAGAGTGCGTAGGGCCCTGGAACAGGGGACCATACGTGGCTTTGGTAGCTCCGTAAAAAGGAGCTCACAGACCAGGATATTTACGCGACAGCAGCTAAGAGCCGGCAGTTCCTCGCAATGCGCGCCAGTACCGCAGAAGCCCCATACTTGTTCGGCTGCACTGCCATCCGGCTGTGCAGCGGCAACAAGGGGCTGGAAGTAACAACCAGCCAAGTAGGCCCCTGGCCATTCCAAGCAGGAGGAGCCCACCGCGTCCAAGGCCGGATGTCCCCGCGTAAGCTTCCCTCTGACACTACAGTCCCAACGTCGAGACTCCGTAGACGGTTTCGCACAGTTCGGCCAGTAGGCCTTCTCCGGGAACAGTGCGTCGGCGCACAAGCCGCATGTCTAGCTGTGGCTGAACCTTTCGAGCGCACCTGGCTCGGGTTTTGCTCACCCCCGGCCACATAGAGGACGGCATCGGACTGTACGAACAAGGCCGCCCGGCTCAGCGGCCGATGTGCTAGTCGGTCCGTGCCTTTCCCGCACCCGGGCACCCCAGACTACCTCAGCGATCAGTTCTCGTACCCACAGTATGAACGGCATCGATGATTGTGGACACTGTAGGCCTTCAGGACGGGCGGGTGCATCGCCGCTTTCACCTTCAGGGTCGGATTCATGTTTCACGTGAAACAGACAGTGGCAGACTCTATCCCACGCCCGTCCAACACCGGGCCATCCAGTCGCCCGGGATGGGATGGCCCCAGAACCCACCGGGCAGCTGCTGACCGCTGCTGCCGCCTAACATCCACGCTCGATGCTACCTACTGCTCTTCGCGGCTCGTGGTCGACTGTAATGGGCCCTCGGCTGATGTCACATTGTGGTACTCCCCGAGACTAAATCGCTCATCTCCTCCCTGGAGTATTAGACGCCGCGTGGTGGCAGCTGTGCGCCAGCAGTCCCAGTGCTGACAATGAGAGGGACTGATGATGAGAGCCGACGGGAGCTCGGAGACTCAGAACGATGTGAATCTCAGTTCATTGCTGGGAGATGGCGACATGGGGGGCGAAGCCCTGGTTGAAGTCACGACTGTAGGGGGCTGGACCCTCCTGGAGACAGTACCTGGACTTCGGGGTGAGCCAGAGAAGTAGGAGCCGGATCCCCGCCTTCTGGACCAGCAGACACGAAGACCCAGGTCACGGACGCAGGACTCCTCCCTGGGAGTCGTACGCAGTCAGGTGGACCCACTACAGCCTCACAGGCGGTGCAAACCAGCGCCCACGCCAGCCGTTCCCCAGGGGAATACGAACTGAATTGCTGCGCCCTAAGGTGAACTTGTTCACACTTTATCCACAGGGAAGTCGTCCTGTTTTCCACACAGATATCCACAGGCTAAGGGGGATCGGCACCGTAACCCTAGGTCCACGTCAAGCAAGCCGCGGGCCCCATTTCCCTTGCCAGCCTCCAGGGAGGCAACCCTGGTTCTCCATTGGGGCGGCCCTTCAGTGCTCCACATTCAAAATTGATGGGCGAAACAGCCGAATTTCTACGTAAACCATTACTATTACCGCTGAACGGATCCTTTATATCACGTTTCACGTGAAACATAATAAGCTGCCTCAGCCCCGGCAGTCGTACTGGCCCAGAGGACGTCGATCGGATGCTGCCCGATGATCATCCACATCTCCGTACAACTGTGGATTTCGCGCCTTGGTTATGCACACAGTTATCCACAGCGATATCCACCGCGACCTAGCCTTTGGCTGGGGAGGGCTGCAGCACCATCGCGGGCCACAGCTCCGTTAGGCGGGGCGGCTTCGGGGTTTCCAGGGCAGCTATTACGGGACCGATCCGGCCGCAATACTGACGCTGGAGGTGGGCCACAATTCATGCGGCGCTGAGACCCCCGGGGATCCGCGGAGACATCAAGTTTGCCCCATCGCCCCAAACTATCCGGACTCCCACTCCGGTGGTCTGGCGGTGCACTGCTTCAATTTATCGACACGCCCTGTCTCTTGCGGATCGGCGCGGACGTAGCCGGCCACATGCCTGCATTCTCGAAGGGCGCTCTGACGAGAGTAGTCGGTAGTTTGGATAAGTAGGGCGAACCGGTCCCTGGTTGTCCCTGGGGCAGCGTGGGCAGGCTTGGAGCATGCCCCGACAGGTCGTCGCAGCGTACCCCGCCGTAAAAGCGTGCAACTGCCTAGGCGTCGTCCGGGACTCTTAGTTGTCACTTACACACCCATTCCGTCCTATCGACGCGGATGAATTATTGGGCCCGACGATGAGGCAGGTTGCTGCACCATACGAGAGCGGTACCAATTCATGCCCAGGGGACATCCACCAAGCCGGCCGGCTCGATCGGGCGGGAACGAAGCATTCCTCCGCCTAAGAAGTTCGTATCGGTAACGGAGGCCGGGGGATCAGTGCTACGCACTATGGTCTTGGACTGCGAACGCCAGTGAAATAGACCTAAGACCGATGCAACTCGGTACCCAGATCAACCCCGTTGTCCTCCCTGGCAATACGCCGCCGGGAGGGCATCCGCGGCTGACTCGTCCGTCACCATCGATGTTTCACGTGAAACAGAGACCCTGCAGCATCGGACAACTGCGAGGCGTCCACCCCAAACACGTGAGATGTCGCTCCAAGACTGGAGCGAACCTCCGAGACTCCAGTGCATGCACATTCACAATCTTCAGAAGCTTCCCACGAGACGGACCAGCATTCTCTAGACCTTTCACATCTCGCGGCGACGAACGAACCATGCGAGCCACGGACCGTGCAATGGACGCGTGCTTGGAGGCAATCTCCGCAGAACACCTGGATACAACTGCATGAGCGGTGCCGCGGCTGCTGGTTTATCCTCGATGCCGGATCTGTAATTCATGAGCTTGTAGCGGGACGCCGTTGGTAGGCCAAGTGCGTGCCCGGTAGTTCCGAATGACGGTCCAGCATAAAACACCGTGGCCGAGCGTATGCGATGGGGAGGGGGTCAGTAAAGCGGAGACTGCCACTTAGTTGAAGCGAATCCCAGTTCAACATCGCCCCTACGCACAAGATGTGACATAGGATTTCGGGAGGATCCGCGTTTCGACGGCCACAGACTTTCCCGCCCGACGCACTCAGGCAAGTGTTCCGCACGCACATCATTTGTCACTTGGTAGGACCGCGCCACTTGGCACGGGGATTTCAATTAGGCAGGCTCCTATGCCACTTAGTTCCTTGGGGGCGGGAATTTGCTGGGGGAACACCCAGCATGCGCACGCGGAAGATGATGCGGGAGCCAGCGTCCGTGGAATTGTTGGCACCGAAACACCGGGAAGGCTCGTTTCACGTGAAACACACACGCGTCTGTGGAGGGGGATCCCGGCTTGGCAGACCAAGTCGAAGCGGCCAGCGGCTACACTTCAACTGTCATCGACAGGGGACACCGCAGAAGGCCCCGGAACATCCGCTCCGTGCCGCCTGGAGAGCCCCTGGCGGGGCGAACTACACACTTCATCGTCACTGTCTCGGCCCCTACGTGCGAGGCCTGCAGCCCTACGAGGAGGCCGCAGACGGCGCCGACTTAGTCGATTGCCCATAATCGCCAGCATCCAACGACGACAAGCAGCGGTTGTCAGCTAGAAGGTAGTGAATCTGGGAAGAAATGCGGGCATCCATAAACCTCAGAGGGGACCGGTTACGGTGATGCGGGCCTTGGGCTCGGTTCGCCTGCTGCACCCTCGATGGTTCCGCGCAAAGGGATCACCAGGGCTAAGACAGAGGGGATAGGACAACGACGAGTCCCACTCCAAGCAAGACCACTCCCATCAACGCGGTGAAGTCGCAGAACGTCAAGGATTGGGGGTTGGACAAGAATCCAAAAGAGGCCCGATTCGCAGTGAATCGGGCCTCTCGTTGAATTGTCAGTTGGGAGCGCTAGTTGGTGGATCCCGGTGCCAGCACGTCCATGATGCGGTTGAGATCTTCTACGCTGGCAAACTCGATACTGACTTTGCCTTTCCGAACACCGAGGGAGATCTTCACGTTGGTGTCCAGCCGGTCTGAAAGCGATGATGCTAGGTAGTCGAGGCGCTCATGCCGCGCGCCGGGACGGGGGATATTGTTCTTCGCCGGCTTGGCGGGATCCTGGTAAAGCGTGACTGCCTCTTCGGTGGCGCGCACGGACATTCCCTCGGCCACGATCTTCTGGGCGAGCCGTTCCATGGCAGCAGCATCCGGAAGCGAGAGAAGGGCGCGGGCGTGGCCGGCGGACAGCACGCCCGCGGCGACGCGGCGCTGTACCAGCGGGGGCAACTTCAACAGGCGCAGCGTGTTGGACACCTGGGGCCGGGAGCGGCCGATCCGGTCTGCCAGCTGCTCGTGGGTGGTCCCGAAGTCCTCAAGGAGCTGCTGGTACGCCGCTGCCTCTTCGAGGGGATTCAGCTGGCTGCGGTGCAGGTTCTCCAGGAGGGCGTCCCGCAGCAGGTCATCATCCGTGGTGTCGCGGATGATGGCAGGGATGGTCTCCAGTCCGGCAGCCTGGACGGCCCGCCAGCGGCGTTCACCCATGACCAGCTCATAGGGTTCGCTACCGGTTTCGGTTGACGTACGGACAACAATGGGCTGCAGGACTCCGATTTCGCGCACGGAGTGGACAAGCTCGGCCATGTCGTCTTCATCAAAGACGTTTCGGGGCTGTTTACGGTTGGGGTGGATATCACCCACCGGCAGTTCTGCGAACCGTGCGCCGGGTACTTCAACCAACTCGACGCCGGAGTCCGGGATCGCGGCGGGTTCCACCGCAGCCGCTACAGCTTCCGCCTCAGCAGGCTGGACGGCCTCGGCCGGTACCGCTGTAGGCACAGGTGTATCGGCCGTCTTGGACCGCGCAGCAGGAGCCTTCGTGGCGGGAGCCTTCTTCCCGGCTGCCCCATTGGCGGCCGCGGCCGCAGTGGTGGGCTTGTCGCTGCCTGCGGATTTGGCGGTACTTGTCTTGGCTGCGGAAGCCCGGGGTGCAGGAGCCGGGTTTGCCGTCTCCTGAGCCTTGGTTGCGGCCGGCGGTTCCGGCTGCTGTACGGGTTCAGTCTTCTTCCGGCCTTCCGGAAAAAACAGATCCACTGGCCGCGATACCGCTGCACCGTTGGCAGAACCATTGGCTGCGGCGGAACTTGGAATCAGCGCGCCAAGACCGCGGCCTAAGCCCCGTCGCTTCTCGCTCATGGGTAAATCCCTCCAGTGGTGAAGCCAGGATGACCCAGGCCTCCATGCGTTGCGGTATTGAAGATTCTAGCGTTCCGCTATTTCAGCAGCGGCTTCCAGATAGGACAGGGCACCACTTGAGGACGGGTCGTAGGTCATGACCGTCTGCTGGTAGCTGGGAGCTTCAGAGATCCGCACCGAGCGGGGCACGACGGCGGAGAGCACCTGGTCAGGGAAGTGCTGGCGTACTTCCGCGGCAACCTGGGCAGCAAGGTTGGTACGGCCGTCGTACATGGTGAGCAGGATCGTTGAAACAACGAGGTCCGCGTTGAGATGCTTCTGGATCATCTCAATGTTCTTGAGGAGCTGGCTGAGGCCTTCCAGGGCGTAGTACTCACACTGGATGGGAATCAGCACTTCACTGGCGGCGCAGAAGGCGTTGACCGTCAGGAGGCCAAGGCTGGGCGGGCAGTCAATGAAGACGTAATCGAGCCGCTCTTCGCCATTCTTTTCGCGGGTCTTCGCGTAGACGTCGATTGCGCGTCGCAGCCGTTGTTCCCGGGCAACCAGGGACACGAGCTCGATCTCGGCACCTGCCAGGTGGATCGTGGCGGGCGCGCAGATCAGCTTGCCAATGTCCGGGCAGGGGGCAACAACATCTGCCAGCGGGACGTCGTTGATCAGGACGTCGTAGATGCTGTCCACATCCGCGTGGTGTTCAATACCCAGGGCGGTGGAGGCGTTGCCCTGCGGATCGATGTCGATGACCAGGACGTTGAGTCCGGCAGCTGCAAGGGCTGCGGCAATGTTCACGGTCGTCGTGGTTTTGCCCACGCCGCCCTTCTGGTTTGAAACGGTGAAGATCCGGGTCTGCTCCGGACGCGGGAGCTCGCGTCCCATCAGGCGTTCCCGGCGCTTGGTCTCGTGTGCGAGCTCACGGGCGATAGGACTCGAATCATCAATGGCATCGATAACGTTTGACCTACCGGAAGAGGTTGTTTCACGTGAAACTCCGGTTCCGACTGCACCAGTGGCCGGCCGTGGATGGTTACCTCCGCGGGCGGGGGCCATTCCCAAACCGGTCAACCCGGATCCAGCGACGGAACGTGCCGACCCCAGAGACACAAACGGCGGGATCCGTTGTGCGGAGGCTTCACTACTCGTCACTGGGGCACACTCACTCTCGTTCAGCCAATTTTGCTGCCGTTGTCTAGCCTAACTGCTCCACCCGTCTGACCGCCGTCAGCGGGCCCACTTTAGGACTTCTTTTGGGACTTGTTCACTACGATGCGCACCACAGTGGTGGGCTCCTCGAGCAGGTTGTCACCAACGGTGACCACCGATGTCTGCACACCGCCGAGCTTGCGGATGACCTTCGCAGCCTTTTCGATCTCTTCCCCGGCACTGCGGCCCTTGATCGCCACCACTTCACCGTGTCCGGCAAGGAGCGGAATGGTCAGGCCTGCAAGGTTCGTCAGGGCCGAGACGGCACGGGCCGTGACCACGTCAGCGTCCACCTGCCCCACCGCCAGTTCGGCCCTGGTGCGCATGACGGTGACGTTGTCCAAGCCCAGGTCATCCACCACTTCCTGGAGCCAAATAACCCGGCGTTCGAGGGGTTCGATGAGTGTCAGTTCGAGGTCTGGGCGGGCAATCGCAAGGCACAGTCCAGGCAGGCCTGCCCCGCTTCCGACGTCGGCCACGTGGCTTCCCTGGGCGATCTCACTTTCGATGACCGCGCAATTGAGCACGTGACGGCTCCACAGGCGGGGCACCTCGCGGGGCCCGATCAGCCCGCGCTCGGTCCCGGAAGTGGCCAGGTGCTCCACATAGCGCTTGGCCAGGTCCAGGCGGTCGCCAAAAATCTTCTCAGCAGCGCGAAGCTCTGCTGCCGTGATATCAACCATGGTTATCGTGCTGGCATTCTCTAGTCTGCGGAAACAACAATGTGGCGCCCGGAGCCCTCGCCCTCGGATTCGCTGACCAATCCGAGGTCAGCCACGGCGTCGTGCACAATCTTGCGTTCGTAGGCACTCATCGGCTCGAGGGCAACCGGCTTACCGGTTTCCTTGACGGATGCTGCGGCGTCTTCGGCAATCTTCTGCAGGTGGCCGGTACGTTCCTGGCGGTAGCCGTTGATGTCCAGCACAAGCCGTGAACGGTTCTCTGTGGCGGAGAGTACGGCCAGCCGGGTGAGCTCCTGGAGAGCCTCCAGCACTTCGCCGTCTTCGCCTACCAGGCCCTCAAGTCCCTCGGCTTCATCCTCCGCGACAATTGAGATGTAGGTGCGGCCGTTGCGGACCTCGATGTCGATGTCGCCGTCGATGTCGGCGATGTCCAGCAGTTCCTCCAGGTAATCGGCGGCGACGTCGCCCTCTTCTTCGAGGCGGCTGGCGGCGGAGGCCTTGGTGGGGGAAGCGTCCTGGTTCACGGACTCGTCCTGGTCTGCAATTTCTTCGGAAAGGACGTGCTCGGTGCTCTCGGCTGACATTACTTCTTCTTCCTGTTCTTGCGCTGGGGCTGGACGCGCTGTCCCTTGGCTTCCACTGCGGCAGCCTCGGCAGCGTCGGCTGCTTCATCCCGCTTGCCGGTCAGGACGGACAGGGCCGGCAGGCCCTTGGCGGCGCGGCGTTCGGCGAGGGCCTTGGCAGCGGGGGATCCCGGCGTCGGCATGCGGCGGATCACAAAGAACTGCTGTCCCATGGTCCAGAGGTTGGTGGTGGTCCAGTAGATCAGGACGCCGATGGGGAAGTTGATGCCACCCACGCCGAAGACCAGCGGCAGGATGTAGAGCATCATCTTCTGCTGGCGCATGAACGGGCTGGCCATGGCGTCTTCCGACATGTTCTTGGCCATGATCTGCTTCTGGGTGATGAACTGCGAGGCTGTCATGGCCAGGATCATGACGATCGAGAGGATCCACACCGCGGTTTGATTTCCGCCGCCGCCGCCGTGCAGCAGGGACGCGGACAGCGGCGCGCCGAAGATGCTGGAGGCATCGAACTCCACCACCTGTTCGTGGCTCATCGCACCGATGCCGGCACCCTGGTCCTTCGCCTGGGAAATGCCCGAGAGCACCTGGAACAGGGCAAAGAAGAACGGCATCTGGATCAGCATGGGGAGGCAGGCCGAGAACGGATTGGTCCCGTGCTTCTTGTACATGGCCATCTGTTCCTGGGCCATGGCTTGGCGGGACAGCTGGTCGGTTTTGCCTTTGTACTTCTCTTGCAGCTTCTTCAGGTCCGGCTGCAGCAGCTGCATGCCGCGCTGGGCCTTGATCTGCTTGACGAATACCGGGATCAGCGCGGCACGAATCACCAGCACCAGCCCGATGATGGCCAACGTCCAGGTCCAGCCGTTCGCGGCGGGCATGCCGATGCTGCTCAGCCCGTCGTGGAACGCCACCATGATGAACGAAACCAGCCACTTGAACGGGCCGATTATTGCTCCAAAGATGTCCATACTTATCCCTATTCGTCAGGCCGCACTGCGGCCTTCTTCATCAGTCCGAGCAACCAGGTACTTGTCCGGATTGTTCAGCACAACAATTGTGGGGGTTCGGCCCGCGGGCCATTCCCGGCCGCCGGCGGGGACGTGGTCCACTCCGCCGGCATTCCATGGGTGGCAGTGGCCAAGGCGGCGGACTGCGAGCCAGCATCCCTTGACAGCGCCGTGGACGGTGACCGCTTCAAGGGCATAGGCCGAGCATGAAGGGAAGAATCGGCAGACGGGGCCGTACAAGGGAGAAACCACCTTGCGGTAGGCCATCAGCAGGAGGATGAGGATGTTCCGGGGCAGGTTCCAGAGGAACGTTGCAACGGCGGCAGCCACGTGCCGGATACGGGCGACGACGGCAGTGGCGTTAGGCACGCGTTGTCCCCTCCCGTGTTGTACCGGCCGAACCTTTGGCGGCTGGCCGTGATGGCCGTCCGGCCAGCCGGTTCTGCGTTGTTTCCAGTGCTGCGTTGTAATCCGCCCGCAGTTGATCCCAACTGGCAGACGCGGAGGCGGGCAGTGCCCGCACCACGATGGCGAGTCCAGTTGCGTGTTCGCTCAGTGAGGCGGCAGCCGCTTCCCTCAGTCTCCTCTTAACGAGGTTCCTGACCACGGCGTTCCCTACACTCTTGGAAACAATGAACCCGATCCGGCTGGGTTCGTCGGCAGCGATGGCTGCCGCATATAACACTACGTTCCGGCGTCCATTGCGGACACCGGAACGTACGGTTGTTGAAAAATCGGTTGCAGTCCTCAGGCGGTTGCGGGCGGCCAGCACCTTAAACTCGCAAAGGGATGTCTACCGACAAGTCAGTTATTTAGGCCGAAAGCTCGGTACGGCCCTTGCCACGACGGGCTGCCAGGATGGCGCGGCCGGCACGGGTACGCATACGAAGGCGGAAGCCGTGCTTCTTGGCTCGACGGCGGTTATTCGGCTGAAAAGTCCGCTTGCTCACGTTAGTTACTCCAGTGGATCAAAGGTGCGCCCACCCGATCAATATGGGGAAGAACTGGCCGACGCTAAGTTTTGTATATGCACGCTTCCCCCGGCTGTCCAAGCGCAGTGCGCCTGGAAGTTCAGATGGGGCCAAAAAGCGGACACAAAGGACTTCACAACGTTAGGGCAATCCAACGCCCGGAGTCAAACCGGGAGGCCCCTGCGGTGCTATCCCCAGCTGTGCCTAAGTATCCCCAACAGGCTGTGGATGAAGTGGCTCACAGGGGCTCCCCGGGAACCACAACCATGTAATTATCCACAGCCGGATAGCCAGCTATCTTCTAGGCTTTTGATCCCCTAGAGTGTCCCAGTAGCCGATTATCCACGGACTGTGCATAACCCTGTGGATTAAGTTGGACCAGCATCCTGGTTCCGGACTTGGGCTGCAGGCAATGCAGGCATAGCAAGTTTTGAGGGAACCGATTGATGACAGTAGACGAAGCCAACCACGCCAATACTGTCGGAAGTTCCTGGCGCCGGGTTGTCAGCCTGCTGGAACAGGACCACCGTGTTTCACCGCGCCAGCGTGGGTTTGTCATCCTCGCCCAGGCCCAGGGCCTGATCGGCTCCACCCTCCTGGTGGCTGTCCCCAACGAACTCACCCGTGAAGTGCTCCAGACCCAAGTCAAGGACGCCCTTGACGATGCACTGCACAACGTCTTCTCCGAGGACATCCGCTGCGCCATCGACGTCGACACCGATCTGGTGCCCATCCACGCAGAGCCCGAGCCGGTCGTCGAACCTGCCTTCGCGCCGGACCAGCTGATCGAACAAAAGCCGCAGCCCATGCTGCCCAGCACTTCGCATGAATTCGGCCGGCTGAACCCCAAGTACGTCTTCGATACGTTCGTGATTGGTTCCTCCAACCGCTTTGCCCACGCAGCCGCCGTCGCGGTGGCCGAGGCGCCAGCCAAGGCCTACAACCCGCTGTTCATCTACGGCGACTCCGGCCTCGGCAAAACGCACCTCCTGCACGCGATCGGGCACTACGCCCGCCGGCTGTACAGCGGCATCCGGGTCCGGTACGTCAACTCCGAAGAATTCACCAACGACTTCATCAACTCCATCCGGGACGACGAAGGCGCAAGCTTCAAGACCACCTACCGCAACGTGGACGTCCTGCTGATCGATGACATCCAGTTCCTGGCCGGCAAGGACCGGACGCTGGAGGAGTTCTTCCACACGTTCAATTCGCTGCACAACAACAACAAGCAGGTGGTCATCACCTCGGACCAGCCGCCCAAGCTGCTCGCCGGGTTCGAGGACCGCATGAAGTCGCGCTTCGAGTGGGGACTGCTGACGGACATCCAGCCGCCAGAACTTGAAACGCGTATCGCGATTTTGCGGAAGAAGGCGCTCAGCGAGGGACTGTCTGCGCCTGATGACGCCCTGGAATACATCGCGTCCAAGATTTCCAGCAACATCCGCGAGCTTGAAGGTGCACTGATCCGCGTCACCGCCTTCGCCAGCCTGAACCGGCAGCCGGTGGATGTTGCGCTGGCGGAAATGGTCCTGAAGGACCTGATCACTGATGACGGCGCACAGGAAATCACGTCCGCGCAGATCCTCCAGCAAACGGCTGACTACTTCAAGCTCAGCATGGAAGAGCTCTGCAGCAAGTCCCGGACCCGGACCCTGGTCACCGCCCGCCAGATCGCCATGTACCTCTGCCGGGAGCTGACGGACATGTCGCTGCCCAAGATCGGCCAGGAACTCGGCGGCCGCGACCACACCACGGTGATCCATGCCGACCGCAAGATCCGTGAGCTGATGGCCGAGCGCCGTGTGATTTACAACCAGGTGACGGAACTGACCAACCGGATCAAACAGCAGCAACGCGACTCCTGAATCCACACCGGGCCGCGCACTCTATACCTTATTAACAGGGGCATGTGGATAAGCCTGTGGATACTTAAGGGGACAAGCGTGATTAATGGGCTTAAAACCCTTAAGGCGTCTGTGGATCATCAAAAATGGCCCTTTGGGTTGTCCCCATCCACACCCTGTTTAAAACCCAGGTAACGCACAGTCCGTGAACAGGGCTTAACCCCGGAAACGCGGGTCAGGATCGGGTTATCCACAGTTTCCACAGCAGTTATTAACACTACGAATCCCAAAAAATTGAATTCCCTCAAACAACAAGATCCATCCGCACGTCCACCGGGCGGGCCCTCCGGTCCCTGGAAGGGCCGGGCCGGGGTCTTGGGGATGGGTTAATCGCGGATCTTCCGGCTAAGCTGTCAGCAGCGCTCCCATCCCCGGGTTTCGTGTGGTTTCCGTCTCCACGGACCATGCACCGGCCGCGGCGCGCGCAACATCTTCCGGAGTTTCACTGCGAAGTTCCCGGGTCCACATGGCAGCAGCAATGAAAGGCGGCACCCTTCCGTGAAGTTCAGAGTCGATCGGGACGTCCTGGCAGAAGCCGTCACCTGGACAGCCCGCTCGTTGTCTCCGCGGCCGCCGGTGCCCGTCCTTTCCGGCCTGCTCCTGAAGGCCGAAGCCGGAACCGTCAGCCTCTCGAGCTTTGACTACGAAACCTCCGCACGGCTGGAGATCGCCGCCGACATCAGGGACGAAGGCACCATCCTGGTTTCCGGCAGGCTGCTCGCGGACATCTGCCGCAGCCTGCCCTCGGCACCGGTGGATGTCGAAACCGACGGCAACAAGGTCACTCTCACCTGCCGTCGCAGCAGCTTCCACCTGGCCACCATGCCGGAAGCCGAGTACCCGCCGCTGCCTGCCCTTCCCGCCATCAGCGGCACCGTGCCCGGCGACGCTTTCGCACAGGCTGTTTCCCAGGTGATCATCGCCGCCAGCAAGGATGACACCCTGCCCATCCTCACGGGCGTGCGGATGGAGATCGAGGATGACCTGATCACCCTCCTGGCCACCGACCGTTACCGGCTCGCCATGCGCGAAGTCCCCTGGAAGCCTGTGACCCCGGGCATCTCCACCAGCGCCCTGGTAAAGGCAAAAACCCTCAACGAAGTCGCCAAAACCCTCGGCAACAGCGGCGACATCAACCTCGCCCTCTCCGACGATGACAGCCGGCTGATCGGATTCGAAAGCGGCGGCCGCACCACCACGTCGCTGCTGGTGGACGGTGATTACCCGAAGATCCGGTCCCTGTTCCCGGAGTCCACGCCGATCCACGCCACGGTCCAAACCCAGGAGCTGGTGGAAGCCGTCCGCCGCGTGTCACTGGTCGCCGAACGCAACACCCCGGTCCGCCTGGCGTTCAGCAGTGGGCTGCTCAACCTCGATGCCGGTACCGGCGAAGACGCGCAGGCGTCTGAGGAGCTTGAGGCGCAGCTGTCCGGCGAAGACATCACGGTGGCCTTCAACCCGCACTACCTGATCGAAGGCCTCAGCGTCATCGAGACGAAGTTTGTCCGCTTCTCGTTCACCACGGCACCCAAGCCCGCCATGATCACGGCACAGGCAGATGCCGACGGTGAAGACCAGGATGACTACCGCTACCTGGTGATGCCTGTCCGCCTGCCCAACTAGTCCCCACCGCCACCCTCAGCCGCAATCTCGGCCGGGGAACCCTGGCGGTGTGGGCCCAGACAGTTGGGGTACCCACCCTCCCACCAGCGCAGAAAAGAGTTCCACCATGCACATTGGACTGATTGGCCTCGGCAAAATGGGTTTCAACATGCGTGAACGCCTGCGCAAGGGCGGCGTGGAGGTCACCGGCTATGACCGGAATCCCGACGTCACCGATGCCGCAAGCGTCGATGACCTGATCACGGCCGTCCCGGCGCCGAGGATCATCTGGGTCATGGTCCCGGCCGGCCCCGTCACGGACGCCGTCATCACCGAATTGGCCAGCAAACTTGAGCCCGGCGACCTGGTGATCGACGGCGGAAACTCGCGGTTCACGGAAGACCAGAAACACGGTGAGGTGCTTGCCGCCAAGGGCATCCGGTTCGCCGATTGCGGGGTATCCGGCGGCGTTTGGGGCCTGCAGAACGGCTACGGCCTGATGGCAGGCGGGGACGCCGGCGAAATTGAACGCGCCATGCCGGTTTTTGATGCCCTGCGGCCCGAAGGCGACAGGGCTGACAGCTTTGTCCACGTGGGCGGTATCGGCGCAGGACACTATGCCAAGATGGTCCACAACGGGATCGAATACGGCCTGATGCAGGCGTACGCCGAAGGATACGAACTGCTTGCCGCCAAGGACATCGTCACGGACCTGCCGGGCACGTTCCGCGCCTGGCAGAAGGGAACCGTGGTCCGGTCCTGGCTGCTGGACCTCATGGTCAAGGCCCTGGATGAAGATCCAGGTCTGGAGTCCATCGACGACTACGTGGAAGATTCGGGCGAGGGCCGCTGGACAGTTGAAGAGGCCATCGCCAATGCGGTTCCGGCCCCGGCCATCACGGCCGCACTGTTTGCCCGTTTTGCTTCCCGGGAGGACACGTCCCCCGCGATGAAGATGGTTTCTGCGCTGCGCCACCAGTTCGGCGGCCATGCAACCCGTCCCGCCAAGTAGCACCCACCGGGAGCCGCTACGGGTTCCAGAATTGCCGACCACCGCGTGTACCTTGAACATCTTTCACTGACAGACTTCCGCAGCTACGCCCAGGTTGACCTCAGCCTGGGCCCGGGCGTCACCGTCCTGGTGGGATACAACGGCATCGGCAAGACCAACCTGATGGAGGCCATCGGCTACCTGGCAACGCTCAGCTCCCACCGCGTCAGCTCCGACGGCCCCCTGCTCCGGTTCGGCACGGAGCGCGCCCTGGTCCGTGCCCGGTTGGTCCGCGGAGAGCAGACCACGGTGCTTGAGCTGGAAATCAACGCCGGCAGGGCCAACCGCGGCCGGATCAACCGCAGCAACCCGGTCCGTGCCCGTGACCTGCTGGGCATCTGCCAGACCGTACTCTTCGCACCCGAGGACCTGGCACTGGTCAAGGGGGATCCTTCCAACCGCCGGCGTTTCCTGGACGAACTGCTCGCCAGCCTCGTCCCGCACCATGCAGCTACCCGCAGCGATTATGACCGGGTCCTGAAACAACGCAACGCCCTGCTCAAATCAGCGCGGGCCGGACGGTTCACCACTGCCCATGAAGCCACCCTGGATGTCTGGGACCAGCACATGGCCCGCGCCGGAGCACAGCTGCTGCACGCCCGGCTGGAACTGGTGGAACGGCTCCGGCCGCACCTCGCCCGTGCCTACGCCGAGCTGACGGACGCTTCCAAGCCCGCCGATGCCACCTACCGTTCAACGCTTCAAAACCAGATGGACGACGACGGCCTTCCGGCCGCACCTGCCCAGCGCACCACGGCCGGGGCTTCCTCCGCCGGGCAGGAGGACCTGCGCCTGCTCAGTGTCGAACAGCTGACGGAGCGCTACATCCAGGCTTTCGCGGAATCACGGAAGAAGGAACTGGAACGGGGCATCTCACTCGTCGGCCCGCACCGCGACGAACTGGAGCTCATCCTCGGCCAGGCACCTGCGAAGGGATATGCCTCGCACGGGGAAACCTGGTCCATGTGCCTCTCCCTGCGGTTGGCTTCGTACTACGTGATGCTCGATGACGCCCGCACCGGAGGTTCCGCCCCCATCCTCATCCTGGACGACGTCTTTGCCGAACTCGATGTCCAGCGGCGGCGTAAACTGGCGGCTATAGTCTCCGGCGCGGAACAGGTCCTGGTGACCGCCGCCGTCGACGCCGATATTCCGGAAGAGCTGTCCGGACGGCGGGTGAAGGTCATCCCGGGAGGAATCGATGAGCAGTGACGAGGATGCCGGGCTGCAGCCCGGCCGCGAACCTGACCACATCGATGCCCCGCAGGCGGCACTGAACCGGATGCGGGAGGCGGCCGCCGCCCGCGGCGAAGTCCGCAGGAAGGCGCCCCGGCCCGGTTCCCAGAAGGCCAAGGGCAGCATCCGTGACACCCGAGGCTTCAGCCAGTTCCACGCCACCGGCCGGGACCCGCTCGGCCTGGGCAAGGTTGTTGGTCGGCTGGTTGCTGAGCGCGGCTGGACCTCGCCGGTAGCGGTAGGTTCCGTCATGGCGGAATGGGCCACCTTGGTGGGCCCGGAGATTTCAGCCCACTGCACACCCGAAAGCTTCACCGACACAACCTTGCATGTCCGGTGTGACTCCACGGCCTGGGCCACCCAGCTCAGGCTGCTGAGCAACAGCTTGCTGGAGAAATTCCGCCGGGAACTGGGTGACGGCGTGGTCACCAGGATCCAGGTCCTCGGCCCCACAGCGCCCAGCTGGCGCAAGGGCGGACGCAGCGTCAACGGCCGCGGCCCCCGGGACACGTACGGATAGCCGGGCCACAGCTCTTGAAACTTCGCCCAAAGGCGTATAGAGGCCGGTAAGGACTGCGGCGTGTATAGGCACCCGGAGGGCGTACCACTGGGCCGCCCTAGGCGCGGCCAAGAGCCTCGCACAGGCACATTCACCGTCCGCCCACGCCCCTGGAATGCGGGGATATGGGCGTGTTCGCGGTAGAATTGACCGAGATAACTGGGCGCGGATGAAACGTTGACTTCAGTCCGTTCTCCGCGCGCGTCCCGCACGCAGAGCGCGGATCACCGACCGTCATCGAGTCACCGGCGCCATAAGTTTGTGCCTGTTGGCGGGTCACTTTTCCCTGCGAAAAGAAATCAGCCGGCCATCATCGAGAACAGAGGAGTCGCAGCGCCTGTGGCTAACGACAATACAGATATTCTGGCAGCAGATACAGCGGTCGAAGATGGCCGGACCCCTGACACCCCGGCTGCGTCAACCAGCCCAAGGGAGTACGGCGCCAGCGACATCACTGTCCTTGAAGGCCTCGAAGCTGTCCGCAAGCGCCCGGGCATGTATATCGGTTCCACGGGTCCCCGCGGACTCCACCACCTGGTCTATGAGGTGGTGGACAACTCCGTGGATGAGGCTCTCGCCGGCTACTGCAGCCATATCGAGGTGGTCCTGCAGGCCGACGGTGGGGTCAAAGTGGTCGACGACGGCCGCGGAATTCCGGTGGACATGCACCCCACCGAGCACAAGCCCACCGTCGAAGTGGTGATGACCATCCTGCACGCCGGCGGCAAGTTCGGTGGCGGCGGGTATGCGGTCTCCGGCGGCCTGCACGGTGTGGGTATTTCCGTGGTCAACGCCCTCTCCAGCAGGGTGGACACCGAGGTACGGCGCCAGGGCCACGTCTGGCGGATGTCCTTTGCCGACGGCGGCAAGCCGCAGGGCAGCCTGGTCCAGGGCGAAGAGACCGATGCCACCGGCACCACCCAGACCTTCTATCCGGACCCGGCAATCTTCGAAAGCACGGAATTCGATTTCGAGACCCTCCGCGCCCGCTTCCAGCAGATGGCCTTCCTTAACAAGGGACTGCGCATCACGTTGACGGATGAGCGTGCGGCCGAGGGCGACGAAGCCGACGGCGACCTCGACCTTGACGACCTTAGTACCGACGGCGAGATCAGCGCAGAACACCGCACCGTGGTGTACCAGTACGACGAAGGCCTGCTGGACTACGTCAAGCACCTGAACTCGGGCAAGAAGGTGGAGGTGGTCCATGAAGACGTCATCGCCTTCGAAACCGAGGACACCGAACGCCGGATTGCCCTGGAAATGGCGATGCAATGGACCAGCGCCTATTCCGAGAGCGTGCACACCTACGCCAACACCATCAACACCCATGAAGGCGGAACCCACGAAGAAGGCTTCCGTGCCGCACTGACGTCCCTGGTCAACCGGTATGCCCGGGAAAAGGGCATCATCAAGGAAAAGGACGACAACCTCACGGGCGACGACATCCGCGAGGGCCTCACCGCGGTCATCTCCGTCAAGCTTGCCGAGCCCCAGTTCGAAGGCCAGACCAAGACCAAGCTGGGCAACTCCGAGGTCAAGGGATTCGTCCAGCGCGTGGTCACCGACGGCCTGGGCGACTGGCTGGAGCGCAACCCGGGACCCGCCCGAGACGTTATTCGCAAGGCCATCTCGGCGGCCCAGGCACGCATGGCTGCGCGGAAGGCCCGCGACAACGCACGGCGCAAGAGCCCGCTGGAATCGTTCGGCATGCCGGGCAAGCTTTCCGATTGCTCCTCCAAGGACCCGGAAAAGTGCGAGGTCTACATCGTGGAGGGTGACTCCGCCGGTGGTTCCGCCAAGCGCGGCCGGAACCCCGAAACACAGGCCATCCTGCCCCTGCGCGGCAAGATCCTGAACGTGGAGCGCGCCCGCCTTGACAAAGCCCTGGGCAACGCCGAGGTCCAGTCCATGATCACCGCCTTCGGAACCGGGATTGGCGAGGAATTCGACCTCGCCAAGCTGCGGTATCACAAGATCGTCCTCATGGCCGATGCCGACGTGGACGGCCAGCACATCACCACCCTGCTGATGACCCTGCTGTTCCGCTACATGCGGCCCCTGATCGAGAACGGCTACGTCTACCTGGCACAACCGCCGCTGTACCGGATCAAATGGTCCAACGCGCCGCACGACTACGTGTACAGCGACCGCGAACGCGACGCCAAACTGGTGGCGGGCCAGGCTGCCGGGCGCCGCATCCCCAAGGACAACGGCATCCAGCGCTACAAGGGCCTGGGCGAGATGGACTACACCGAACTCTGGGACACCACCATGGACCCTGAC
This sequence comes from Pseudarthrobacter sp. NPDC058196, assembly GCF_042882685.1. Lineage (NCBI taxonomy): Bacteria > Bacillati > Actinomycetota > Actinomycetes > Micrococcales > Micrococcaceae > Pseudarthrobacter > Pseudarthrobacter sp. NPDC058196. The sequence continues at coordinate 179,064 of NZ_JBHVVN010000007.1, forward strand.
CACCGCACCCTGCTGCAGGTGACTATGGATGACGCCCTCGCCGCCGACCAGATCTTCTCCGTCCTCATGGGCGAAGACGTGGAGTCACGGCGCAACTTCATTCAGCAGAACGCCAAGGACGTCAGGTTCCTGGACATCTAAGGACCCGCTCCAAAGTATTCGGAACCAGACATATACCTGAAACGGAAAATAAAGAATGAGCGACGAAACCCCCGAGATTCCCGCCCCCGAGGCCGGAGAACCGGACACCGTTCTTGAAGGCGACGTGCTGGTCGACCGCGTGGAGCAGGTGGACCTGCAGACGGAAATGCAGCGCTCCTACCTGGACTACGCCATGGCAGTCATCGTAGGACGCGCCCTCCCGGACGTCCGCGACGGCCTCAAGCCGGTGCACCGCCGCGTGCTCTACGCGATGTTCGACGGCGGCTACCGCCCCGACCGTTCTTTCAACAAGTGCGCCCGTGTGGTGGGCGAGGTCATGGGCCAGTACCACCCCCACGGCGATACCGCCATCTACGACGCGTTGGTCCGCCTGATCCAGGACTGGACCATGCGTTACCCGCTGGCGCTCGGACAGGGCAACTTCGGTTCACCGGGCAATGACGGGGCCGCCGCACCCCGGTATACCGAAACCAAGATGGCGCCCCTGGCCATGGAAATGGTCCGCGACATCGACGAGGAAACGGTCGACTTCCAGGACAACTACGACGGCAAGAACCAGGAGCCCACCATCCTGCCGGCCAGGTTCCCGAACCTGCTGGTCAATGGCTCCTCCGGTATCGCCGTCGGCATGGCCACCAACATTCCGCCGCACAACCTGCGTGAAGTGGCGGACGGGGTCCAGTGGTACCTGTCGAACCCCGGCGCCACCCGCGAGGAACTCCTCGAAGAACTGCTGCTGCGGGTCAAGGGCCCGGACTTCCCCACGGGCGCCACCATCCTGGGACACAAAGGCATTGAAGACGCCTACCGGACCGGCCGCGGTTCGGTCACCATGCGTGCAGTGGTTGCCGTGGAGGAACTGCAGGGACGCACCTGCCTGGTGGTAACGGAACTGCCGTACCAGGCCAACCCTGACAACCTGGCCATCAAGATCGCCGAATTGGTCAAGGACGGCAAGATCTCCGGCATCGCCGACCTTCGCGACGAAACCTCAGGACGCACCGGCCAGCGCCTGGTGATCGTGTTGAAGCGGGACGCCGTGCCCAAGGTGGTCTTGAACAACCTCTACAAGCACACCGAACTGCAGAGCAACTTCTCCGCAAACATGCTGGCCATCGTTGACGGCGTACCCCGGACGCTCAGCCTCGATGCGTTCATCCGGCACTGGGTGACCCACCAGATGGACGTGATTGCGCGCCGCACCAGGTACCGCTTGCGCAAGGCCGAGGAGGAAGCCCATATCCTCCGCGCCCTGCTGAAGGCACTGGATATGCTCGACGAGGTCATCGCCCTGATCCGTGCCTCCAACACCACAGAAGCCGCACGCGACGGGTTGATGGAACTGCTGGATATCGACGAGTTGCAGGCGCGCGCCATCCTGGACATGCAGCTGCGCCGCCTCGCCGCCCTGGAACGCCAGAAGATCCAGGACCGGCACACCGAACTTGAGGCCCTGATCGCGGAGTACAACGCAATCCTGGCCTCCGAGCAGCGCCAGCGCGAGATCATCAGCGTCGAACTGGCCGAAATCGTGGACAAGCACGGCGACGACCGCCGCACCAAGATCCTCATGGGATTCGATGGCGACATGTCCATGGAAGACCTGATTCCCGAAGAGGAAATGGTGGTCACCATCACCCGCGGCGGCTATGTCAAGCGCACGCGCAGCGACAACTACCGCTCGCAACAGCGCGGTGGCAAGGGCATCAAGGGTGCCCAGCTTCGCGGCGACGACGTCGTGGAACACTTCTTCGTCACCACCACCCACCACTGGCTGCTGTTCTTCACCAACCTCGGCCGCGTATACCGTGCCAAGGCGTATGAGCTGATGGAAGCGGGCCGGGATGCCAAGGGCCAGCACGTGGCCAACCTGTTGGCGTTCCAGCCCGACGAACATATTGCCCAGGTGCTGGACCTGAAGGACTACCAGCAGGCGCCGTACCTGGTGCTCGCCACCAAGCGGGGCCTGGTGAAGAAGACCAGGCTCGAGGACTACGACACCAACCGTTCAGCCGGCGTCATTGCGATCAACCTGCGCGACGGTGACGAACTGGTATCGGCGCAGCTCGTCTCGGAAACCGACGACCTGTTCCTGGTCTCCCGCATGGGGCAGTCCATCCGCTTCACGGCAACGGACGACGCCCTGCGCCCCATGGGTCGGGCAACTTCCGGCGTTACCGGTATGAAGTTCCGCGAGGATGATGAACTGCTGGCCGCCGATGTGGTGACTGACGGCTCGTTCGTCTTCATCGTGACGGAGGGCGGTTACGCCAAACGCACGGCGGTGGAGGAATACCGCCTCCAGGGCCGTGGCGGGCTCGGCATCAAGGTGGGCAAGTACCAGGAAGAACGCGGCCACCTCGTGGGAGCCCTTATTGTCCAGGAAGAGGATGAAGTCCTGGTGGTCATGGAGGGCGGCAAGGTTGTGCGGTCCTCCGTGGCGGGTGTTCCGGCGAAGGGCCGTGACACGATGGGCGTCATCTTCGCCAAGCCGGACAAGAATGACCGGATTATTGAGGTGGCGCGCAACAGCGAACGGGGCCTCGAGGACGATGAATCCGCCGAGGATGACGTAACGTTGGCTGAAGATGGCGGGCCCGCTGGGGATTCCGCCGCGCCAGTAATGGCAGAAGAATCACCGGCCGTTGAGTCAGAGGACGCCTCGGGCGACGCTGGGCCGAACGAAGACAACACGGAGGTAACGAGTGAGTAATTCCGACTCATTTCCCAAGCCGAACAGCACTGTTCCCGACGGGAACAGCCCTTCAACGGCGCCCCGCGTGAACGCCCCCGTCCGTCCGCAGCAGCGACCGGCAGCGGCCGCAGGTGCCCCCGGCCAGCGTCCCGCTGTTCCGGGCCAGCGCCCGCAACAGGGCGACCGCCCGGTGCAGCCCGGCCAACGTCCCTTCCAGGGGCAGCCCGGACAGCGCGCAGCAGCCCCCGGCCAGCGTCCGGCCCAGGGATCCCAGGGACAGGGCAACCCCGGCCTGGTGAAGCCTGCACCAAAGGCAAAGGTCCGGCGGGCACGGCTGCTGATCAGCAAAGTGGACCCCTGGTCCGTGCTGAAGATGGCATTCCTGCTCTCCGTGGCACTTGGCATCGTCACGGTGGTGGCAGCAATCGTCCTGTGGACGGTCCTGGACCTGACCGGAATCTTCGACCAGGTGGACAGCCTGCTGGGAACGCTCGCGGGCTCCGAAAGCGGCGGCTTTGAACTGAAGAAGGTGGCATCGCTGGGACAGGTAGCCTCATTCGCCACCATCATCGCCGTGGTCAACGTTGTGCTGCTGACGGCGCTGTCCATGCTCTCCGCCGTCCTCTACAACATTTCCGCCACACTGGTCGGCGGAATCGGCGTCACCCTGACGGACGATTAAGAACCCGTTTTCGCCGGCGGTAATCCGGTGGAAATGCCCGATTTGAGATCGGGCCGGGGTGTGCTGTAAAGTCATATCTCGGCCCGATGAGGCATCGGGGCGTATAGCTCAGGCGGTTAGAGCGCTTCGCTGATAACGAAGAGGTCCCAGGTTCAAGTCCTGGTACGCCCACGGAACCTGTGCAGGTTTCAAACGGAGGTTTGGTCCGGATTCATCCGGTACCCGGCCGGAACGGGGAGCATGTGAAGAAGTTGCTGGTACTCGCAGCGGCGATCGCAGGCTTCCTGGTCTTCCGGAAAGCACAGGAATCCGAAGCCCGGAAAACAGTCTGGAGCAAGTCCACCGATACGGTGGACTAGCCTGGACGCCAGGCCCGGAAGCCGTCAAGGCCTCCCGGTTCCTGGGGTATGATGGACGGGTTGCTTCTTATGGGGGCATGGCGCAATTGGTAGCGCACCTGCTTTGCAAGCAGGGGGTTCGGGGTTCGAGTCCCCGTGCCTCCACCATAGGAAAATCCCGGTCAGCGGAAACGCGGGCCGGGATTTTTTATTCTCTTTTCCCTCCGGGGACGGCCCCAGGGGGTATTCAATGAACTTCTTCTTCGCGGCCCTGGGTGTCCTTGGAGTCGCCTCGTCGGGGCCCCTCATCGCGGCCACCCTGGGCGCCACAAGCGTCAGCGCCCTCGCGATCGCTTTTTGGCGCAACGCCATCGGGTCCGTGGTCATGGCTGCGCCCACGCTCATCCGGGAGCCCCGCCAGTTTGGCAGCATAACTGCCCGTGAGTTCCGCTGGTCCCTGCTGGCCGCCGTCGCCCTCGCCCTGCACTTTGCCTGCTTTATCACCTCGCTGCAGCTGACCTCCGTCGCGGCCGCCACAGCCCTGGTGTGCCTGCAGTCCGCCTGGATTGCCGTGTTCCAGCTCATCCGGGGAACCCGGCACCGCTGGCAGGTCCTTGCCGGCCTGGGCATTGCCTTCGGCGGCGTTGTCGCGATAACCGGCTTTGACCTGGGAACGTCTCCGCAGGCACTGACCGGAGACCTGCTGGCGATGGCGGGCGGCGCCCTGGCGGGGCTCTACACGCTGGCAGGCGGCAAGGCACGGCAGAGCATGACCACGGGGACGTACACCACGCTCTGTTATGGGATGTGCGCGGCCCTCGTGGCGGTGCTGGCCCTGGTGACCGGCCAGCCCCTGGCCGGGTTCGAGCCGGCAGGGTGGCTGGGCATCGCGGCCATCACCGTCTGCGCCCAATTGGTGGGCCATACGGCCTTCAACCACCTGCTGGCCACCATGAGTCCCCTCATCGTCTCCATGATCATCCTGCTGGAAATCCCAGGGGCCGCGCTGCTGGCCGCCGTCTTCCTGCACGAGACCCTTCCGGCGGGCACCTACGCGGGGCTGGGCCTCATCCTGGTGGGACTCGCCGTCGTCGTCCTGGGGCAACGGTCCGGGAGGGCGGGAAAGCGGCCACTGCCGCCGGGAGAGGAACCGCCGTCGGGCCGTCCGCTGGCCGAACTGGGAACGGACTGACAGGAAGCCTGCCCCCGCTGGGCCCAGCCTGTCCGCCGCGGCGGACAGGCTGGGCTGTGTTGACGGTGTGGATGGCCCGCAGGAGCTTCGCCGGGAAGTACACCGAAAAGAAGACCACCATGGGGGCCTTCAATGCCATCTTGCGCACATTGTGGGCTTTGTAGGTACGGTCGAACCGGGTGACGTAGTAGCGGTAGTCCCGCGGAGAGTCCTCAAGCCGGCGGGCAGACATGCCGGACACCATCTGCGGCCAGTAGCGGACTGGCAGCTCATGGTCGGCAAGGTGCAAGGACAAATCGATGTCCTCGTGCATCTCGTCTTTTTCGTCCCGGCAGGTCTCGGCCCGGATGGTTTCCCAGGCACTGGCGCGCAGGGCCATGTTGGAGCCGAACAGGAAGTGGTATTGGTGTTTGGCCAGCTTCAGCATGAGCTGGCGCATCTTGTCGTCCGCCTTGAGTCCAAAACGGCGCATGGGCATGTCGTAATACACCACAGGCCCGGTGGCGGCCTGGACGACGGGATCCGCAAAGGCCTTCTGGACCTGCTCCACCCAGTCGGGTTCGACGATGGAATCCGCGTCGATCCGCCCAAGCACATCTCCCGTGGCGTGATCGAGCCCAAAGTTCCTTGTGGGGATCAGGCCCTGTTCCCGGTCCTGGCTGAGCAGGATGATGGGGCTTTCCGGGTATTCGAGCTGCATCTGGCTGACGATCGCGGCCGTGCGGTCGCTCGAGAGGTTGTCCACCACGATGATCTCGTGGGCCGGAACCGACTGGTAGATCGCGGCGATGAGGCACTGCCTGATGACGCTTTCCTCGTTGTACGCCGGGATAACGATGGACACGCGGAGCTGTTCGGCTGCGTCGTTCAAGGCATCCCCAGAGGATCGATCGGCTGACATCAGTTCAAATCTAGCATCCATGCAGCGTCCTGCCGCGGCCGGGCCCAGGGCCTGTGCCGGCACACAAAAGGGGCCCCGTTCGAAAACGGAGCCCCCGTGTATGGCGAAGAACTAGGCCTGGGTGGTGCCCTTGCCGTCGTTGCCGATATTCGAAGCGATGTTCTTGGTGGCCGTCTTGGCGTCGGTCGCGGCGGTGGATGCATCATCCGCGGCGTCGTCGGCCACGTGCTTGGCCTTGTCAGCGGCGTCTGCAGCCTTGTCCTGGACTGCCTCGGCGGCGTCCGCTGCCTTGTCCGCGACGGCGGACGCTGCGGAACCGGCGGCATCTGCAGCCTTACCGGCGGCGTCCGCGACGTGCTCCTTGACCTCGCTTACGGTGGTTGCCGGGACAGGAGCAGGCGTGGGGGTAACCGGCGACGGAGTCTTCCAGGGGTCCTCCACGGGCTTGGAAGCCTTCCAGGCGGCAACGCCCGCCGCCACTGCGGCGGCAATCACGCCAAAGACCAGCCAGCCGCGCTTCTTCTTGGGCTCGGGCTGTGACAGCTGGATGCCAACCGTGCGGCCGGCCTCGGTCGCGGCGGCCTTCAGCTGCGTGCCGGTGGCCTGTGCCTGCTCCTGGATGGCATGCACGATTCCCGCGTCGCCGAGCTTCTGGGCGACGGCGTCGACACGGGCAGGTGCGCTTTCAAGGGTGCGGTGCACGGCCTCCGAAGCCACACCGATCTGGTCGGAGAGCTTGGGCAGATAATCCACCACCACGCGGTCACGGGCATTCAGGACCACCGGAGTGGCTTTGTCCAGGGCGTCGTGCAGCTTGGGTGATGCGCTTTCCACGACGTCGTTGATCTTGGGCGCCAGCTGGGCCAGACCATCCTGGATCCTGGGCGTCACGGTGGCAACACCGTCGGCCAGGTTGTGCGCTGCGGTCTTCAGGCCTTCCTGGATTTTGGGAGATGCGGTATCCAGGCTGTGCTGGAGCCGGGGAACAGCCCAGTCCACCGCTGCTTCCACCCGGGGGGCCGCCCAATCCTTGGCATTCTCCACCGCACTGGTGACCGACTGCTCAAGGTCACGGGCAATACGATCCGATTTCTTCACAACTACCTCCCGATTAATGTGACGGTTCTGTCGCTAGCCTACGTGCCCGGACCACCCCGGGCTATTCACTCTGCGGATTTTAGGCCGATTTCACCCAGCGCGGAACTGCTGCCGCAGCCGTTCCCGCCCATAGGGGACATGGAAGAATGAGGTTTATGACTGCCATCGCAACTGCAAAAGCAACCATCCACACCAGCCTCGGCGACATCGTAGTTAACCTCTTCGGCAACCACGCGCCCAAGACGGTCAAGAACTTCGTAGGCCTTGCCACCGGCGAGCAGGCGTGGACCCACCCGGAAACCGGCGAGGACAAGACCGGTACTCCGCTGTACAACGGAACCATCTTCCACCGCATCATCAAGGACTTCATGGTCCAGGCCGGCGATCCCCTGGGCCGCGGAACCGGTGGCCCCGGCTACCGCTTCGATGACGAAATCCACCCGGAACTGAGCTTCAACCAGCCCTACAAGCTCGCCATGGCCAACGCCGGCATCCAGATGGGCAAGGGCACCAACGGTTCACAGTTCTTCATCACCACCATTCCCACGGACTGGCTGCAGGGCAAGCACACCATCTTCGGTGAGGTGGCGGACGAGGACTCCAAGAAGGTCGTCGACGCTATCGAGGGTGTCCGCACCGGCATGGGTGACCGCCCCGTGGAGGATGTCACCATCAACAGCATCGACATCGAACAGCTCTAACACCACAGCATGAGTTACGGGATTCCGTCGGCTGAGCCGTCCGCGCAGGTTCCGGTCTGCCCCCGGCACCCGGACCGGCCCTCCTATGTGCGCTGTCAGCGCTGCGGCCGCCCGGCGTGCCCGGACTGCCAGCGGGCGGCCGCCGTCGGATTCCAGTGCATTGACTGCGTCAACGAAACACGACGAACGACGCCCGAAGTGCGGACGGTATACGGCGGGGCCGTGGCCACCGCCAGGCCGATGGTGACGTTTGCCATCATTGCGGTCTGCGCGGTCCTCCAGCTCCTGCAGTCCATCATCCCCAATGAAGGCGTCTACCAGGCCTTGGCCTTTGCCAACATTTATGCAGAACCGAAATACGGCGAGTTTGAACCGTGGCGGATGCTCACCTCGGCATTCCTGCACTCGCCGGGCAACCTCCTCCACATCCTGCTCAATATGTACACGCTGTGGATCTTCGGCCAGGCCCTGGAACCAATGCTGGGCCGGCTGCGGTTCCTCGCGCTGTTCCTTGTCTCGGCCTTGGGCGGTTCCGTTGGATACCTGCTGCTGACACCGCTCTACGTTCCCGGCCAGCAACTCTCTGGGGTGGTGGGGGCGTCCGGTGCAATCTTCGGCCTCTTCGGCGCCATGCTGCTGGTCCAGCGCCAGCGCGGAGGCGATACCCGCCAGCTCTGGGTATTGATTGCCATCAACGGCGTCATCGGCTTCCTGGTCCCCCAGATCGCCTGGCAGGCGCACCTGGGCGGACTGATCACCGGCGGGCTCTGTGCTGCCGTCCTTGCCTACACTCCGCGCGGACCCCGGCAGGGCCTGATCCAGGCCGCAGGGCTCGCTGCGGTCGTGGTCCTGCTTGTAGGCCTGGCGTGGGTACGGGTCACCCTGTAGCCCCTGCGGCCCACCAGCAACGCTGAATGCCCGGCACCCACGGTGCCGGGCATTTTGTGTTTTCCACAGACCTTATCCACAGTGTTGGTAACTTACATGCGTGTAGTTCAGACGCTGTTTCCCGCCCCTTGGCCTTCAATTTCCATCACGACCCCGAACAACCCTGATTTTTCCACACCTGTGGATAACCTGTGGGGATAGGGGTGTGTGTAAGTGGATAAGCGGACGGTTGAGGGCCCCCATGTGGATAACCGTCCCCAAAAGGGCACCTGGGATGCCCAGTCGGGGGCTTTGTCCGCACTTATTGACAGCGTTATGCACACTGTTAATAAGTAACAGCCCTGTAGTTTCCCGCACCGGAACTGCGGCGCGAGTAGGGCAAACAGCCCGACGGACCGCGATTTCCACGCCGTTACCCACAGTTGTGGATAACTTGTGGGTATCCGGATGTTGTTAAGTGCATAACCGGGCCGGCGGGCCGCTCCGGCGACTCCGCCTATGATGGTTGCCTGCCCAGCCGTTCGACCAAGAAGGACTCCCGTGAGCGTCACCGAGCACCTGTACCTGGACAAACAACATCCCGCCCTGTGGAGGGCGATCAGCGGGCTCGGACTGAAGGTTCAGGAAGCAGCGGAAGCCGCCGGTCTTGGGGCTGGCCTGGTGGAGCTCCTCAATGTGCGGATCTCGCAGATCAACGGCTGCGCCTACTGCCTGGACCTGCACGTGCGGAAGGCCACCGAGGCAGGCGAGAGTTCCCAGCGGGTCGCGGTGCTGCCGGCATGGCGGGACACTGCCCTGTTTACAGACAAGGAACGGGCCGCGCTGGCATTGGTGGAAAGCATTACCGAACTCCCCGACCAGGAATCGCGCGAAAGGGAAGAAGCGTTTGCGCGGCAATACCTCACGGCGGATGAATTTTCCGCGGTGAGCTGGGTGGCGGTCACCATGAACGCTTTCAACCGGGTGTCCATCACCAGCCACCACCCCGTCAGGCGCACCCGTCCGTAGCATCGGGTCCAGCCGCAAGGATGGTTATCCACAGGTATTCCACACTGTTAATAACCACATCTGCCGGGCAAATTTCCGCCCGTTTGGGCTGCCGCGCGCCACAAGAGACCGGTGATGGTGAATGTCGCCAACGTTATCCACACTGTGGATAACCTTGCCAACAGCTGGGGAAAGCCGCAGCCGCCGGTGCGGGGCTAGTCGGCCCAGATCCCGGAGGAACCCCGACGGTGGCTCGCCAGAAGGTGCGTGTCCACTATTCCCACGGCTTCCATCAGGGCGAACATGGTGGTGGGGCCAACGAACGAGAAGCCCCGCTTCCGCAAAGCCTTGGACAACGCGACCGACTCCGCGGACTGGGTGGGGATGTCCGCGGCTACACGGGGCCGCGGCGTGCTCGCCGGGCGGAAACTCCAGACAAAGTCCACCAGCCCGCCGTCGTTGCGAAGTTCCAAGGTGGCCCGGGCGTTCTTGACGGCGGCATGGATCTTCAGGCGGTTCCTGATGATACCCGGGTCCTGCATCAGCCGTTCCACGTCGGCGTCGCCAAACAAGGCCACGGCCTCGGGATCGAAACCGGCAAAGGCCGCACGGAAGCCGGGACGCTTGCGCAGGATGGTGGCCCAGGAGAGCCCGGCCTGGAATCCCTCCAGGCAAATGCGTTCATAGAGGCCCTGCTCGTCGATGACGGGCAGCCCCCACTCCTGGTCGTAGTAGGCGCGCATCAACGGATCTGTGGATGCCCACGCGGGCCGGGCCAGGCCGTCGTCGCCAATAATCACGCCGGCGGAATCGGGAGACAGTTGGATCCTCCTCGAAAGAAGCGTTACGAACGCGTCAGGAACGCCAGCGGGTGGTCATCAGGAACCCCACGATGGCGATGCCGAAGCCCGCCACGATGTTCCATGACTGCCACGCCTGGACCGGGAAGCGTCCCTCACTGATGTAGAACGTGATGATCCAGAAGAGGCCAATGATCATCAGGCCGAACATCACCGGCTTGAACCATACGGGGTTGGGCTTGTAGGCCTCCGTGGAAGCCGGCTGGGAGGTGCTGGCGGTCTTCTTGCGAGGTTTCGACTCGGGCACTGGCTCTCCTTGGCAGGCTGGGCAAGCTCGGCGGCCCGGGCTTGATATCCTGCAAGAAGGAAATTGCCAGCGGCCTGCGCGATCTTGGTCAAATCTGGATACTTACTAGCAGCCAATTCTAGCCGCAGTTGATGGGCACCCGGTGCCCGGGGTGGACGCCCGGAGGAGAACGCGTGGTATTGCAGGAGAAGGCCGGGCCAGTGGCCCCGCCCGCCCCCCGTGGCTCCCTGCTACGTGGAACCATCCAGGTCATTGGCGAACTTTTGATTACCGCCGGCATCATCCTCCTGCTCTTTGTGGCGTGGCAGCTGTGGTGGACCAATGTTGAATCCGACGCCAAGCAGACCCAGGTCATCAAGGAATTTGCCCAGGACCTCAGCACCGCCGCGCCCTCCCCGGCAGCAACGGCACCTGCCACGCCACCGGCCGCCGGTGACGGCTTCGGAAAGCCCGTCGTGGCAACGGCCCCGGGCCACGCAGGCACGATCGGCATCATGTACATCCCCCGGTTCGGCGCCACCTACACCCGTCCGATCGTGCAGGGGACCAGCCAGGATGTGCTGGACACCCTGGGGCTGGGCCACTACAGCAACACGGCCATGCCCGGTGCCGTGGGCAACTTCGCCGTGGCCGGCCACCGCCAGACGCACGGCGCCGTGCTGGACAACATTCACACGCTGGTGCCTGGCGACAAGATCTACGTCCAGACCAGGGATGGCTACTATGTCTACGTTTTCCGTAACAACCAGATCGTGCTGCCCTCCCGCACCGACGTCCTGGAGCCGGTACCCACCCAGCCGGGCGTGGCGCCCACGGAAAGTTACCTGACCATGACCAGCTGCAACCCGCGCTTCGGCGCCGAAGAACGCATCATCGCCTACGCCCTGCTGGACAGTTGGCGTCCGGCGTCTGCCGGCCCGCCGGCTGAGATCGCGGCACAGGTAGCAGCCGCCACAGGGAAGGGCTGACCGTGTACGCCTGGATCTTCCGCCACCTCCCTGGCCCGCTCTGGCTGCGGATTGCCTTCTCGATGGCACTGATCGTCATTGCCCTGGTATTGATGGTCCAGTTCCTCTTCCCTTGGATGTCCCATTTCACCCAATTCACCGACTCGACGATTGGTTCCGCAGACCAGCCATGACCACAACCAAGATCCTCGTAGTGGATAACTACGACAGCTTTGTCTACACCCTGGTGGGCTACCTCCAGGAGCTCGGCGCCGAGACCACGGTGGTCCGCAACGACGACGTCACCCTGGCCGAGGCGATCGAACTCGCCGGCGCCCGGGATGGCGTCCTGATCTCACCCGGACCCGGCAACCCTGCGGAGGCAGGGGTCTGCATCGAGCTGATCAAGTGGTGCGGTGAACACAGTGTTCCGATGTTCGGCGTGTGCCTGGGCCACCAGGCACTGGCGGAAGCGTTCGGCGGAACGGTCACCCACGCCCCGGAGCTGATGCACGGCAAGACGTCGCAGGTGGAGCACAGCGGCACCAGCGTGTTCGCCGGCCTCCCCTCCCCCATCACGGCCACCCGATACCACTCGCTGGCAGCGGTCCGGGAGTCCATTCCCGACGTCCTGGAAGTCACGGCACAAACCGCTTCCGGGGTGGTTATGGGACTGCAGCACAAGACCGCACCGCTTTGCGGCGTCCAGTTCCACCCCGAATCGGTCCTCACCGAGGGCGGGTACCAGATGCTTGGCAACTGGCTCGAGTCCCTGGGCATGAACGGCGCCGCCGCGCGTGCGGCGAAGCTAAGCCCGCTCATCCAGCACTAGCCGGACCCGCCAGGCGGCGGGTTCAGCCCTTCTTGGTGGGCTTGGGCGTGGGCGTGGGCGTGTCGGTGGGGGTCGGCGTCGGAGACGGCGCCGGGGCGGGAGCCTTGGCAACCACCACCGTGATGGTCTTCCCCTGCTCGACGGCGGCGTTGACGGGATCGCTTTGATCCGTCACCTTGCCCGGCTCCACCTGGGAGTTCTCCACCTCGACCACCAGGGGGACCAACCCGACCCCCTTCAGCGCGGCCTCGGCTTCTTCGCGTGTCAGGCCCCGCAGTTCAGGAACCACCACCTTGCCCGTGGATACCACCAGCTCGACGCTGGTGCCCACGCCGACGCTCTGTCCCGGGGCCGGGTTCGACGTGATGACAATTCCGGCCGGCACCGTAGCGCTGTTGGCCGTGGTGGTTGACGGAGCACCCACCAGGCCCACCTGGCGAAGGATGTCCCGTGCGGCGGCCTCGGTCTTGCCCGGGAGGCTGTCAGGAATCTTCACCGCGCTGGGCCCATCGGAGACATTGAGGACCACCTCGGCACCTGGATCCATTGAGGCCCCCGCCGAAGGGTCTGTGCCGATGGCCGTTCCCTTGGCGACGGTATCGTTCTGCAGCCTGGTGATCTTGGGACGCAGGTTTGCGTTGTACAGCGTCTGCAGCGCGGCGCTCTCCGTCATTGCCGCCACCGAGGGTATCTGCACCTTGGTCACGGGCGCCGGCCGGTTGACCGTTTCGTAAAGCCAAAGGCCGGCCCCGGCCAGGACCAGCAGGGTGAAGATCACCAGGGTGGCAATCCACGCACGACGACGCGACTTCTGCCGCCTGCTGGGCTCGCGTTCGGGAGGGAGGACAAGCGGGAGCGGCTCAGCTGCCGTGTGCGCGTCCGCCACGTCCAGCGGACCGGCCCCGCCGTCGTCGTGGTACAGGCCGGCGGCAGCCAGCCGTCCGGTGGGAGCGTCATCAAGGAAGCTTGCGCCCGTTGCCGCGAAAGCCTCGGTGCGTGGCTGGGCGTCCGGAACGTGGTCGTTGGGGTCCGTCGGCGCCTCGGACGCCGCCACGGCGGGCACAGCCACGCCGGCCTTCGCGGCCCGCAGGGCGCGCCGGAAGGCTGCGGCATCCTGGAACCTGTCGTCGCGGTTCTTCTGCAGGGCCTTGGCGATGACCGTATCCAGGGCCGGAGAAACGTCCGGGTTCAGGCTGCTGGGTGGATCGGCAATTTCCCGAACGTGCTGGTACGCCACGGAGACCGGGCTGTCCCCGACGAACGGCGGCCGTGAGGTCAGCATTTCGTAGAGCAGGCACGCGGCGGAGTAAAGGTCGCTGCGGGCGTCGACGGTTTCGCCCCTGGCCTGCTCCGGAGACAGGTACTGCGCCGTGCCGACCACCGCCTGGGTCTGGGTCATGGTGGCGGACGAATCGGCGATGGCCCGGGCAATGCCGAAGTCCATCACCTTCACGGAATTGGTTCCCGGGCAGTACATCACGTTGGCCGGTTTGATGTCCCGGTGGACGATCCCGGCTTTATGGCTGTATTCCAGGGCCCCCAGGACGCCAAGGCAGTAATCGATGGCGTGATCGATGGTCACTTCCTTGGCGCGGATCATATCGCGCAGCGTCTTGCCCTCAACGAATTCCATCACGATGTAGGGCACCCGCACGTCCTCGGCCGAGCCGTCGTGGACCAAGTGTTCGCCGGTATCGAAGATGGCCACGATGGAGGGGTGGTTCAAGGCAGCCACCGCCTGGGCCTCGCGCTTGAAGCGTGCCTGGAACTGGGGGTCCCTGGCCATGTCCGGGCGGAGCAGCTTGATGGCAACCGTCCTGCCGAGGCGCGTATCGGTTCCCCGGTAGACATCAGCCATGCCGCCGCGGCCAATGAGGCCGCCGAGCTCGTAGCGGCCGCTCAGGACACGCCGGTTATCCACCGGAAGGTTGTCCTCCCGGTGCAACGGTGTGCGCGATGACTCATTCACTGGTGGTCCCGGCGGTCAGGGAGTGCAGGTTGGGGGCGTTCCGGGCGTCTGGCCGGCCGCACAGGTTGGCAGCGGTGAGATGGGCGTCGGCCCCGCCACGGGCGAGGTGGTGGGCGCAGGCGTCGGTGCCGCCGTGGTGGGGGCGGGTTTAGGAGCGGTGGCGTAGATGACGGTAATGAGCGAACCCTTGGGCACGGTTCCGGTGGGGTTCAGCTCCAGGACAGTACCCGGGGTTGCGGTGCTCTCCTGCGGAAGGACCGTCACCTGGAGTCCCAGGCCTGCGAGGGAAGCCTGGACCTGGCGGTAATCCTTGCCCAGGTAGGCCGCGGGGATCACATTGACCGTGTCCTGCGTGGGTGTGGGGGTGGGAGTCGGTGTGCTGCGGGTCTGCGTGGGCGTGGCCGACGGCGTGGTGCGGGTGGGTGTGGCCGACGGGGAAGGACTGCTGCTGGCGGTGGTGCTGGTGCCGGACGTCGGGTTGCCGGCGGGCGAGAAAAGGCCCACCTGGTTCAGCAGGAAACCCACCAGGGCAAACAGGAGCAGCAGGATCAAGGCGACCAAAGGCCAGGTCCAGGGGCTGCGGCCCTTGCGCCGTGGCTCGTCCGCGGGGCCGTCGTCGTACGTTTCCTCCTCCTGGTCCCAGTTCCGCTCCGCCGCCAGCGCGTTGGCTCGGGCGAGCGGCCCCTGCGGGCCATCCCCGCCTGCCGCCGCTGCGCCCGCAGCCACCCCGGCCGCGGCACCGGCGGCACCGGCGCCCAGGACAGGCAATGCCGACGTTGCGGTGGGAGCTGAATCACGCTGCGCGCCGATCACGCCGGTGGGAGCAGTAGCCGTGTCCACGGGGGCGGTGATGGGTCCGGCCTCGGCATCGAACAGCAGCATGCCCGGCACTGCGGCGCGTGCTGCGTTGATGTCGCCGTTCCGGATGGCCTCCGCGGCTTCGGCCAGTTTGATGGCGTTGGCCGGGCGGTTCTTCGGATCCTTGGCCAGCATGGACATCAGGAGGGCGCGGACCGGGGTGGGCAGGGACTCCGGGAGCGGGGGCGGTGCGTCGTTCACCTGGGCCAGGGCAATGGCGATCTGCGATTCACCGGAGAAAGGCCGGTGGCCGGTGAGGCACTCGTAGCCGATGACGCCCAGAGAATAGATGTCCGATGAACCGGTAGCGGTCTGCCCCGTGGCCTGCTCCGGCGCCAGGTATTGCGCTGTCCCCATGACCTGTCCCGTCTGGGTCAGGGGGACCTGGTCGGCGAGGCGGGCGATGCCGAAATCGGTGACCTTCACCCGGCCGTCGGGGGTGATCAGCAGGTTTCCGGGCTTGACGTCGCGGTGGACCAGTCCCTGCGCGTGGGCAACGGCCAACGCCCGGGCGGTCTGGGCGATCATCGAGAGCGTACGGTCCGGCGAGAGCACGTGCTCGTGCTCGATGATGCTGCTCAGCGGCTGCCCCGGGACCAGCTCCATGACCAGGTAGGCGGAGCCCTCCTCCTCGCCGTAGTCGAAGACATTGGCGATGCCCACGTGGTTCAGCAGGGCCGTGTGCCGGGCTTCGGCGCGGAAACGCTGCAGGAAGCCGGGGTCACCGGTGTACTCCTCCTTCAGCACCTTGATCGCGACGATGCGGCCCAGGACGAGGTCTTTGGCTTTCCAGACTTCGCCCATCCCGCCGATCGCGATCCGCGTGGTCAGCTGGAATCTGCCGCCGAGGGTGATTCCGGTTGTAGGCCTCACTTATTCAACACCGCCTCAAAAATCTTCTTCGCGTTGGGACTGGTCAGCTGCGCACCGTTGATGATGTTGGTGCCTTCCATGACGATCGTGACACTCACCTGCGGGTTGTTCGCGGGGGCGAAACCGGTGAACCAGGAATTGTTCGTTCCGTTTCCGAGCTCCGCGGTGCCGGTCTTTCCGGCCACCTGGACACCGGGAACCGCGGCGCCCTTTGCGATGCCGTCGCTGACGGCGCTTGCCATCCATTCCGTGATCTGGCTGGCGATCTGCGGCGTGGTGGACGTGCGCAGCTGCTGCGGTTGTGGTTCATCGATGACGCGCAGGTCGGGAGAACGCAGGGTCTTGACGAGCTTGGGCTGCATCTGCACGCCGCCGTTGGCAATCGCGGACGTCATCATGTTGATCTGCAGCGGCGTGGCGCGGACATCCTTCTGGCCGATCGCCGACTGGGCCAGGCCGGGTGCGTCCAGGTTGTCAGGGAACACGTTGCCCTGGGCGTGGCCAAGCTTCAGCTGGTCCCCGACGTCCTCGCCAAACCCGAACTTCTTGGCCTGGTCGGCGATGGCGTTGCGGCCAAGGTCCAACGCGATGCTGGCGAACGGCGTGTTGCAGGACTGCTGGAGCGCGAACGCGAACGTGGCGGTGTCCCGGGTGTAGCAGTTGCCGCCGGCGTAGTTGGGCAACTTGTACTGGATGCCGTCAAACGGCATCTCAGCGGGGTTGGGCAGCACACTGTCCTTGTTGTACTTCCCCGAGGCAAGCGCGGCCGCCGTGTCCACGAGCTTGAAGACGGATCCCGGAGCGAGCAACGCGCCGGTGGGGCCGCTGACGTTCTGGTTCAGGTTAATGCCCGGCACCTTGACCAGCTCGTTGATGTTGGCGCTCTCCGCGGTGGGATCCTGCGTGGCCACCAGGTTCGGGTTGTAGGACGGTTTGGACACCATCGCAAGGATGGCGCCTGTCTTGGGATTGGTGACAACGATCGAGCCCCGCTGGCCATCGGGGATGAGGTTGTAAGCCAGCTGCTGGATCTGGGGGTCGATGGTCAGTTCCACCGACGCGCCCTTGGGCTGGTTGCCCAGGAAGAGCTGGCCCACGCGGTCGAGGAAGAGCTGGTCTGAGTTGCCGGCCAGTTCCGCACCCATGGATTGTTCCAGCCCGGTGGCGCCATAATTTTTGGAGAAATACCCGGTCAGTCCCGCGTACAGCTCGGGCTGGGTGTAAGTGCGCTGGAATTTGCAGGTTTCCGAGTTGCTCTCCACCGACTCCGCCACCGGAGTCCCGCCGACAATGATCGAGCCCCGGTCATTGCAGTACGTCTGGAGGATGGCGCGCTTGTTCCACGGGTTGTCCTTAAGCTCGTCGGCGCCCACCACCTGCACGTAGCTGATGGCCCCGAAGATCAGGGCGAACATTGCGATGGCCGCGACCCATGAGTGCCGTATTGCCTGGTTCATGCGTGCTTCACCGCCTCGGTTGGAGTATCAATACCAGTGGATTCGGGCCCGGCCGACGGTGGCAGCGGAGTGGTATCCACCGGTCCCCGGGCCGTGTGCGAGATCATCAGGAGCAGCCCCACGATGATCCAGTTGGCCAGCAGCGACGAGCCGCCCGCCGCCAGGAAGGGCGTGGTGAGGCCGGTCAGCGGGATGAGCCGCGTGACACCGCCGATCACCACGAAGCACTGCAGTGCCACGGCGAAGGACAGCCCGCAGGCCAGCAGCTTTCCAAAGGCGTCCCGGGTACCCAGGGCGGCCCGGAACCCGCGGGTGAAGAGCAGCAGGTACATCAGGACCACCGCGAAGAGGCCAATCAGGCCCAGTTCCTCGCCGAGGGAGGCAATGATCATGTCGCTGTTGGCGAACGGAACCAGGTCGGGGCGCCCCTGTCCCAGGCCGGTACCCACCAGGCCGCCGTTGGCCATGCCGAAGAGGCCCTCGACGATCTGGAAGCTGCCGCCGTACTGCCGCCCGTAGACCTCATCGGTGAAGGCGTTCAACCAGCCGTCGATCCGCAGGCCCACATGGGAGAAGACCTGCGAGGCGATAAGGCCGCCGCCCAGGAACAGCGCCATGCCGATAACTACCCAGCTGATGCGGCTGGTGGCGACATAGATCATGACGATGAACAGGCCGAAGAAGAGGACGGACGAGCCAAGGTCGCTCTGGAAGACAAGGACGCCGATGCTCACCAGCCAGGCGGCGATCATGGGGCCGAGGTCCTTGAAGCGCGGGAACTGCAGCGGTCCCACCTTGCGGCCTGCCAGCAGGATGAGGTCCCGGTTGGAGGAGAGATAGCCGGCAAAGAAAATGGCAAGGGTGATCTTTGCGATCTCACCGGGCTGGAAGGTCATGGGGCCGATCCGGATCCACACGCGGGCACCGAGGATCTCACCCGCACTGATGCCGGGAACCAGCGGGAGCACCAGCAGGACTGCACTGGCCGCCAGGGAAATAAACGTGAATCGACGCAGCACCCTGTGGTCCTTGAGGAACCAGATGACCGCGATTGCCACAGCCATGGCGATCAGCGTCCAGCGGAGCTGGTTGTTCCCGGTGTCACCGCCGGGAGGGTCCAGCCGGTGGATCATGGCCAGGCCCAGGCCGTTCAGGGCAACCACCAGGGGAAGTATTACCGGATCCGCATATTTCGCGCGGAAGCGCAGGACGCCGTGGAACGCCAGGGATGCAACGGCCAGGAGGCTTGACTGGAACCAGAAATCGGAGTCGAAGGCCTTCTGCTGGTCCACGCCCACCAACATGTTGGCGCCGATGCCCACCGTCAGGGCCAGCAGCAGCAGGATGAGTTCAACGTTGCGGCGGGGCTTGGGGGCGGTGTTGACCTGGCTCATTTAGCCCCCTGGCAGGTGATGGTGGGTGTGGGTGAAGGTGACGGTGCCGTCGGTGTGGGCGCGGGTGCCGGAGCAGGTGCGCCTGACGCCGGCGGGGGAGCCGCACTGTCGGTTGGTGCGGGCGGAGACGCGGACGCGGACTGCTTGGGGCACTCCTCTTCCGGAGACGTGCTGCCCGTCAGTTCCAGGTTCTTGACGATCCGCTGGGCGTCGTAGAGGTCGTTGGCCGGCACCGTCTGGCGGACGCGCTGCTGCGAGAAGGGCGGCAGGGAATCCATCCGGATATCCGTCACGGCTTCGAGGGAGGAGAGCTGGATGGGGCCCAGCCGCTGGGAAACCCCGTTGTAGATGGCCACCCGGGAATCGAACTCGCCCACGTAATAACGGGTTTGCGTCCAGGCGTAGCCCAGCCAGAGGCCAATCGCCACCACGACCACCACTGCGGCCGCAACCGACCACGCGATCCAGCGGCGGGGACGAAGCGGAACAAGGGTGTCTGCGGTGTCGCCCGCCGGGTCCGCTTTGTGGGTGAGCAGCGTTGCTGCGCGCCTGGCCACCGTCCGCCCGGCAACCGTGGGGATGGACCCGGATTCCGCGGCGGAAGCAGCTGCGCCCACCAGTTCGTGCGGGCGGGAGGCGAGTTCTTCGCGGAGGACCTCGGCGGACAGGTGTTCGCCCAGGTGCGGGTCCGTGCTGCCGGGCTCTGCGGAACCTGAGCCTGGTTCCGCAGCGCCGCCGCCTCCGGGTTCGGTGGATGCGGGGCCTTCACCGGCGTCGCCGGTGCCGGTATCCGTTGGTGTGGGAGCCTGCTTGGCATGATCCGAAGCGGGGGTTGCCGGCTTGGGGGTGGTGCCGGCCGCTGCGGCGGCAGCGGGCTTGCTGCCCGGCGGCGGCATGATGATCTCGACGGCGGCCGTGCTGACGTCGTCGGGCGTCTCCGGCACGATGTCCAGCACCACCACCGTGACGTTATCCGGGGAACCGGCCTCAAGGGTCAGGTCGACCAGGGTTTCCGCGCACTCGCGCAGGTCCTTGGTTTCCTTGACAGTCCGTTCCACGGCATGCCCGGCAACGTAGTTCAATCCGTCCGAGCACAGCAGCCAGCGGTCGCCCTGCCGTGCTTCCAGGGTGTCCAGGTCCAGCTCGGGGCTGGCGTCAACATCACCCAGGACACGCATCAGGACGTTCTTGTGCGGGTGTGTTTCGGCTTCCTCGGGCCGGAGGCGGCCCTCGTCGATCAGCCGCTGGACAAAGGTGTGGTCCACGCTGATTTGCTTGAATTCGCCGTCACGGAGCCGGTAGGCGCGGGAATCGCCGATGTGGGCGAAGTGCAGCTTCCCGCCGGCCAGCAGCAGGGCGGTGACGGTGGTGCCCATCCCTGCGAGCTTGGGGTTGATGTGCACCAGCTCGGAGAGCAGGGAGTTGGCGGTCTGAATTTCGTCGGCCAGGATGGTGCCGGCATCGTCACCGTAGTCCGGCCGGTCCAGGTGGATCATGTCAAGGACGGTGGCGGCGGAGGCAACGTCACCACCTGCATGCCCGCCCATGCCATCGGCGACCACGGCGAGGTGGCGGCCCACGTAGGCGGAGTCGTCGTTCTTTGAGCGGATCCGGCCCACGTCCGAACGCGCTGCGTAGCGCATGATGAGGGGCCGCTCGGCCGGATTGGATCCGGGTGCGGGCTTGTCAGTCACGGCCACGGTTACGGCCTCAATTCAATGACCGTCTTGCCGATTCTCACGGGTACCCCTGGCTCAACCGGCAGGGCGCGGGTCAGTTGCTGGTCTCCCAGGTAAGTTCCATTGGTGGAGCCGAGATCTTCGATAAACCACCGGCTGCCCTGCGGGAACAGCCTGGCGTGGCGGCCGGAAGCGTAATCGTCCTCCAGGACCAAGGTGGCTTCCTGGGCGCGTCCCAGCAGGATGGGGCTGGCGGCCAGGGGAAGGGTCTTGCCCTTGAGGGGGCCTTCCACCACCACCAGTTGCCGGGCCTGCTGCTTCACGGGCTGTTGCGGTGGCTCGGCCAGTTCCGGGTTCCGGCGGACCTGGCGTGCCGTGGGTGCGCCGGCCGCTGCCTTGCGGCCCACCATGAGGTCGCGGCGCATGGCCGAGACGATGCTGAAGATGAGCACCCAGAGGAGCAGCAGGAAGCCGAACCGCAGTGCGGTGATGGTGAGGTCGCTCATGCGCGGCCACCCGGGTTGGCAGGAAGCAGGCGGAAGATAATCTTTGTCCGTCCCATCGTGATGGTGGAGCCGTCCGTGAGTTCGGTGCTTCCGGAGACCCTTTGCCCGTTGACGTAGCTGCCATTGGTGGAACCCAGGTCCACCGCATTCGTTACGCCGTTGGCCGTGCGGATTTCGAGGTGGCGGCGCGAAACGCCCGTGTCCTCGATGTGGATGTCTGCTTCGGAGGACCGGCCCAGGACGATGGACGGGGCATTCAGCGAATAGCGCTGGCCGTCGATATCGAGCACCGGTTGGAGCCTTGCCGGCTGCCGGCTCGGTGCTGCCGGAACATTGGGCCGCCCTTGGGCGGGTGCCGGAGCCGGGGAGCCTTGGGATTTCTCGGTCGAGGAAGCGATCTCGAAGTCACCGGCCCGAAGCCCGGACTCCCGTCGGAAGGAAATCCTGACCGGCCCTTGGAGGACGTAGCCCTGGCTGCGGACGTGGTTGATGACGACGTCGCAAAGTTCTTCGGCGAGGGGAGTGCCCCACTCCTGTGCGCGCCGGAAATCCTCATCACTGAGCTGGACGTCGAAAACGTTGGGCACCAATGTGCGGCCGGCAGCTACGGTGAGGGCCTTGTGGTCCACTTCGCGGCGGAGCCTGCTGGCAATCTCCACAGGCTCGACCTGGGCTTTGGAACCGGTGGAGAAGACACCGCGGACGGCCTTTTCAATGCCGCGTTCGACCTTGTCCAGCAGACCCATGGTTCTTCTCCTTTCCCCCCGGTTCCGGGGCAGTGGTAGTTCCTGACCAGCACCTGCGGTGCAGTGCGCCGCATTGTGGGGTGGCCGCACACGGCAGCCACTCCTGTATCCGATACTACTGGCCAGCCCTGTGAATGACCTTAATCCACAACGGCCGGGCGCCGGCAAAGATTCGTTTTCACAACCGGGTGTCCCCGCCGCCGACCCGGCTTTCGGTGGCTTCCCCGGCCCGTTCCAGCGCTGTTTTTGCGCTGCCGCCAACCGGCTCCGGGGTGGGAAAGGCGGCTGCCCGGCGGTCAATTGGTAATTTGCCGTATATGTCCGTTATGCTTGATCTCGCTGCTTTTACGAGGTGCAGGAACGGGAATCCGGGCCGGCTGAGTGGAAGAAGTTGCGCGCGAGTGGCGGAACGGCAGACGCGCTGGCTTCAGGTGCCAGTGTCCGAAAGGGCGTGGGGGTTCAAATCCCCCCTCGCGCACGCAAAATGGAAGAGCCCCGGTCTTGGACCGGGGCTCTTCTGCGTTCCTGGCCAATCATGGGCTGGTTCGCGGATCCGTCCCTACAAAGACCGGAGGCGCGAACAAGCTTAGGAATCCGACGGCGAAGCGTCCCGCTGTGCGGCCGGGCGCGCGGAAGCCTTGAACCGGCGTCGTGAATTGGCCAGGTGGCTCCGCATGGCGGCCGCCGCGGCAGCCCCGTCACCATCCGCGATGGCCTCCAGGATGGAGCGGTGCTCCAGTACCACCTGGTCGAAATGGTCCCGCGCATAATGCTCGACGCCGGTCATCAGGCGGGTGCGCGGCATCGCGATCATGGTCTGCCCCAGGGCTGCCAGGCAGTCGGAGTAATAGGGGTTGCCGGATGCCGCCGCCACGGCCCGGTGGAATTCGAAGTCCGACTTCATGGCGTGGGCAGGGTGTCCTGAGCTTCCGGCGAAGGCCTCCAGTGCCGTGCCGACGGCCCGCAACTGCCTGTCCGTGCGGTTGCGGGCAGCCAATGCCGCGGCCTCCGTCTCCACGCCCATGCGGAATTCCAGCAGGTGGAGCCTGTCCTCCGTGCTGGCCACGGGCCGTCCACCCGGCGTGGCCGGCGGTGCGTCCGAGGGCGGCGTGAGGGCGAAACTGCCGCGCCCCCGCTCGGTTTCGACGAGTCCCTCGGCCTGCAACCGGGTCAGGGCTGCGCGGACCACCGTCCGGCTGACGCCGAAGTCGCTGATGAGCGTGTTCTCGCTGGGTAGCTTCTCGCCCGGCTGGATGACGCCGTCGACGATGCGGTTGCGAAGGTCAGCGGCGAGATCCGCGGTGAGGTTCCGGCTCATGGGTCAAGGTTACGCGCCGAATTCCACGCTCTCGGTAGTCCAGGCGCGCGCCTGGTCGCTGAGGGTGACGCCGAGGCCGGGGCGGTCCGGGACGACCATCCGGCCGTCCTTGGTCTCCAGGCGTTCGTTGAACAGCGGATCCAGCCAGTCGAAGTGCTCCACCCAGGGCTCGCGGGGGTAGGCCGCGGCGAGGTGGAGGTGGATTTCCATGGCGAAGTGCGGGGCAAGACCCAGGCCGCGTTCGTCGGCCAGGGCGGCGAGGCGGAGGAACTGGGTGATGCCGCCGACGCGTGGGGCATCGGGCTGGATAATGTCGCAGCCGTTGGCGGCGATGAGGCCCTTGTGCTCGGCGACGGAGGCGAGCATTTCACCGGTGGCGATGGGCGTGTCCAGGACCTGCGCGAGGTGGGCGTGGCCTTCGAAGTCGTAGGCGTCCAGCGGCTCCTCGATCCAGACCAGGTCGAAGTCCTCGAGGCGGCGCCCCATGCGCAGGGCGGTGGCGCGGTCCCACTGCTGGTTGGCGTCCACCATCAGCGGAACGTCAGGCCCGATGTGCTCCCGGATGCCGGCGACCCGGCGCAGGTCCTCCTTGCTGTCCGGCAGGCCTACCTTGATCTTGATGCCGCCGATCCCTTCCTCGATGGACCGGGTGGCCCGGTCCTTCACTTCGTCGAGGGTGGCGTTGAGGAAGCCGCCGGAGGTGTTGTAGGTCCGCACCGAGTCGCGGTATGAGCCCAGGAGCTTGGCCAGCGGCAGTCCCGCGCGTTTTGCCTTCAGGTCGTACAAGGCGATGTCGACGGCGGCCAGGGCCTGGGTGGCGACGCCGGAGCGGCCCACGGAGGCGCCGGCCCACAGGAGTTTGGTGTAGATCCTGGCGATGTCGTTGGGGTCCTCGCCGATCAGGCCTTCGGCGACCTCTTTTGCGTGGGCGTACTGGGCCGGTCCGCCGGCCCGCTTGGAGTAGCTGAAGCCGATGCCCGAATGCCCGAGTTCGGTGGTGATCTCGGCGAACAGGAAGACCACCTCGGTCATGGGCTTCTGCCGGCCGGTGAAGACCTTGGCGTCGCTGATGGGAACGGTGAGGGGCAGGCGCGCAGTGGACAGCTTGACGTGCCGGATCAGGTCGACGGTACTCATTGATTCTCCTAGGGGCGTGGCTGGGCTCCATCGCCCACCCCCTTAGGATATAAGTCACAAACTTGTATTACAAGTAGTGTGGGCTCTGTAGCATCCACCACTCCGCGGCCGCGGCAGGAATCAACATGTCGGGACATACCCGGGGCAAGATCATCGTGGCGGTGGATCACACCGCCTGAGTCCGCCAGCGGGGCGTTACTTCCTGATTGCCCCAAAGCCTGCAATCAGTGCTTCGAGTCCAAGGCCGAAGGCGGTGTCGGCCGGGCGGCCACGTTCCTGCCCGGCCGTCGCATCCTGCCCTGATGCCGAACTTCGCACGGCCGCCGTGAAATAAGGTGTGGATTCCGCCAATGAACCGGCGTCGAAGATATCCTCGGGCGCCGTGACGTCGTAGGCGGAGCCAAAGATAAAGGACTCCAGTGCCACGATGGACGGCACGATCCGGTCCTGGGGGAACCCGGCGTCGGAAAATCCCCTGCTGACGGTTTCGTACATGGCGAGGGTCTGCGGGGCATCCGTCACAGGCAGGACGGCGATGACGGGAATCAGCGGGGTGTGTTCGGCAAAGACATCCCGGTAGCTCCAGGCCCAGGTCCGCACGGCGTCTTCCCAGCTGCTGCCGCCGAATCCGGAAACATCCACCAGGGACATCAGGTGGTCCTCCACCAGGAGCAGGACGTCGTGCTTGGACGCCACGTGGTTGTAGAGGGCGGACGGCGCCACGTCGAGCACCTTGGCCAGGGCGGCCATGGTCAACCCGTCATAGCCCTTGCGGCTGACCAGCTTCAGTGCGGCCGAGGTAATCCCCGCTTTGTCCAGCACCGCCGCCGACGGCCGGCCCGCCCGCCTCCTCTGCGCGCCCCCGCTGGTGGCGGTGCGTCCCTGTGCGGCTGATACTGCCGGCATTCCTGCCCTTTCGTCGGTGGTCTCCAGCATTATTCCATCCGGGACTTCCGCTCCCCGATGCCACCGGCTATAGTTCTACTAAATGAATGACATTCATTTAGTGGTTTCCATCACCAGGGAAGCCGAAGAGAGGACATCATGCTGAACCTGAACCGCGACGTCGTGGTCGTTGGAGCCGGGCCGTCCGGACTCACCGCCGCCCGTGAACTGAAGAAGGCCGGCCTCACCGTCGCCGTGCTTGAGGCCCGCGACCGCGTGGGCGGCCGCACCTGGACGGACACCGTGGACGGCGCCATGCTCGAGATTGGCGGCCAGTGGGTTTCCCCGGACCAGACCGCCCTTCTGGAACTCCTCCGGGAACTGAACCTGGAGACCTACCCGCGCTACCGCGACGGCGAGTCCATCTACATCGGTGCGGACGGTTCGCCCGTGCGCTACACGGGAGACTCCTTTCCCGTGGACGCGGACACCGCCGTCGAAATGGACCGCCTGGTGTCCCTCCTGGACGGCCTGGCTGCCGAGATCGGTGCCACGGAGCCGTGGGCCCACCCGAAAGCCCGTGACCTGGACACCATCTCCTTCCATCACTGGTTGCGGCAACACTCCGCCAACGAGGAAGCCTGCAAAAACATCGGACTCTTCATCGCAGGGGGCATGCTCACCAAGCCGGCCCACGCCTTCTCCGCCCTGCAGGCGGTCCTGATGGCCGCCTCCGCCGGCTCCTTCACCCACCTGACGGACGAGGACTTCATCCTGGACCGGCGCGTGGTGGGCGGGATGCAGCAGGTTTCGCTGCTCCAGGCGCAGGAGTTGGGCGACGACGTCGTCCTGGACTCCCCGGTGCGCACCATCAACTGGGAGCCGGATGCCGACGGCGGTTACCGGGTCGCCGTCGAGTCGGACCGCGCCAGCGTCAACGCCCGCTTTGTGATCATGGCCGTGCCGCCCAACCTCTACTCCCGCGTCTCCTTCAACCCGCCGTTGCCGCGCCGCCAGCACCAGATGCACCAGCACCAGTCCCTGGGCCTGGTCATCAAGGTCCATGCCGTCTACGCCACTCCTTTCTGGCGGGACAAGGGGCTTTCGGGTACCGGCTTTGGCGCGGATGCCGTGGTGCAGGAGGTTTACGACAACACCAACCACGGAGATTCCCGCGGCACCCTGGTGGGTTTTGTTTCCGATGAGAAGGCAGATGCCCTCTTCGAGCTCAGTGCCGGGGACCGCAAGCGTGCCATCCTGGAATCCATTGCCGGCTTCCTTGGCGACGAAGCCCTGGCTCCGGAGGTCTACTACGAATCCGACTGGGGTTCGGAGGAGTGGACCCGGGGCGCCTATGCTGCCAGCTACGACCTGGGCGGCCTGCACCGCTACGGCAAGGACCAGCTGGCCCCCGTGGGTCCTATCTACTGGTCCTCGTCCGACCTGGCTGCCGAAGGCTATCAGCACGTCGACGGTGCCGTACGCATGGGCCGCCTGACCGCCGCGCGCATAACTGAAGTGGCGAAGGTTCCGGTCGCTGCCGGCTGGTAAATAAGCATGCTTACTAATAGGCTGGCGACGGGGAGCGTCCCCGACTCCAGACGAACGAGGTGAGGCATGACTGACGCCCAGAGCATCAGCAAGGTTACTGAAATCATCAACGATGCCAGGATCGGGATGGTCACCACCATCAACGAAGCAGGCGCCCTCGTCAGCCGGCCGCTGGCAGTCCAGGAGGTCATGGACGACGGCGACATGTGGTTCTTCACCGGCCTGGGCACCTCACAGGTTGCGCACGTCCGGGCCGATCCGCGCATCAACGTCGCCTTTGGCAAGAACACCGAATGGGTTTCCGTTGCCGGAACCGCCGAGGTGGTCACGGACCGGGCCAAGATCCACGAAATGTGGAACCAGGTGGTCGAAGCATGGTTCCCGGACGGTCCGGACACCCCCGAGGTGTGCCTGCTCCGGGTCGAATCGGACTCCGCGGAATACTGGACCAGCCCGGGTGGCAGGGCGGCCACCGTGCTGCAGTGGGTGAAGTCGAAGGTCACCAACAGCCGAATGAGTGTTGGCGAGAGCGGAACCGTGGAACTTTAGCAGTACGACGGGGCGGAGCGGCTACGGCTGCTCCGCCCTTTTCAGTGCCTGCAGGACGGCCGGCAGCAGCACGTCATTGCGGCCCCACAGCGGATCCAGGATCTCCACGTACCAGGAGTCCGCGAGGAGCAGGGCCAGGGCATCGTTGGTTTCCACGGCCCAGTCCCGGATCTGTTCCTCCTCCACCGGGTTTTCGCTGGAGCCCAGAACCGTGGTCACTTCCGATCCGGCGAGGGTGACGGGGATGGCTGCGCTGCTTGCCTCGCCCGGTGCGTGTGCCACGGTCACCAGTTCGGTGCGTGTGGACAGTGCCAGCAGTTCACCGGCGGTATCGGCACTGCAGAACCCGGTGACGTATTCCCGTTGCGCCGCCGCGCCGTCCCGGATGCCGGGTTGGGATTCCTTGGTGAACAGCCCGTGCCGGTTCAGCTCGGCCAGGGCTCCGGCGATGGGCCTGGTTTCATCGTCGGAGCCCGGGGCAAAGTGCCCGGGCTGGTAGGAACTCCCGCCCTCCAGCCACCGGGCCGTCAGTTCCCCGGCGGCCTCAAGGGTGGTGGCTTGGCGCCAGACTCCACGGTCCTCCAACAGTCGGCCGAACTTGTCATGGACCGGCACTTCCTCAGGCTTCATCCTCGGATGCTATCGCCGGTGCTGCGGCCGATCCACCGCACACGACACAGCAGTTAACGTCAGCCTGCCTGGTCGGCCGGCTGGCGGGACGGAATTCCCGCAGCCCGTTCGGCGGCCACCAGGGTTGCCGCCAGGCTCCCGACGGCGTCCGGGTATGCGGCGTGCGCGGCAGTGCGCAGCTGGTCCGCGGTGCGCATCGCCTTGATCAGTGCCGAGGTCTCCGGCAGGCGCACGTCGGTCAGTGCGGGGTAGTCGATGGTGTTGGCCGGATCGAGCTCATAGCGGCGCCAGCGGAGCAAGAGCTCGTCGTGGCGCGCCGTGGCGGCCTGATGGGCTGAGTGCTGCTGCCGGTGCTCACGGCGGCCCGCATGCCATGCCAGGTACCGGGGGGTGGCATGGTGGGCGGCAAAGCCCGCGGCCACACCCGCGCCCGCCATGACCAGCCCGGACCACGGGGACAGCATCGCAGGAATGATCAAGGCCGGAAGTGCAACGCACGAGCCGAGGAAGAGGTCCCAGAACAGCTGGTCCGGCACCTCCGCCGCGCGGCCCTTTCGGCCCAGCGCCCGGCGTCGCACGGCAAAAACAGTGGCGGCCACGCTGGCAACCAGGACCGGACCGCACAACAGGACCGCCCACGCACCTTGATGCAGTCCTTGGAGCAGGACTTCGGCCATGGCTGACATTTTGCACCTCCAGCGCCCGCAGGCCCCGGGCCGGAACGCCCGGGCTGGTCATTCCATTGCACCCTCTTCCGGGCACAGCGTCAATGGCGTCAGGGAATGGCCACAGGGGGTACTGGGAAGCGTTAGGACATGGGTAGCGTGGACCCATGCGTATCAAAATGTGCAGCATCCACGTCCAGGATCCCGCCGCCGCCCATGCCTTCTATACCGGGACCCTGGGCTTCGACACACTCATGGCCATGCCTGAGTACAACCTTTACATCATCAAAGACCCCGGTGCGGACGACAGTTCCACGGGGCTGCTCCTGGAGCCCAGCGACAATCCGATCGGCGCGGACTACATGAACGCCGTGCGTGAAGCGGGGCTGCCCGCCATCGTCTTCGGCGTGCAGGACGTGCAGGCCGAATTCGAACGGCTGACGGCTGCCGGCGTCACCTTCAAGACGCCGCCCACCACGGATCCGTTCGGCACCAGTGCCGTGTTCGACGACGGCTGCGGCAACTACATCCAGATCCACCAGGACTGAGGGCTACTCCGCCTTCGCGCGGTCCTTCTTGGCCTGCTTCTTCGTGGCCTCGTCCTTGACCCGCTGGGCCTCGGCTCGGACGGCTGCGTGCGTGGAACGCTCGGTGACCAGCCATTGCGGCGGTGCCTGCAGCAGGGCGGTGATCTCCGCCGTCGTGAGCGCTTCCTCCACGCCGCCGCGGGCCAGGCCGCTGATGGACACGTTCAGCTTCTGTGCCACCACCGGGCGGGGGTGCGGGCCGTTACGGCGGAGTTCGGCGAGCCACTCCGGCGGGTTGGCCTGCAGCTCGGCGAATTCCTCGCGGGTGATCGTTGAATCCTGGAACTCCTGCGGCGCAGCGGGCAGGTAGATGCCAAGTTTCTGGGCAACGGTGGCCGGCTTCATGGACTGGGAGTTTGCAGAGGTCATGCTTCAAGGGTATCCGGGCGGCGGGTACTGTGAAGACGTGCCCGCCGACAATACCCCTTCCCCTGACGCCCCGGATGCCGTTGCCGGCGCAGAGCCGCGGATGCTTCGCATCTCCTACGTGGCAGGAGTGACGCCCGGTAAGTGGATCCGCCGGTGGGAGGAGCGGATGCAGGATATTCCGCTGCTGGCCTCCATGGTGGACGACGGCGACCAGCTTGAGGTGCTCCGCGACGGCAGGGCCGACATGGCCTTCGTCAGGCTTCCGGTGGACCGGGACGGCCTCAGCGTCATCCCGCTGTATGAGGAGCAGCCCGTGGTGGTGGCCCCCAAAGGCCACGAGATTTCCGTGTTCGAGGAAGTGGCGCTTGCCGACCTGGAACAGGAATCGATCCTGGATGTGGCCGCACTGGGCGGACCCGAGGCGGCGCTCCAGGTGGTTGCCGCCGGCGCCGGGCTGGTGATTATCCCCACGCCGGTGGCGCGCCACCTCAACGTCAAAGATACGGTGGCGCGGCGGCTGACCGGCATGGACGGAACGGAAATCGCGCTGGCTTGGCCCGCCGAGGCCACGGACGAGGTCCTTGAGGAGTTCATCGGCATCGTCCGCGGGCGCACTGCCCACAGTTCGCGGCAGCCCTCTGCCCAGCCGGTCAAGGAGAAGAAGGCCCCCAAGCCGGACCGGCGGGGAACCGGAACCAAAAAGGCCCCTAAAGTGGCCCAGCGCTATGCTCCCAACCCGGACAAGGGCCGTGGCAGGGGCTCGCGGAAAAAAGGCCAAAGATAACCACTTACGGGTCCGTGGCGGGCAAATAATAAGTCTACTTGCGAATATGTTGCTAAGCATGCTTATTGTAGGAGGGTAGCGACGCGGGGTGACCAGCACCTTGCCACCTGCAGGAAGGCCGCGGCCCGATGACCAGCAACCTCGACCCTGATGCCCGGAGCAGTTACCGCCTGATTGCGCTGGCGGCGCGCCTGATCCAGCGGCGCCAGGACGATGCCCTGGCCCACCTTGGCCTCACCCGTGCCGCCGTCATTGCCCTGGAAGGGTTGACGGACGGCCCGCTGAACCAGGAACAACTAGCCGAGGAAATCAGGGTCCAGAGCCAGACGCTGGGCCGGGTCCTCCTGCGGCTCGAAGCCGCCGGCCTGATTACCCGGACCCGCCAGGTCACGGACCGCCGGCAGCTAATGGTGGAACTGACAGACGCAGGCAGTGCGGCGGTCGAAGCCGCACGGGAAGCGGAGGTCAACGCCTACCCGCACGACTCCGACATTTCGTGGAAAGCCCTTCGGGAGGAGCTGACGAAGTTCGTCCACGCCGTCCCGCCGGGCCACGACTCCGGAGTGGTTCCCTTCGCGCCGCCCGAACACCGAACGGGACACCGCGGCCAGGCCAGCCGAGCCGGCGGCATGCGCGGCTGGGACCAGCCCCGGCAGAACTGACGACACGCGGGGAGCGTGCTGAACGTCCGCGGAACCCTCTTGCTGGTCAGGCCGGGCAGGCGTCCTTGAGGGCCTTGACCGAGTCCGCCGGCACCTGGTCCCCGGAAGCTGCCACCTCGCCGAGCGGCGTCGTGATTTCCGCAGGGACCCCGGCCTCCCGGGCCGCGGACACCAACCCTGCCAGCGCTTTCTTATCGTCCACGCTGACAAGTCCGTCCTGGACCCTGGCACAGATCTGCTTGGTGACCTCCTGGGCGACGGCGGAGGCGGCCTGGGAAGCGGCGGCGCTGGCCGCGTTGCCTGCCGCGTCCCCTGCCGCGCCGCATCCGGTCAACAATAAAGCTGCGGACAGGACGGCGGTGAGGGCTGCGTGGCGGCGGATCATGGTTCCAGCCTACCGGCGGGCGGGAACCCCCAGGATGCCGTCCAGCAGCCCATTCCGGAATTTGCCCTCCGGATCGTGCCCGGCGGCGAAGGCCCGGAAGTCGGCGAAGCGCGGATACAACTTCTCCCAGTTGTAACCGTCCGCGGTAAACAGCTTGCCCCAGTGCGGCCTTGCCCCGAAGGGCCGCAAGGCTTCCTCGAGGACCGGCAGGAAAGCCTCCACCTCGGGTTGCAGCGGCTTCCAGGTGAAGTGCAGGGCCACGCTTTGCTGGCGGAAGAACGGGCTGAGCCAGAACTCATCGGCGGCGCCGGTGCGGATTTCCGAGACGAAGAGCAGGGGTGCGAGCCCGTCCGCGAGGGCCCGGACCGCCTGGAGGGCCGCGGGGGCCTGCTCGAGGGGCAGAATGAACTCGCTTTGCAGTTCGTCCCCGTTGCTCGGCGTGAATTCATGGCGGAAATGCGGGAGCCGGTCCAGCCAGGGCCCGGGCTGGTCCAGCTGGAGGGTGCAGTTCTCGGCGGACATGTCCGGCAGTGGATGGCGCGGGCGCAGGGCCGGCGTGGCACCGTACAGGTTGGCCAGCGGCTCTTCCCCGGCGAGGGCTTTGAGCCAGACCTGGTTGACGGTGTCACCGGCATAGTCCGTAAAGAGGCTGACGCTGTAGGCGCTGGACACGACGGCGGTGAAGTCCTCCAGCGCGGCGTCCCACGGAAGGTCTTCCAGGACGCGCTGGCGCATGGTGAAGCTTGGCCGTACCGCCAGTTCCAGGCCGGTGACGATGCCGAGGGCACCGATGCCCACCACGCTGGCCAGGAAATCGTCCCCGTCCTTCCGGGACAGCGTGACCTGCTCGCCCGAGGCCCGAACCAGGTCAATCGATTCCACGGCGCCGGCCAGTGCGGGGTTGTTGACGCCGGAACCGTGCGTGCCGGTCTGCACCGCGCCGGCAACCGAGATGTGCGGCAGTGACGCCAGGTTGTGGATGGCAACGCCGGCCTCTTCCAGCTTCCGGCACAGGGCCCCGTAGCTCACCCCGCCGCTGACCCGGACCGTTGAACGGTCCGAATCCACCTCCACCTGCTGGGGGAGTGCATCGAGGAGGACGTGTACACCGTCCGTGTCGCCGACGCTGTTGAAGGAGTGCCGTGACCCCAAGGCCTTGACCCGCGTCGATTCGGCGACGATGGCCGCCAGTTCGCTGACCGATTCCGGCCGCCGGACATCGGCGGAGGAGTATTCGAGGTTTCCTGCCCAGTTCTTCATTGAGTGGCTTTCGCTTGGTATTGGGGTCATCCCACTGTCAGCGCTAACAAAGTGGGCTGTCAAGGCACTTCCGCTGTACGGGCGGCGGCCGCCTGCTCCCTCGGAACAGCCCCTGGCTGACGGCCTGGCGCCGAAACAGCCAGGGGCGGTGCCCGGCATCCCTACTGCCGCGATGCTCTGTCAGGAGGCCTCTGTTACTCCTGCCTGCGCGGTGCGCGGCGGCGGAACACGGCGGCTGCCCGTGGCTTCGAAGGCCGCGGCCAGGCGGAGCAGGTCCGTGTCGCTGTAAGCCTTGCCGGCGATTGTCAGGCCCACGGGCATGGCAAGGTCAGCCGCGATTCCCATTGGGACCGTGACCGTGGGGATGCCCAGGTGCCGGGGGGCCAGGTTTCCGTTGGCCACCCACACGCCGTTGCGCCACGCGACGTCTGCAGAGGCCTCATTGGTGTCGGCATCCGCGGGTGCAACGTCGGCGGCTGCCGGGAACACCACGGCATCCAGGCCCAGCCGGTCCATCCATTCCTCCAGGTCCACGCGGCGGGTTTCTTCCAGTCCCGCCAATCCTTCGGGCAGGTGCGGAATGTCGGCCAGGACGGGAATGCCGTGCTCCCGGATCCAGGCGGGATAGTCGCTGATGTCGTCATCGAACCCGTCGTAGCGGTCCGGGAGCGAACCTTGGGGGGCGGGGAAGATGGCGGAGCCGTCCACGTGGCCAAGGCGGTTCAGCTGCGGATCACCGTTGGCATCAAGGAAGTCATTCCACGCCCAGGCCGACAGGTCCACGATCTCCCGCCGCAGATACTCCGGGGACACCAATCCCCGCGTGGCGATGGTGGGCGCGCCGGGCCGGTCTCCTTCGTAGTTGGAGACCACGGGGAAGTCGACCTCGATGACCTCCGCACCCGCGGCTTCGAGGTCGCGCCTGGCGGCGTTCCAGAGGTCCAGCACCGATGCGCGGGTATCAATCCGGTGCCCGGTGGGACCACCGATGCCCGGATGGGCCGACGTTCCGGCGTCGGGGTCGGCGTTGATGTACATCCGCGGAACACCCAGCCGCTTGCCCGCGAGGACCTCGGCGGCCGCTGAAGCGTCCCGCAGGCCCAGGTCAACGTACGACGGCGGGCGGACACTTGATGCCTTGGGCACCGCAATCCACGGCTGGACGCGCCAGAAATCCCCGCGTGCCTCGGCGTCGTCCGCCACCACGACGTCCAGGACTTCGAGCAGGTCGGCCATGGTCCGGGCGTGCGGAACCACCACGTCCATGGTGGGCACCAGGGGCCAGTTCCCGCGGACGGAGATCACCCCGCGCGAGGGGGTGTAGGCGCAGAGGGCGTTGTTGGACGCCGGGGCGCGACCGGAGGACCAGGTCTCTTCCGCGAGGCCGAACGCCGCGAAACTGGCGGCGGTGGCGGTCCCGGAGCCGTTGGATGACCCCGACGCGAACGCGGCCGTAAGGTAGTCCGCGTTGTAGGGGCTCTCTGCCCGGCCGTAGACCCCGCGCTGCATCCCGCCGTTGGCCATGGGAGGCATATTGGTAAGCCCGATCAGGATTGCGCCGCCGGCCCGGAGGCGTTCAATGGTGAACGCGTCCTGCTGCGCCACCAGGTCTCTGAACGCCGGGGAGCCGGCGGCCACGGTGAGGCCGCGGACCTGGTAGCTGTCTTTCGCCGTGTACGGGATGCCGTCCAGCGGGCCCAGTGTGAAGCCGGCCGCCCGGCGCCGGTCGGACGCCTGCGCCTCTGCCACCGCCTCCGGGTTCATAACCACCAGGGCATTCAAACATATGCCCGATGAGTCATATTTTCGGATCCGCTCAAGATACAGCCCCACCAGTTCCTCGCTGGTGACCTCGCCGGATTCGAGAGCGGCACGAAGCAGGCTGATGCCGGCCTCGACGACGTTGAACGGGCGGGCCGCGGGTGCGCGCCTCTGCTCCTCGACCAGTTTCACGCGGCTTCCTCCCTCGGGGCCGGCTGCTGCTGGGTGATGCAGTGGATGCCGCCGCCGAAGGCGAAAATGTCGCGGGCATCCACCAGTTCCACCGTCCTGCCTGGGTAGGCGCGTTCGAGGATGCCTGCGGCAATGGCGTCGTTGGGATCATCGAAGCTGCACAGCACCACCACGTCGTTGGCCACGTAGTGGTTGATGTAGGACCAGTCCACCCAGCCTTCATCGTCCTTGAGGGTGGTGGGTGCGGGAACATCGATGATCCGCAGCGGCCGGCCTTGGGCGTCCACCTGGCCGGACAGAACCGCCTTCAGTTGCAGGTAGACGGCGTGATCCGGGTGTGCGGGGTCGTCCTGGCGGTGAAGCAGGATGGTTCCGGGTCCGGCGAACGTTGCCACGATGTCCACATGGCCGCGCGTGCCGAATTCGTCGTAATCGCGCGTGAGTCCGCGCGGCAGCCAGATGACCTTGCTGGTCCCCAGGGCCGTGGAAACCTCCGCTTCGACCGATTCCTTGGTGGCCCCGGGGTTGCGGCCGGGATCGAGTTGGACGGTCTCGGTCAGCAGCACCGTCCCTTCACCATCCACGTGGAATCCGCCGCCCTCGTTCACCAGCGAACTTTCCCGGACGGGAACACCCGCTGCGGCGGCGACGGCGCCTGCCACGGCTTCGTCCTTGCCCCAGGCCGCCCATTCCTGGGCGCCCCAACCATTGAAGATCCAGTCCACGGCGGCCAGCGAACCGTCCGGCTGGTGCACGAAGGTGGGTCCACTGTCCCGGAGCCAGGCATCGTCGAGGGGGACCTCCACGACGTCGATGCCCGCGCCGAGCCACTCCCTAGCGGCGGTGGCGTCCCTGGGATCGGCCACCACGGCAACCGGCTCGTACCTGGCGATGGCCTGCGCCACCCTGGTCCACGCGGCGCGGGCGCGGTCAAGGGTAGGGCTGCCGGCGGAACCGAAGGTTTCGTTGGGCGGCGGAAACGCCATCCAGGTGCGCTGGTGGGCCTCCCATTCGGCGGGCATCCAGGTGGCGGCGGTCGGGGAAACGTGGTTGGGGGCTGCGGTGGCCCCAACGGCAGTCGGATAAATGAATGACATTCATTTATTATGGGAGGTGGATGTGCCGTGCGCAAGGGTTACGCCGATTCAGTAGCGGGCGCTCGCTACTGCTTCCGGTTCCGGCCTTTCCCGGCGTTCCGGCTGCCGCGTTCGAAAGCCTCGCGCTCAGCGGAGCGCTGCGACTTTCCCGCGGACACCACCTTCTGCTGCCACTCCCGGTGGTAAGCGCGCTGGGCGGCAACGTCGGAGCGGCGGGCAAGGGCTGCGAGTTCACGCTGCATCTTCAGGTACGAATTCCAGCGCCGCTCCTCCAGGACGCCTCCGTCAATCGCTTCCCGTACCGCGCAGCCCGGCTCACTTCCGTGCGCGCAGTCCGCAAACCGGCAGCCGGCGGCCAGTTCCTCCACGTCGCCGAACATCCCGCCCAGCCCCTCCCCGGCGTCGAAGAGTCCGAAGCCGCGGACCCCTGGGGTGTCCATCAGCACCGTGCCGTTGGACAGCGGCACCAGTTCGCGCGCGGTGGTGGTGTGCTTGCCTTTAAAGTCGCCGGACCTCACCGCACCGGTCTGTTGGACTTCCCGCCCCGCCAGGGCGTTGATCAAGGTGGACTTGCCGGCTCCGGACGGACCCAGGAGCACAATGGTGCCTCCGGCCGGAATACGGCCGATCAATTCGTCGATGCCGTCGCCGTTTTCGGCCGAGGTGGTCACCACGTCCACGCCCGCCGCCTGCAGGACCACCTTCCCGACGACGTCGTCCGCCACCTGCGCAAGGTCAGCCTTGGTGATGATCACCAGGGGAGTGGCGCCCGAGTCCCATACCGCCACCAGGGTCCGTTCCAGCCGGTTGTGGGTGAGCGGCCGGTCCACGGGCACCACCACGCCAACGGTGTCCATGTTGGCGGCAAGGACCTGCTCGGCGGACGAGTCCTCGAAGGCACGTTTGCGGCTTAGTTCGGACCTGCGGGGCAGGATGGCCAGGATCTGCCGCCCGCCGGCGCGGTTGGGGCCGATCCAGACCCAGTCACCGGTGACGGGCTGGTCGCCGGTGAGCGGGTAGGGCAGGTGGAGCAGCCCGTCAGCGACGGCGACAAGCAGCAGCGTTCGGTCCACGCGCACCACCCGGCCGGTGCCGGTGGCCCCGGGGTTGGGGTGCGCGGCGAAATGGCGGGCGACGGCGGGTGTGTAGCCGTAGGCGAAAGGGCCCTCAGCTTTTGCAGGGTTGTTGATGCCAGGGTTGTCCAGGGCGTTGCCTGAAGGAATATGCACGTTGGTTTCCTCGGAAAGATTCCCAGGGCAGGCGCGAGGTACCGGGCAGGTATCTCAGGAAAGGCGCGTGCAACGGGAAAGGATGGTTGATGGTGTTAATGCGGGGCGCTCACGGCGCGCGGCAACTGCAGTCATCAAAACCACCTCCTCTCCCTCGTGCGGGT
This sequence comes from Pseudarthrobacter sp. NPDC058196, assembly GCF_042882685.1. Taxonomy (NCBI): domain Bacteria; kingdom Bacillati; phylum Actinomycetota; class Actinomycetes; order Micrococcales; family Micrococcaceae; genus Pseudarthrobacter; species Pseudarthrobacter sp. NPDC058196. The sequence continues at coordinate 216,301 of NZ_JBHVVN010000007.1, forward strand.
CCCGTCACCCTGCTGGGAACGGCAGGACGGGGCCGGGACCCACTTTAGTGGCCGCCGGCGTCGGGCACCAGAGGCCAGGAACGCAAAGGGGCACGGATTCCCGTGGATCCGCACCCCCTCGCGGCACGCTAGGCGCTGGTGGCGTCCTGTACCTCGCCCACCAGTTCCTCGATGATGTCTTCAAGGAAGAGCATCCCGGTGGTCCTGCCATCGGCGTCGAACACCCGGGCCACGTGGGCCCCCGTCCGGCGCATGGCGGCCAGTGCGTCCTCAAGGTCGGCGCCGGCATAAGCCGAGGCGAGGCGCCGGATCCGCTTGGCCGGCACAGGCTGGTGGAACTTTGCGGCCGTGGTCAGGTCCATGACGTCCTTCAGGTGGAGGTAGCCGTCAGGCTCCCCGGCCCCGTTGGTCAGGATGTACCGGGAGTAGCCGTGCCCGGCCACTGCCTGCTGGATATCCGCAGGCGTGGCCGACTCCGGCAGCAACACCATCTCCGCCATCGGGACCTGGACATCTGCCACCGTCTTGGCCGTGAATTCGAACGCGTTGGTCAGGGTGCCGCTGGTGTCAGCCAGCATCCCGTCCCTGGTGGACTGCTCCACGATGGTGGCGACCTCGTCCAGCGTGTATGCGCTGGTGGCCTCATCCTTGGGCTCCACCCGGAAGAGCCGGAGGACGGCATTGGCAATCCCGTTCAGCGACCAGATCACCGGTTTGAACACCCGGGCCACCAGGACCAGCGGGGGAGCGAGCAAAAGGGCCGCCCGGGTGGGGACCGAGAAGGAGATGTTCTTGGGCACCATTTCCCCCACCACCACGTGCAGGAACGTCACCAGCAGAAGCGCCACAACGAACGCGATGATGCTGATCGCCTCGTAGGACAGGGACGTCAGGCCCAACGGGATTTCCAGGAGGTGGTGGATGGCGGGCTCGGAGACGTTCAGGATCACCAGCGAGCAGACAGTGATGCCCAACTGGCTGGTGGCCAGCATGAGGGTGGCATGCTCCATGGCCCACAGGGTGGTCTTGGCCGCCTTGCTCCCTGCCTCCGCCTTGGGTTCAATCTGGGAGCGGCGGGCCGAAATCACGGCAAATTCGGCACCCACGAAGAAGCCGTTCACCACCAGAAGCACCGCCAGCCAGATGATGCCGGGAAGGTAGTCACTCATGGGACAGCTCCTGGGTCAGGTTGTCGATAATCCGGTCATGCGGGCTCCGCGGCGGTTCGGCGGCCCCGGCAGGGGTGAAGCGGAGCCGCTCCACATGCATCCCCGCCACGCGCTCCACGCGGAGGGTGCCGCCGTCGACCGCCACGTCGTCGCCCAGCTCCGGCAGGCGGTCCAGCTGGTCCGTGACGAACCCGCCAACAGTGTCGTACTCCTCACCGTCCGGAACCTCGATGCCGGTGCGGTCCAGCAGTTCATCGGGGCGCAGCCCGGCGTCGAAGGTGACGGACCGGCCAACCCGGACCACGCCGGCCCGCGCGCGGTCGTGTTCATCCTCCAGCTCGCCCACTATCTCTTCCACCAGGTCTTCCAGCGTGACGATGCCGGCGGTACCGCCGTACTCGTCGGACACGATTGCCACCTGGAGCCCCTGCCGGCGGAGGAGGCCCAGGAGGGTGTCCACGCCCATGGACTCCGGGACCCGCAGCGGTTCGACCATCAGCCCGGCCGCGGTGGTCTTGGCGCGCCGTTCCAGGGGCAGCGCGAACGCCTGCTTGACGTGCAGGAGGCCCAGCACCTCGTCCCGGTCGCGGCCGATCACGGGGAAGCGGGAGTAGCCGGTGGCGGTGGCCAGGGCCACGATGTCCTCCGCGGTGTCGCCGGCACCGACAGCCGCCATCCGCACGCGCGGGGTCATGACGTCCGCTGCGCTGTACTCCGAAAAACGCAGGGTGCGGTGCAGCAGGGTGGCATGGTCAAGGTCCAGGACACCTTCGACGGCGGAGCGGCGCACCAGGGAACTCAGCTCCTCCGCGCTGCGGGCACCGGAGAGCTCCTCCTTCGGTTCGATCCCGAACCCCCGGATGATCCGGTTGGCTGTGTTGTTGAAGAGCAGGATCACCGGCTTGAAGACGGCGGTGAACAGGGCCTGGAACGGGACCACCACCTTGGCGGTGGCCAGGGGCAGCGCCAGGGCAAAGTTCTTGGGGACCAGCTCTCCCACCACCATCGAAAAGACCGTGGCCAGGAAGATCCCGGCGACGGAGCCGACGGCGGGGACCACCGCTTGGGGAACGCCGAGCGAGGTGAGCGGCCCGCTGAGCAGCCGGCTGATGGCCGGTTCAAAGGTGTAGCCGGTGAGGAGGGTGGTCAGCGTGATGCCCAGCTGCGCACCTGAAAGGTGGGTTGAGGTGATCCGCAGCGCTTTGATGGTGGGACCCAAGCGCTTCTCGCCGCGGGCCTGGCGGGACTCGAGGTCGTGCCGGTCAAGATTCACCAGGGCGAATTCGGAAGCGACGAAGAAGCCGGTACCGACGGTCAGGACCAGGCCGATGCCCAGCATGATCCATTCATACATTGGGGCGCCCCTCTCCTGTGGTGGCCGGTGATCCGGTCAGGCGGCAGAGGGGCCAGGGCATATGTGAAGGAGGGTCGTCCATAACCGGTTCAACTCCGCTGCCTGCGGCGAAGTTCCCGGCGGGGTTCCAGCTGCCGTCCAGTGTGGCCTGCAGCGCTTATTCACGGCGCGGGTTCTTCTGCGCGGCGCAGCGGGATGTGATACTGGCTGCGGCAGCATTCGGGCTTTTCGGGGGGACTTCCTGCATATGGTTCTGGACACCGCAACCCTGCGCATCGCCTTTGGCCTGATGGCCCTTGCGCTGGTGGTCCTCTTCTACTTTTCCGCCTACCGGGTGACGCGCTCGCCGTACAGCGGCTGGTGGTGCGTTGCCCTGGTGTTCTTCCTGGCGGGGTCGGGCTGCTTCCTGCTGAACGGCACCCCCCACCAGGCATGGGCCAACCCGCTGGGGAACGCGGTGCTGGTGTACGGTGCGGTGGCGGTCTGGGCCGGGGCACGTTCCCTGCGTACGGCGCGGCCGCCGAAGTGGGCCTTTACGGGGATCCCCCTGGTCACGCTGGTTGCCTCCTTGCTGGACCACCCGGCCACCAACACGTGGTCCGGCGGCGCCGTGTTCCTCGCCGCCATGAGCGCCACCATCGGGCTGGCATCCCATGAGCTCTGGCGCCTGGAACCGGGCTACTCGAGGGTCCGCATCCCCATGGCCGTGGCCGCGGGAGGGCTTTCGGTCTTCTACTTGTTCCGCTGGGCGGCGTTCCTCCTGGACGGCCAGGATGGTCCGGTGTTCGTCACGGTCTTCGGTTCCGCCGTGACCACCATGGTGACCATGGTGCTGCTGGTGGTGGTCTCGTTCAGCATGGCGGCGCTGAGCAGCGAACAGCAGACGCGCGCCCTCCGCGTGGTGGCCACCCGCGACGACCTCACCGGGCTCCTGAACCGCAAGGCGTTCCTTGACCTTGCTGCCGAGCAGCTCGCCGACCGTGCCATCACCCGCGGATCCGGGGCGTTGATCCTTGCCGACCTGGACCACTTCAAGACGGTCAACGACACCTACGGGCACGCTGCAGGGGACTTCGCCCTGAAGGCGTTCGCCGACGCCTGCGTGGCTACCGTGCGCTCCACGGACTTGACCGGGAGGTACGGCGGGGAGGAGTTCGTCATCCTGGTTCCCGGGGCCAGCGCCGAGCGGGCGGAGGCAATTGCCGAGGAAATCAGCAGGCGGCTGGCCGATGCTGCCGCGCCGGGCGGACTGGAGTTGCCCACGGCAAGTTACGGGATTTCCGTCTACGACGCCGGCACCTCCAGCGTGGACAGCCTCATCGCCTCGGCAGATGCCGCCCTCTACAGGGCCAAGTCGCTGGGCAGGAACCGCGCCGCCCGCAGCGACGAGATGCTGTAGGGCGGCCGCGGCTCCGGACAACCGGTCAGTGCGGCTGGAGGGCGTCGGCCTGGCCGGCAAGGAGGGTCAGGGCCACGGCTTCCGGTCGGTTGACGGTGCTCTGGATGGCCACCGCAGTCCCCTTGTGAGCCGACTCGAGGATTGATTCCATGACCTCCAGGACGTGGAAGGCAAGGGCGCCCCCTGCGCGTGGTTCCTTGTGCGGCGGGGTGGCAGCGAGGTCGGCGATGCCGTAACCACGCCCGGATTCGATGTATCCGGCGGAGGCCGGGAGGGTCTCCCAGTCCTCGGCGCCGAGGGCAAACACCTTGACGTCGCCATCGAAGTGGTTGGGGTCGGGCACCACCAGCGATCCGCGTTCGCCGTGGATTTCGATGTTGGGGCTCTTGGTTTTTACCGCGTCGAAGCTCATGAACAGCGTGGAAAGTGCGCCGGAGGCGTGGACCAGGACCCCCGTGACGTGGGAGTCGATGTTCACGGGTACCTGCTCGCCCTGCCGCGGTCCGGACCCGATGGTCCGCTGGTTCCGGGTGTGGCTGGCGGCACCGACTACGGACACCACCGGTCCCAGCAGCGTCACCAGGGCCGTGACGTAGTAGGGCCCCATGTCCAGGAGGGGCCCGCCGCCGGGCTGGTAGTAGAAGTCCGGGTTCGGGTGCCAGCGTTCGTGCCCGGGAGTTGCCATGGTGGCGGTGGCCGAGATAGGTGCGCCGATCAGGCCGTCATCGATGGCCTTGCGTGCGGTCTGGATTCCAGTGCCCAGGACGGTGTCGGGGGCACAGCCGACGACGACGCCGGCCGCCTTCGCCGCGTCGAGCACCTGGCGTGCCTCGGCAGTGGTGGCGGCAAGGGGCTTTTCCCCATAGACCGACTTGCCCGCAGCAATGGCCTTCAGGGCGATTTCCGCATGCGCGGCGGGGATGGTCAGGTTCAGGACCAGGTCCACGTCCCCGGCACTGAGCAGCTCCTCGACGGTGAGGGCGCGGACGCCGTCGTAATCATCCGCAACGGCCTGCGCACGCGCCGGATCGAGGTCCGCGACGGCGACCAGCCGGATGCCGTCCAACCGGCGGAAATTGGTGAGGTACTGGGCGATGATGGCTCCGCAGCCAACAATCCCCACGTTCAACGGCTTGCCCACAGCAGGCCCCTTTCGATGATGGTTCGTACGTTCCGGTCCTGGAGGATTTCCACCCGGTGGCCAGGGGTGCAGACGAAGATCCGGCCTTGTCCCCACTGGCGGGTCCAGATGGCCGGGGAGGTGACTTCCCTGGTCCAGGGGTCCCACTCGCGGACTTTCTGGGTGGTGGTGGCCAGGACGTCGATGTAATCGTCGGAGAGGACCCAGTACTGTTCGGTGACCAGGTCGAAGTCCGTGATGCCCTGGGTGATGGGGTGCTCGGCGGCCGCGGGCAGCATGTTGACGGTATAGGGCACGTAGTTGTCGGACTGCTCGCCGACGCACTCGTCCGCGTGCTTTCCAGGGTGGCAGGCGAACTGGCCGCCGATCAGGTGAAGGTAGTCGGAGGTGTTCCGGTAGGAGTCGGCGATTCCACCGTGCCAGCCGGCCAGGCCGGTACCGTTCTCGACGGCTGTCCGGAGTCCGGCGAACTCGTCCTTTTCGATGGTGCTCATGGTCATGCACTGCATGATCAGGTCCACCCCGGCCATATAGGCGGCGTCGGCGTAGACCTTGGGGGATTCCTCCACCCGGACGTCATAGCCATTGTCTTTGAGGTAGGGAATGAAGAGCTCGGTGGCCTCGTAGGGCTGGTGCCCGTCCCAGCCGCCGCGGACCACCAGTGCATTCTTGCGTTCTGTCATTGAACTTCCTTTGTTTGGCTACCGGCTTTGCAGGCCGGAAAGAGCATTGGTCACCGGCTGGCGAAGGCGGCGTCGAAAGCGGCTGCGGGCGGGGCGATGCGGGCCAGTTTCTGGACCATGGCAAGCGCCTGCGGGGCCCCGACCAGGCGGTCCATTCCGGCATCCTCCCATTCGATGCTGGTGGGGCCGTCGTAGCCAATGGCGTTCAGGGTCCGGAAGATCCGGTTCCACTGCACGTCTCCGTGCCCTGCCGTGACGAAGTCCCAGCCCCGGCGGGGATCCGCCCAGGCGAGGTGCGAACCCAGCCGGCCGTTGCGGCCATCCAGCTGCCGGACTGACTCCTTGACATGCACATGGAAGATCCTGTCCGCGAAGTCCTGCAGGAACATCACGGGATCCAGGTCCTGCCAGATGAAGTGGGAGGGATCGAAGTTCAGGCCGAAATTCTCCCTGTGCCCGATGACTTCAAGGGTCCGTTTCGCGGTCCAGTAGTCGTAGGCGATCTCGGACGGGTGGACTTCGAGGGCGAACCGGACACCTGCCTCGTCGAAGACGTCCAGGATGGGGTTCCACCGGTCCGCGAAGTCCTGGTATCCGGCGTCGATCATTGCCTGGGAGGCCGGCGGGAACATGGCGACGGCCTTCCAGATGGAGGAGCCGGTGAACCCCGTCACGGTCTTGACGCCAAGCCGTGCGGCCGCCCGCGCGGTGTCCTTCATGGCTTCCGCTGCCCGGCGGCGTACCCCTTCAGGTTCGCCGTTGCCCCAGACTTCCGCCGACAGGATGCCCTGGTGGCGCTCATCGATGGGGTCGTCGCAGACGGCCTGGCCGGTCAGGTGGTTGGCGATGGCGAAGACCTGGAGGTTGTTCTTCTCGAGGATGTCCAGCCGGCCCTGGAGGTAGTTGTCGTCCTCCGCAGCCCGGCGGGGGTCCAGGTGGTCGCCCCAGCAGGCGATTTCCAGCCCGTCAAAACCCCACTCGCCCGCAAGCCGGGCCACTTCCTCGAAGGGCAGGTCGGCCCATTGGCCGGTGAACAGCGTGATTGGTCGTGTCATAGGGTGTTCCTTGGTTTGTTGAAGCTGTGGATCGCTCAGACTTTTTGCCATTGGCTGGAATTCGCGGCGCTGGACTCCACGGCGGCGAGGACCCGCTGCACCTGCAGGGCATCCGCGAAGGACGGTTCAGGCTGCCGGCCTTCGCCGACGGCGGTGACGAGGTCCACCACCTGGTGGGTGAAACCGTGTTCGTACCCGAGGCCGTGCCCGGTGGGCCACCAGTTTCCGACGTACGGGTGCTCGGGCTCGGTGACGAAGATCCGGCGGAATCCGGCGTCGGGCGATTCGGCCGCGTCGTAGAAGGACAGGACGTTCATCTCCTCGAAACCAAAGGCGAGGGAACCTTTGGTGCCGTTGACCTCCAACCGCATGGCGTTCTTCCGGCCCAGGGCGTAGCGGGTTGCTTCAAAGACGCCGATCGCGCTTGCAGAGGTGCCGCCGTCGAACTTTGCGCTGAAGACCGCCGCATCATCGACGGTGACCTTCCCGCGCGGGGCCTCGCTGCTGACGTCGCCGTGGCCGCCCAGGCCCACCAGGTCCCCGGCGAGCGGGCGTTCCTGCACGAAGGTCTCCAGCAGCGCCGAGACCCCGCTGATGTTCAGGCCCGTGACCCATTGGGCGGCATCGATGCTGTGCGCCCCGATGTCGCCCAGGGACCCGGATCCGGACTTGGCCTTGTCCAGCCGCCAGGTCATGGGGGCGTTGGCGTCGGAGAGCCAGTCCTGCAGGTACTGGGCCCGGACGTGCCGGATGTCGCCGATCCGTCCCTGCTCCACGAACCGCTTGGCCAGTGCCAGGGCCGGGGTGCGGCGGTAGCTGAAGCCGCACATGGAGAGGACGCCGTTCTTGGCGGCGGTCTCCGCAGCCAGTGTCATCCGCTCGGCTTCTTCCACGGAGTTGGCCAGCGGCTTTTCGCACAGCACGTGCTTGCCGGCTTCGAGGGCCGCGATGGCGATCTCAGCGTGGGTGTTGCCGGGCGTGCAGATGTCGATGAGGTCGATGTCGTCGCGCTCGATCAGGCGCCGCCAGTCGGTCTCCACCGATTCCCAGCCCAGCTTGTCCGCGGCGGCGCGGACGCCGTCGGCATTCCGCCCGGCCACTGCGGTGAGCTGTGGCTGCAGCGGCAGGTCGAAGAACCGTGGCGCGGTGCGCCAGGCGTGGGAGTGGGCGGCACCCATGAAGGCGTAGCCCACCATGCCCACGCGGAGGGGTTTAGCGGAAGTCATGGCATTGGTCCTTTCTACTTGCTGAAGCCGGCCGTCAGGCCGGCGAGCAACTGCCTGCGGCCGATGATGTACAGGACGAGGATGGGCAGCGTGCTCAGGACTACGGAGGCAAGCACGGCAGGGATGTTGACGCTGTACTCCCCTTGGAAAGTCCACAGACCCAGCGGCAGGACCCGCAGGCCCGGGCTTTGGGTGAGGACCAGTGGAAGCAGGAAACCGTTCCAGACGTGCAGGCCGTTGTAGATCGCAACCGTGACGATGGCCGGACGGGTAAGGGGCAGGGCCAACCGCCACATGGTCTGCCATTCGCTGCAGCCGTCCAGCCGCATGGACTCGAACAGTTCGTTCGGCACGTCCCGGATGAAGTTGGACAGGATCAGGACGGTCAGCGGGATGGCGAAAGCGATGGATGGAAGCATCAGCGCCAGGAGGCTGTCATACAGGTTGAGCCTGATGATCATCAGGTAGATGGGAATGATCGTGGCCTGGAGCGGGATGGCGAGTCCCATCAGGAACATCCCGTTGACGAGCTTGAGGAACCGGCCGCTGCCACGGACGATTGCGAACGCGGCCATGAATGATACGAGTACTGCGGGAATCACGGAACCGAGGGTGACGATGGCGCTGTTCGTGAAATAGGTGGCGAAATCGGCCTCTAGAACCATCTGGTAGTTCTCCAGGGTGGGTGAGGCGGGCACCGCCAAGGGGTTCTGCCCGAAGTACCCTGCCTGCGTCTTAAGGCTGGTGATCACCACGTAGTAGACCGGCAGGATGATGATGGCGAGCCAGATCCAGCCACCCAGCCCGCCCGGTATGTTCAGGCGTTTTAGCCGGGTGCCGAGCCGCGGTGGGGCGGCGGAAGGACTGCCGGCAGAACCGGTCCGGTCCTCCCGGGCATTGCTTTTCAGGACTGTACTCACCCTATAAACCTTCCAGTTGGCTGCCCTGCTTGTCCTTGCCGCCGAGGCGCTGGAGCAGCAGGGCGAGAAGAAGGCCGATGATGACGAGAATGACGGCGATGACGCTGGCCGGGCCCATGAGGTTGGCCCGGAATCCTCGCAGGTACATGTCCAGGGCAAGGATTCGCGTCGAGTTGCCGGGCCCGCCGCCGGTCAGGACGAAGATCAGGTCGAAGTACGTCAGCGAACCCACCACCATCAGCGTGGACGACGTGATGATCGTGTACTTCAGCTGAGGGAGGGTGATGTGGAAGAACTGCTTGACCGTTCCGGCACCATCGATCTGGGCCGCCTCATAAAGTGACTTGGGGATCTGCCGGACGCCGCCTTGGTAGATCAGGGTATGGAACGGAACGAACTGCCACGCGATAACGAAGATGACCAGGCCCAGGGCCAAGTGGGGCACCCCCAGCCAGTCCTGTGCCAGGAAGGGCAGGCCCAAGCCTGTCGCCAGTCCGAAATTCGGGTCCAGCAGGGCCTTGAAGGCAATGGCGACGGCGGCTGAGGACAGCAGTAGGGGAAGGAAGTACAGCACCGCAAGAGCCGCCCGGTACCGCTGGTTTCCCGCCGTAAAGACTCCCAGCAGGAGGCTGATGGGAGTCTGGACCAGCCAGGAAACGATCATGATCAGGAAGGTCAGGCCCAAGGCGTTGTAGAGGCCCGGATCGGCCAGCACGGAGAGCCAGTTGTCCATGCCGGCCGCGCCGATTGCGCCGATGCCGTCCCAGCTGGTGAAGCTGAGGACCAGGACACCGGCCAGGGGAACGACGGCGAACGCCAGGAAGAAGAACAGGGCCGGTACCGTAAGCCACGCCAGGGCGGCCCTGCGTTGTTCAGTGGGAGTCGAACCGGCCACAGCTGCGGTGGCATGCGGGGCGGTGGAGAGTGTGCTGGTCATTTCCCGAGGGTGCCGTTCATATTCTCCGCGAACTGCTGGGGAGTGATCGACTTCAGGAACAGTTGGTCAATGTTGTTCAGCAGCGCCTCCGCCGCAGTGGGGCTCAGCGCTTGGTCCCAAGACTGCTGGAAGTTGGGGGCGTTCTTGGCCAGGTCGTAGACAAAGTTAAGGAAATCCTTGTCGGAGGAGGTATTCAGTTTCTCTTCGATGCCGTTGACGATAGGCACTGAGCCGGAATTGATGTAAGCATCGATCACGGCGTCCGTCATGATTCCGTCTTTGAAGAACTTCTTGGCCGATTCCTTTTCCTTGTCGCTGGCCTTTGCCGAGATCGACATGTACTGGGCAGGGTTGCCGACGCCGTTCTTCGGGTCGCCCTTGCCGCCGGCAACCGTGGGGAACTGGACAAAACCAAGTTTTCCATCCTGGACGAAGTTCTGGCCCGCCTTCTTCATGGAGCCGTAAGTCCATGAACCGTGCAGCATCATGGCGGCTTTGCCCGAGAACAGCAGGGCTTGGTCTGCCTGCGAGTCGGCGGTGATGGACGAGAAACCCTTGATGAAGCCGTCCGCGGAGACGAGTTCCTGTATCTTCGTGCCGGTCTCGATCACGGCGGGGTCCTTCCAGGCATTGGGCTTGCCGTCAAAGATCGCCTTGAACACGTCCGAGCCGCCGATGCGGTCCAACAGGTACTCAAGCCACATCATCGACGTCCAGCGGGACTGGCCGCCCAAGGAGAAGGGAGCAATACCCATGCCATTGAATGTCTTCACCAGCGACATGATGTCGTCCCAGGTCTTGGGCGGCTGGACATTGGCTTTCTGGAAGATCTCCTTGTTGTAGTACAGGACGATCGGAGCGACAGCCTGGTTCGGGAGGGCATAAATCTTGCCGTTGATCGTGGCGGCGCCGAACGAGGCTGGGAAGAACTTCTTCTTGAGGTCCGGGTTCTGGTCGAACCAGCTGGTGAGGTCCTCAACCTGGCTCGCTTCCGCATACGTTTTCAGGCCGCCGCCGCCCCAGCCGTAGATGATGGTGGGCGCCTGGTTGGCGCCAATCGCGGTTTTGATCTTGGTTTTGTATGCGTCGTTCTGAAAGTAAGTGACTGCGATCTTGTCGCCTGCGTTGGCGGAATTGAACGTGTCCACTGCCTTCTGCATCGTGGTCTGGTTCGGTTCGCCGGAAAGGAACCACATGCTGGCACCCCCGTTGCCGCTGGAGGCGCCCGGACCGGACGTCCCGCACGCGGAAGTGGCAGCGACGGCAAAGGGCGTGAGGGCAGCGAGGGCGAGGAAAGAGCGCCGTGATGTCTGGGGTTGCTTCATTGCTTCTCCATTTGTGAAATTACTGTCGAGGTCCGGGGCATCCGCTCCGATCTCACCCGAAACATTTCGAGCGAGTGATATAAGTCACGGTGTAAACTAAATCCCGAAAAGCGCGGACGGTCAAGGGATCAATGTGGATATTTTTCGACGCGCTTGGATCTTTCGTCCATATGGTTTGACTGGCCGATAAAGCCCCTGCACAATGATGAACCTCAGCATTTTCGAAAGATTGCGAAAATTTATGCGGACAAAATCGCAGGGGCGGGCCAAGCCAACGCTGGCTACCGTTGCCACGCAGGCCGGGGTTTCGACACCCACGGTTTCGAAAGTGGTCAACGGCCGTGAGGACGTGGCGCCGGAGACCCGGGCCCGGATCCTCCGGGCACTTGAACAAGCCGGATACCAGTCGCCGGTGCAGCGGCGCACCGCCACCAGGGCAGGCACGGTGATTGAAGTGGTGGTGGATGTCCTCACATCCGCCTACACCTCCGAGGTCCTGGCGGGAGTACTGAACTTCGCCGCATCCGAGAACGTCGAGGTCATGCTGAGCGTTACGGGCCCAACGGCACCTTCCGCCCAAAGCGCTGACCGCCGGGCCCAGCGCCTGGTCGACGAAGGCAGGGCGGGAATGATCGTGGTGACCTCGGCCTTCAGCGAGGCGCAGCTGCCTGCCTTCCGGCGGCGCCACATTCCCGTCGTCGTCATCGATCCGCTCAATCCGCCGCCGGCGGACGTGGTCAGCATCGGCGCCACGAACTGGGCCGGCGGGAAAGCCGCCACCGAGCACCTGCTGGAACTGGGCCACCGGCGCATTGCCTACATCGGCGGAACAGAGCGGGCGGAGTGCAACCAGGCCCGGCTGCACGGCTACATGGCAGCCTTGACGGCCCACGGCGTGCCCGTGGACCCCCAATACATCGTCGCCGGCGGCAGGTTCCGCCGCGACAGCGGAGTTGCCGGCCTGAAGGCACTGCTCCGCCTCGAAAACCGACCCACGGCCATCTTCGCCGGAAGCGACAGCATTGCCCTGGGGGTTCTGTCCGAAGCTGCACACCACGGCCTCCGGGTCCCGGGGGACATCAGCCTCATCGGGTTCGACGGCACCATCCAGGGCGAAGAGTCCGTGCCGGCGTTGACGTCCGTGGCCCAACCGCTGGAGGAGATGGGCCGGGCTGCCCTGAGGTCGCTGCTGCGGCAAGCACGCGGTGAAGTCCTGGATTCGCACCGCGTCGAACTGGCCACGCAGGTGATCGTCCGGGAATCCACTGCACCTCCCGCGGAGTAAAGGAGGCCCGGGCCTACGGGGTGGCCGCCTTCCTCAATTCCTGCAGGATTTCCAGCTGGACCCGGTTCATGGAGATCAGCAGCTCGATCTCCTTTTTCGCCTCGACGTTGGTGTCGTAGTCGTGTTGGGCCATGGCTGCGGCGATGGCGTCCTGCCGCTTGGCGGCGATGAGCAGAATGGCGCCCTGCAGCCCGGCGAGCATTGAAAGCAAGAGGTTCAGCAGGATGTAGGGGTACGGGTCCCAGGCGTTGGCGGCCAGTGCCACGGTATTGATGGCGGCCCAGATGAGCATGAAGCCGATGAAGCTGGCAACGAAGGGCCAGCTTCCCATTCCGTTGCGCATGATGTCAGCGGCCCGCTGTCCCTTGCTCAGGGAAGCTTTGTGTTTCTCGTGCCAGGTCTTCTGTTGGGGGCTCATGGCTCAGGGTAGACCCATGAAGCCATGCGTCAGGAAGGACCGGGCTGGTCAGGCGCCCAAATGCCCCGTAAGGCGGCGGTGGAACCCGGTGCTGCGCTCGTCCAGGCCCTCGATCGCCACCGCGGCCCCCCGGTCCGCGTACTTCGTTTCGATCGAGTCCAGGGCAGCCACCGTTGAGGCATCCCAGATCTGGGCCCGGCTGAGGTCGATCGTCACGGAGGCGGGGTCGTCGGCGTACGCAAAGTGCTCCACGAGGTCATTGCTGCTGCCGAAGAACAACGGCCCCACCACCTCGTAGCGGACGCTCCCGCCGTCGGCCGCCAATTTCCGCTCAACGGTGATGACGTGGGCCACGCGGCGTGCGAACAGCACCATCGCGAGGATGACTCCCGCCACGACCCCGTAGGCGAGGTTTCCGGTCAGGACCACGACGGCGACCGTGACACCCATGACGAGCGTCTCGGGGACCGGCATCCGCTTCAGGGTGGACGGTTTGACGCTGTGCCAGTCCACGGTGGTCACGGCGACCACCATCATCACGGCGGCCAGGGCCACCATGGGGATCTGGCCCATGATCGAACTGAGCCCCGTCACCAGGGCCAGGAGGAAGATTCCGGCCACGAACGTCGAGATGCGGGTGCGGGCCTGCCCGGTCTTTACGTTGAGGACGGTCTGGCCGATCATGGCGCAGCCGGCGATTCCGCCATAGAGGCCGGCGAAGATGTTCGAGACACCCAGAGCCCAGGACTCGCGGCCTTTGTGTGACGGGATGTCCGTGATGTCGTCGACGAGCTTGGCGGTGAGCAGGGTCTCCATGAGGCCGACGAACGCCACGCTTAGCGCTGTGGGCAGCACCAGCTGGAACGTCTCCAGGTCAACGGGAAACAGGAACGGGGTGATTCCCGGCATCCTGCCGGTGAGCGGGCCCTCGTCCGCAACGTTGGGAACCGCGAGGCCGACAAGGATGGCGATGGCGGTGACGACGACGATCGCCACCAGCGGCGACGGGACCGCCTTGGTGAAGCGCGGCAGGATGAGGATGATCGCCAGCGTCAAGGCGAACAGGGCATACGCGAGCCACGGCACATTGAGGACGTGCGGCACCTGGGCCAGGAAGATCAGCACGCCCAGGGCGTTGACGAACCCGATCATCACCGAACGCGGGATGAACCGCATCAGGCGGGCGAGCCCGGCAAAGCCAAAGACGATCTGGATCACCCCGGCGAGCAGCACCGTGGGCAGGACATACTCGACGCCGTGCTCGTGGACGAGCGGCGCGATCACCAGGGCCACGGACCCCGCCGCCGCCGTCACCACGCCCGGCCGGCCGCCCAGGACCGACATGGTCACTGCCAGCACGATGGAGGCAACAAGGCTGACCATCGGGTCGACGCCGGCGACGATCGAAAACGAAATGACTTCCGGGACCAGCGCGAGGGTGGTGACCATGCCCGCCAGGACCTCACGGGAAAGCTGCCGCGGGGAGCGCAGGGCGGTCAGGACCGTGACCGGATGCCGGAGGGGTCGGGGGGTGGCAGCGACGGACAAGGGGCGGCTCCAAGGACTTGGCCCCGTGGGGAAGGGGCGGCGGGCAACGTGTCTGCGCGCCACGGTGCGCACGGGTCCAGCCCCGTCATGGACGACAATGGGGGTGGAGAAAGAATGCGCCGGCGAGCTCCGGCTGCGGGTCCAAGGCTACCCTAGCCCTGGTGCCACCCTGCGGTTCCGCGCCCTGCAGGACGGCCCGGGGCAGCAATAAGCATGGCTGATAAAATGGCCGGGTTGCAGGGCGGCCTTGGAGCTGGTGCAGCCAAGGCCGTAACAAGGTAGGGGACCACACACATCATGACGGCAGGCGGGTCACACCTCAGGACTTCGGACAGCCGGCCGGGCGAACCGGCCGACGCTTCCGTGCCTGCCAAGGGCCGCGCCTACCTGGCAATCATCGAAGGTTTCATTGGCGCCCTCATGATGTTCGTCGGGTCCATCGGCACCGGCTGGATCGCCAACGGCTCGCCCATGATCCGCCAGCCCGTGGTGATCGCGCTCCGCACCGAGGGGTGGGGGGTGGCGGTCTCCACGATCCTGTTGACCGCCGGGGCCATGCTGCTCATGCGCTCCTGGCTGAGGCTGGGCCAGCGGCTGGGGGACTGGGGCCAATCGTCGCTGCGGTCCGTGGTGGCAGCCATCTCCGCCTGGTCCTTGCCCTTGCTGTTCTGTGTCCCGGTCTTCTCCCGCGACGTCTACGCCTACACGGGCCAGGGCCGGCTGGTGATGGAAGGCCAAAACCCCTACGAGGTTGGCATCTCCACCCTCAACAACTGGTTCGCCCTTGGCGCCGACCCCGCCTGGGCGGAAAACCGGACACCCTACGGCCCCTACTTCCTGTGGCTGGCGCGCGGGGTGGTGGGACTGACCGGCGCCCAACCCGACGCATCGGTCCTGCTGTTCCGGCTGCTGGCCGGCGTCGGCGTGTTGCTCTGCGTCATCTACGTGCCCAAGCTCGCCGAGCTGCACGGCATCAACGGGGCGCGCGCACTCTGGGTCTCCGTGGCCAACCCGCTGTTCCTCATCAGCTTCATCGCCAGCGCGCACAACGACGCCCTCATGGTGGGGCTCGCCGTCGCCGGCGTGTACCTGGCCGCAACCCGC
Source organism: Pseudarthrobacter sp. NPDC058196 (assembly GCF_042882685.1). Lineage (NCBI taxonomy): Bacteria > Bacillati > Actinomycetota > Actinomycetes > Micrococcales > Micrococcaceae > Pseudarthrobacter > Pseudarthrobacter sp. NPDC058196. Next base: position 231,865 of record NZ_JBHVVN010000007.1, read on the forward strand.
AGGTACCTCCTGGGCATCCTCCTCGTGACCGCCTCGATCGGCATCAAGCCCATCACCGTGCTGCTCCTGCCGTTCATCGGCCTGATGTGGGCCGGCCCGGGCGCCACCTGGCCGCGGAAGTTCCTCATGTGGGCGGCGACGGCGGGCATCAGCTTTGGCGTCCTGGCCCTCAGCGGCATCCCGTTCAACCTGGGGATCGGGTGGACCTGGGCCATCATGGACCCCACACCCGGCTACACGGGCTATTCCCCCTCCGGCTTCCTGGGCCAGCAAGTGGAGATGCTCGCCAACGCCCTGGGCCTGCCGGGCGGGACCCTGGCCACCCTCCTGCGGACCGGCATGAAGTGGGCGGCCATCGGGCTGGTCCTGCTGCTGATGTTCCGCGGGGACTACTCGCGGGCGGTGCGCCGGATGGCCCTGGCGTTCACCGCCGTCGTGATGCTTTCACCCATCATCCAGCCCTGGTACATCCTGTGGTTCCTGCCGTTCCTGGCTGTCACCGGCATCCGGGACGACTGGCAGATCCGGTCGCTTTATGTGGGCGTGACGTTCTTCGTGGTGTTCGGTGCCCAGGACCAGCTCTCGGTCTGGTCCTTCGTCGAGCTGCCCATCGACGCATCATCCATGGCGTTCTTCACCGCCCTGGCCTTCACGTTCTACCTGCTGGTCCTGGATGTCCACACCCGGAAACTCTTGATTGAAGGCAGGCCGCTGGATGTGGCTCGGCGGGCGTGGACGTGGGCGGTGGAACGCCGGGCTGCGCGCCGGGCCGCCGCCCGCGCCGCCGTCGACCGCTCCGAGGCCCCCTAGGCTCCTGCCGGTACCTGCGCGGTGGTTTTCCGGCCCAGCTCCGCGGTTCGCTTCACCGACCACCACAGCAGCACCACCAAGAGCACGTTGCGGGTGGTCAGGATGGCCGCCATGACCGGGTGGGCGTGGATGAGCGGCGTGTAGAACAGCGGGTAGATCACGAACGTGGTCATGGCGATGCCCATCAGCAACGCCGCCGGGACCTTCCAGCGCTCCCAGTCGTGGGTGAGGCCGGCGATGACCACCGGCGCCAGCCAGATGATGAACTGCGGGGAGCCCACCTTGTTGAAGACGATGAACGCGGTGACCATCATCAGGGCGCCTTCGAGGAACAACTCTTCCCGCTCGGCGCCGCGCCGCAAGGCCCGCACCAGCAGGATGGCAGCGGTGACGGCCGCCAGGACCAGCAGCGGCTGCATCAGGAACGCCGCGGTACTGGCTCCCGGGCCGTAGACCTCGGTGGAGTTGATGGCCGTGTTGTCCGCCATTTTCGAGCCGGCGATGTGGAAGACGCTCAGCCAGACCCAGGGGGTGGAGAACGTGGCCTCGAGCTGCATACCGCGCTCGCCCTGGTTGGTGAGGAAGTCCATGATGTGCGGCAGGCCGCCGGTCAGCCAGGTTCCCAGGCAGACGACGGCGGTCACGGCGGCGCCGGCGAGCACCACCTGGACGCGCTTGTGGCTGGCGATCACGATGGGCACCAGCACGGCGGCGGGCCACACCTTGATCCAGGTGGCGATGCTGAGCAGGACGCCCGCCACCACCGGCCGCTCCGCCACATAGAGCAGCGCGATCAGCACGATCGGAGCGGTGATCCCTTCCACCCGGGCAAAGCTGAGGTACCCCATGAAGACCGTGAAGAACAGCCACCACCAGGCGGGAGCAACACCGGTCACGGTCCGTGGACCGCGGGTCAGGTAGAGCAGGCCGACGGCGTTCAGCACCGTGATGATCAGGAACCAGACCAGCAGGTAGGGGCCGGGCCCGGCGATGTTCGCCAGGAAAATGGGGATCTGCGCCAGGACCGGGTAGACCCAGGGACTGATCTTTCCGGTCAGGTCCGCCGGGTTGTAGCCGGCCATGGCCCACTGCCGGTACTGCTCGGTGTCGCTGAACGTATTGCCGTTCAGGAAGAAGGACGCCATCCAGCCCAGGAAATACACGTGCACGACGGCGAAGCCCCACCAGACGCTGGACGGGCGGGCGAACCAGTCCACCACCGCGGCCGGGAGGACTTTGCTGCGGACCGTCACCAGGCGGTCGAAGAACCTCATGGAAATCTCAGGTCTCCTTGAGCGCGGGGGCGGCTGCTGCGGTCTTCTTGCCCAGGGAGTACAGGCGCCGGACACTCCACAGGAACAGGACCACCAGCAGCACGTTGCGGATGGTCAGGACCAGGGCCATCCACGGGTTGTTGTGGCTGAGGGCGTCGTAGAACAGCGGGTAGATGAAGTACGTGGCCACGGCGATGGCGATCAGCATCGCTGCCGGGACGCGCCATTCGCGCCAGCTGTGGGCCAGGCCGACGGCGACGGCGGGTCCCAGCCACACCATGAACTGCGGGGAGCCCACTTTGTTAAAGACCACGAAGGCGGCGGCGAGTGCGAGGGCGCCGGCGAGAAGCAGTTCGGTGCGGTCAACGCCGCCGGCCACCTTGTGCTGCTTGCCGTTGTGGAGCGCCCAGAAGGCCAGGCCTGCCACCAGCAGGGCGGCCAGCACCAGGAGCGGCTGCATCAGCACGGACATGGTGGCGGTGCCGGGGCCGTCCACCTGCATGGAGTTGATGTCCGTGTTCATGTACATCCGGGAACCGCCAACGTTCAGGACGGACAGCCAGAGCCAGGGGGTGGTGAAGGTGGCCTCGAGCTGCATGCCGCGGTCGCCCTGTTGGGTGAGGAAGTTCAGGAGCTTGGGGACGCTGCCCAGGGCGGCTGCCAGCGCCACGACGCCCGCCGTCGTCGCGATTCCTGCCACCACCACCAGCAGGCGGTTCCTTACGACGGCGAAGAGGGCCAGCATAATGGCCGCAGGCCACACCTTCACCCAGGTGCCGATGGCCAGCAGGACCGAGGCCACGAACGGGCGCTGGACCCCGTACGCCAGGGCTACCAGGACCAGCGGGGCGGTGAGGCCGTCCACGCGGGCGAATCCCAGCCAGCCCATCAGGAACGTGAATGCCAGCCACCACCAGCCGGCGGGGATGGCGTTGGTGTTGCGGCCCCGCTCCGTGAGTTTCAGCAGCGCCCAGCCGTTAAGGAGCGTGGTCATGAGGACCCAGAGGAAGAAGAACGGGCCCGGGCCTGCCACGCCCGCGATGGCCATGGGGATCAGGGCCAGGATGGGGTAGACCCAGGGGCTGGGGCCGCCGGAGAGGTTCGCGTCGTTGAAGCCGGCCATGGCCCATTCGCGGTAGATGAAGGTGTCGCTGAAGGCCTCGCCGCGCAGGGACAGGGATGCGCCGAACACCAGGAAGACCAGGTGCACCACGATGAAGCCGCCCAGCAGCCCCCGCCCGCTGTTCAGCGCCGCCCGCACCCTCGCGGGGAGGATGACGTCGCGGATCCGGGTGAGGTTGCCGAAGAGGGCGTCGGTGGAAATGGCGGATTCCTTGTCAGGTCGTTGCACAGTAAGCGGCGGCGCAAAATGTCTCGGGTCATGTCCCGAAGCCGGTCTCACGGGAATTGGAGGCCTTGGATTTCGGGATCCAGTCCCGTTCAACTCTAATTCACGGCGCATCTCTGCCAGTAATTGTCAGGACAAATCCAGGACTCCGCGCGCCTGACCTGCGGCATTTATCTAAAGTTGCTGGCACATTTTTGCTCAGGCACCATGGTGCGAGGCACGTGAGTGCCCACCGCCGATGCAGCCAGGGGGAGCGCAGGGCGTCGCTTGACCACCCCACCCCACGAAAGACATAAGGCACCATCACATGAACTTCCCCCTGACCCTGACCGTGTCCGACCGCCAGAGCATGGACAGCGAACTCGACGCCGCCGTCGCAGCCGCCAAGGCCCACGCCCTCACCGGCAAGAGCCACGGCATCCTCGTCACCCGGCACGGCGTGGACAAATTCACCGTTGCCCTCAGCGAGACGGTCCCCTTCGGCCTCACCCGGGAACATCAGGCCTGGTAGGGTCCCGTCCCGCCTGAGGTAGTGGGCTCTCCTGGCTGATTAGGCCCCCTGTGGCAGGTTGAGGAGCGGGCGGAGTTGTCCGGCTTCGAGCTGGACCTTCGGTTCGAATTCAGGGCTCTTCAGGTACCTGACCAGTCCGCGCATGAAATGTTGTGCTGCCGGCCGGCCGGACAAGTCGCCCGCGAGGTCCAGGGAACAGGCCATCAGCCGGCCGTTGCCCACCCGCGCCTCCACCAGAAGCCCCAACCTGCGGGCCGTAAACCAGGTATCAATCGGCTGCACCAGCGGCTTGAGAGCGGGGCGCACCGCGTCAAGGACCAACGGTTTGGCGCCTTGGAGCAGGTCCCACCACTGCCAGTCCGTATGGTTGCCGGTGGGGAACCCGTCGAAGACGGGGTGCTGCGGGTCGCAGACAATGCCGAGCGTGTGGGGCGGCTCGTTCCGCGTCCAAGCTGTATTCCAGAACACGGTGGAGAAGCCGAACTGGACGTCGTTCTCGATGCTGGCTGGATCAGCCAGCAGGAGCACCGTGCCGTCCTGGGCTAGCCGCCTGGCGGCGAGGTCCGGGTCTGACGTCACGAGCAGGCTGCCTGCCTCCCGGCGAGCCGGTTTCCGGGGCGCCGACGCGGGGAAAACCCAGACGTCCCAGTCGTTTTCGCCGCGCTGGCCTTGGCCGTCGCTCACCGCCACCACCAGGGTGAGGCGCTGTGCCGCGTTGCCCGTTGGCAGTGCGACGCTGATGGAACCATGGCGGACGTCGTTTCCGATCGCGATTGCGGTGGGCGGGAGTTCACCCTGGGCGTGGGGATGCCCCTGTCCGTCCAGAAGTTTCCACGAGATGGATCCGTGGAACGCCCCCGGGCTGAAGTTCGCAACCTGCAGGTCCGCCGTCAGTGTTTCCCCTGCCTGCCAGACGCGCCTGGCCAAGCGGGCCAGCGGAACCACCGGGCTGCAAAAACGGGAAAACTCACGGGCCGTGACGTAGCCTTTTTCGTCCCAGAAGGGATCCAGGACTCCCACCAGGGAGGTCCCCTGCCCGGGGAAATCATTCAACGCCAGCAGCTGGAAACCGGCGAAACCGGGGGTGCGCAGCGCGGACTCGATCTCCTCCTTGTAACAAAGGGTCTGCAGCCGTCCGGAGGCCATGAGGAATTCGTGGGCCTGGTCCTCAAGCCCTGAATTGGCCAGGAAGTCGGCGAAGATCTCGAAGTTCCGCGGTTTCATGAGCCCTGTGTATTTACTGGCCCGGGCAAAATCCGGGTATGCGCACCACTGGCCAATCTCGTGGCTGATGATGGGTTTTTCCCGGCTCTGGACCCAGTTGCTGTAGTCCGTCTCCGTTTCAGGCACGGCCGCGTTGATGCGGGACGAGAGTCCTTCACCCCACCGCTGCACCCGCGGGTCGGGGATGTTGTCAAAGTCGTTTTCGTCGATCGCCGGCCAGCCGGCGCCGCTGGTGTAGAGGCGCCGCCGGTCCCGCCTGCGCCAATAGCCCACCCATTCGCCCAGGAATTCCTTGTCCCGGCCGGAGGGTTCGTTGCCGTGTGCCATCAGCAGGAAGGAAGGGTGGTTTCCGTAGGCGTCGATGATCCGCTGGCTCTCCTCGTAAATGAAGGCGTCTACCGGTGCCCCCTCACCCAGGCGGGTGCCCTGGTTGGCCCACACCGGGGCTTCCACCTGAAGGTAGAAACCGAGTTCGTCCGCGGCGATGAAAGCCGCTTCGGGAGGGCACCAGGAGTGGAACCGCAGGAGGTTCAGGCCGAATTGTTTGCAGGTTGTGATGACGCGCCGCCATGACGCCACGTCCGTTGGGGGATAGCCCGTGAGTGGAAACACGCAGGACTCGATGGTGCCGCGGAGGAAGGTTCTGCGTCCGTTCACTGCCACGTGTGTTCCCCGGGCGGTGACGGTCCGCACACCGAACGTGGTCCGGTGCTCGTCACGGTGGACAGTGCCATTCACGGTTGAAACAACGGTGGTGACCGCTTCGTACAGGGCCGGGTTGAATTCGTCCCAGAGGCCGGCATCGTGGCCCAGCAGAATGTCCAGGTCAATATGCCCGCTGCTGGAGGTCAGGCCCCGGCGGGACAGGCCTTCGGGGTACTCGAGGTCGAAGTGCGCACTCGCAGGCGCCGGCTCATGGGCCCCGGGTACGTTGAAGCGGCGGAGGTTCACCGTGACGGTGCCTCTGCCCAGGCCGGCGCTTCCACCGGTCAGGTCGATTTTCGCCCTGACCGTCCTGGCAGCGGCGTCGGGAAACAGCGCCACCTTCCGCACGGCCACCGCCGGTACGGCCTCAAGCCGGAGGGTTCCGATGACTCCGTTCCAGTTTCCCTGGGTGTGGTCGGAGACGCTGTGGGCGTTCGGACCTACGTCCACCACCATCCGGTTGTCTATCCGGAGGGTGAGGACATGCTCTCCCGGCGCCAGCTCGCCAAGGGCGAAGCGGTGGGCAGTGGACAGGCTGCGATCCGTTCCGATCCGCCTCCCATCCACCCACACTGTCGATTCCCAATGCACCCGCTCCAAGACCAGCGCGCTGGGCCGCCCCGCCCACTCAGCGGGCACGGTGACCTTCCGCTGGAACCATGCGGCCCCCTTGTAGTACTTCTCCGGCTGCAGCCAGAAGGGCACCTTGATGTTCCCCTCTTCGCGGTACCGCGCGTAGCGGTCATCGGTGTGGAAGGAGGTGTCGACGACGAGCCCGGTCCAAGGCGTGTCCATGGTGACGTCGTCGCCGAACCCCTGGTGCTGGACCGAACCGGGGAGGATCAAGGGACTCCCGGCGGGATCTGCGGCGAAGTCCGCCGCATGCCAGTGGCCGGCTTCGCCGGCATTATCCCGGTCGAGCCTCAGGTGCCAGGTGCCTGACAGGTCGAGGGGCGCGGGGGCGTGCTGATGCATGGTTCTCCTGGCTGCTGGGTGGGGATCTCCCGCCAACTCTAGGAACAGGAGGGCCGCTCCGGGAATAGCGGTTTCGATGGCAAACCTGGAGGATTCTCTGATGGAGTGCGGTGCGTTGGGTTGAGCCTGGCTAGGGCTGGCTGGACCAGTTGAGCCGCTCGCGCCGGCGGAACTCACGCGGGCTCACGCCGCTGACCGCCTTGAACTTCCGGGAGAAGTAGAACGTGTCCGTGTAGCCGACCGTTGCGGCTATGTCTGCCACCGTGGCGTCGGTAGTCAGCAGCAGTTCGCGGGCCCGTGCGCAGCGAAGCCGGGTGGTGTATTCCACCAGTCCCATTCCAGTGGCAGCTTTGAAGAGGGCCGAAAAGTGGGAAACGCTCAGCCCGGCGAGGCGCGCCAGTTCAACGGCGCCGGCGTTGGACCGCAGGTTGCCGCGGAGGTGGTCCTGGACGATTCCGATGCGGTCCCTGGAAGCCGCGGGACCACGCAGGCGGTCTGAAGCCAGGACAGCAAGCAGCCTCCAGGCCGAACCCGAGGCGAGGAGGAGGGAGGACCTCGCGTCATCGCGTTCCATGGCTCCCAAGGTGTCGTTGATCAGGTCGATGGCCGAATACACGTCCCTGAGTGCAAAGACGGCCTCGCTCCCGGACCTGGCGATTTCACCGACCATCTCGTCGGCGTCCGGCCCGCTGACGTGGAGCCACCAGATGCTCCAAGGATCGTTGCCGTCGGCGGCATACCGGTGTGCTGTTCCGGCCGGGATGACGAACGCCTGTCCGCCGGTTACCGGGATGGGCGGCCCGCCGCCCGCCTCCAGCTGTCCTGCGCCGGCCGCGCAGACCACAATGATGGACTCCTCCGCCCCGCGGGGGCGCATGCGGAGGTGGCCGGCCGCTCTTGGGAAATGGCCGGCATCCGTCACAAGGAGGCGGCCCGTAATGGATGCGCCCAGTGCAGTGCGGACCATGGGCCGGGGCAGCACCCGCAGCCGCTGGCCGGGAAAGCCGCCGTGTGCCGTCATGACGCCAAGGTAGCAAATTCATTGAATTCTCCAGATGCGGGCATGCGCGGGGCGCCGGAAGCGATAGACCTGGTTTGGGGAGCCGGTGCAAGGGTACCTGCCGACAGACACGCGAGGACTGGAACAGGAGAATGATGTGATGGACACGAGGCTGAAAGTGGCGGTGCTGGGGACCGGCATCATGGGAGCGGCCATGGCACGCAACCTACTCCGGGCCGGCCACGAGGTGACGGTGTGGAACCGGGACACGGCCAAAACCGAGCCACTGGCCGCCGAAGGTGCCGTGCGGGCGTCCAGCCCTGCCACAGCGGTGAAAGCCGCCGACGTTGTCCTCACCATGCTGTACGACTCCGCCGCGGTGGTGCAGGTCATGCGGCAGGCGGCGCCCGGCATCCGCCCCGGCACGGCCTGGATCCAGTCCACCACCGTGGGAGTACAGGACGTTCCCGCCCTCGCCGCCTTGGCCGGGGAGCTTCGCCTGGACCTGGTGGAGGCACCTGTCTCCGGTACCCGCGCGCCCGCGGAGGCTGGCCAGCTGCTGGTGCTCGCTGCCGGCCCCGAAGCCATGCGCCACCGCGTAGCGCCCGTCCTCGATGCCATCGGCGCCCGCACCGTCTGGACCGGCGATGACCCCGCCAAGGGTTCGGCCGCCCGGCTCAAGCTGGTGGTCAACAGCTGGGTCATTGCCGCCTCCAACGCCGCGGGCGAGGTGGTTGCGCTTGCCCAGGCGCTCGGCGTCGATCCCGGGCAGTTCCTCAACGTGCTCGACGGCGGTCCGCTGGATCTGCCCTACCTGCGCGCCAAGATGGGCCTCATCCTGGACGACGGGCTGGAGCCGGCATCCTTCGCCGTCGACACCGCCCGCAAGGACGCCCACCTCATTGTCGCCGCCGCCGCAGCCGAGGGCCTGAAACTCGACGGCGCCGAAGCCGCTGCCGCCCGGCTGGACCGGGTGGCGGGCCAGGGCCACGCCAAGCAGGACATGGCCGCGGCGTATCACGCCAGCCGGTAGCAGGGGCTCCGGTCCAGGGTTTGCCCGGCCCTCCGGGATAGCGCTTGCCATTGACGTTATCCCCATCACCTCCTATATTTGATGAATCGATTCAAGAGCCGCTCCAGCCCCGATCCGGCTGCTGCGGCGAAGTACACCAAACCCTGAACACTGCTGACGACCAGCGGTTCCGGTTCCTTGCCAATGAAGACGAAGGACAAGCACATGAGCACCACCCCAACCCGCGTGCCCCTCACCAGCCAAGGGGCTGGAACCGGCGTCCGGGACCCCAGGAAAGCCGCGATGAGCGGCTGGATCGGAAGCGCCCTCGAGTACTACGACTTCGCGCTCTACTCGCTGGCGGCAACCCTCGTCTTCCCAGCCATCTTCTTCCCGTCCGGGAACCCGACCGTCGCCATCATCGCCTCCCTGGCCACCTACGCCGTCGGCTACGTCTCCCGGCCCATCGGTGCCGTGGTGCTCGGCGCATATGGTGACCGGCACGGCCGCAAGAAGGTGCTCGTGTTCGCGATGCTGCTGATGGGCTTCGCGACGTTCGCTGTTGGCCTGCTCCCCACGTACGGCCAGGTGGGCCTGCTCGCACCCGCGCTGCTGGTGATCCTCCGGCTCATCCAGGGTTTCGCCGTTGCCGGTGAACTGGGCGGTGCCAGCGCCATGATCGTCGAGCATTCACCGGACGCAAAGCGCGGATTCTTCGCCAGCTTCAGCCTCCAAGGCACGCAAGTGGGCTCGATCCTGGCCACGGCCGTCCTCCTCCCGCTCGCCGCCCTCCTCCCGGCGGCCCAGTTCAGCTCCTGGGGCTGGCGCATCCCGTTCCTGCTCAGCGCCGTCGTCATCCTTGCCGGGTACCTGATCCGCCGCCGCGTGACCGAACCCCCCGCCTACGCCGCGCAGTCCGGGGCGGCCCCCGCCAAGCAGCGTTTCCCGCTCAATGAACTCCTCCGCTCCCGCCCCGGCGTCCTGGTCCGCTGCATCCTTATGACGTTCACCAACGTGATCGGCATGGCCACCCTGATCTTCGGCGTCTCCTACGCCACCCAGAAGGGCTACGGCAACGGCTTCTCCAGCAGCGAGTTCCTGTGGGTGACCCTGGTGGCCAATATCGCTGCCGTCATCACCATCCCGTTTTTCGGCGCACTGTCCGACCGGATCGGCCGGCGGATGCTCATGGCGGCCGGCGGGGTCATTGGCGGCGTGCTGGTGACCGGGTACCTGTGGGCGATCCAGCAGGGAAGCCTGCCGCTGGTCTTCGTGTGCGTCGTGATCGTGCAGGGCATCTTCTTCCAGATGTGGAACGCCACCTTCGCCACGTTCTTCCAGGAGCAGTTCCCCATGCGGATCCGGGTCACCGGCTTTGCCGTCTCGCAGAACATCGGGCTGATGATCGCCTCGTTCTTCCCGAGCATCTTCACCGCAATCGCTCCCCCCGGTTCCACCAACGTGCCGCTCACCATCGGCCTGACCACGCTGGGGATCTGCCTGGTGTCCGCGGTGGCCACCCTGATGTCCTCGGACACGAAAGGCAAGTCGCTCGAGGACCTCGAGGGCCTGAAGACCAGCTGAGGCCTCACCCGCGTCACGCGGGGCACGCTTTTGGGCAGCGCACGACGGCGGGAGGTCACCGCGTCGGCCGCCACACCAACTGCCCGGCAGGGGGAGCCCCTGCCGGGCAGTTGGTGTCTCACGGGGATAGTTTCCTGGTGGCCCGACGTCCCGGGCCCGCTCAGTAGACCGAGCCCTCCAGAAGCTCAGCCAACCGTCCGGCCGCCCGCCTGAGCTCCGGAACCCCTGCCCTCAGGGTTTCCTCGCTCGCCGCCTCCACCGGGCTGGTCAGGGAAATCGATTCCGTGGGCTGGCCGGACCTCCTGGGCAGTGCCACCGCCACTGACAGGACGCCGGTGGCACGCTCGTCGGCGGAGAACGCGTAGTCGGTTCCGGGTTCCGGGAGACGCGCGCGCAGATCCTTTGCCGTCAGGTCGGCGTCTTCCTGGCCGGCTGCAACAGCTGCCGCCACCGCCTGCTGGAGTTCGTCATCGGACGCGGATGCCAGCAGGATCTTTCCTGCGGCGCCGAGGGTCAGGGGCAGCCGTTTGCCCAGTGGGAGGTCGTAGCGGAGGGGCGCCTCGCCGTCGACGCGGGCCACCAGGATGCGCTCGAAGCCGAGCCGTGAGTACAGCGACGCCGTCAGCCCGGTTTGCGATGCGACCTGCTGCAGGACGGGGCGGGCAGCGACCACCAGGGGATCGTTCTCCAGGAAGCTCCGTGCGGCGGGCAGGACGGCGGGGCCGATCCGGTAGGACTTGTCCGTCTGGCTCACCATCCCGAAATCCTGCAGCACCCGCAGGATCCTCAGCGTGGTGGGCAGGCTCATGCCGCAATTCCGCGCCAGATCACTGAGCCGCTGCGGCCGCTCCGCCCGCTGCAGCTCGGCGAAGACCTCCATGGCCCTGGAGAGGGAGCGCATGTTCGAGGACTTGGGGCCCTCTTCTGCCGTGCCGGCCGTGGTGGAAGTCGTCGTCGCCATTCTTTCATTCTATGTACGTTCTTTGCGCTTGACAGTCCCTGTGTCTCCTGTCACTATTTCTCAGTACGCAATATAGTTTCATTCTATGAAACGCAATGACGCGCTGTGAAAAGGAAACCCATGACAACGGAGTCAGTCACGACGAAAGCACGGAGCACCATCCGGATCGCTCCCGGGGTGCTGGCGGGGATCGGCGCCTTCGCCGCCGTCGGCGTCTATGTCCTGGCCAGTTCGGTGAGCCTGGGGCTCTGGACGTCCCTGGGCCCCGGTGCCGGCCTGTTCCCCTTCGCAATGGGGGCTCTCCTGGTGGCGATGTCGGCCATCTGGCTCCTCCAGGAACTCCGCCGGCCGAGCGCCAAGGGTGTGGGCGTGGACAAGGGGGTGGTCATCTCCGTCGTCACCAGCCTGGTCATCCTGGCATCCGTCATGGACCTGCTGGGCTTCCAGCTGAGCATGTTCGCGTTCCTGCTCTACCACCTGAAAATCCGCGGACGCCGGGCATGGGTGCCCTCACTGATCATCGCCCTGGCGGGAAGCGTCGGTGCCTTCTACGCCTTCAACTACGGCCTGAATGTGGCCCTTCCCGTGTCGGCATTTACTCCGCTGAACCTGATCGGACTTTAGGCATGGAAACCCTCAACGAACTGCTCGGCGGATTTGCCACCGCCATGACCTGGCAAAACCTGCTGTTTGCCTTCCTCGGCTGCCTCCTAGGCACCATCATCGGCGTCCTGCCCGGCGTCGGCCCCGTCGCCGGCGTGGCACTGCTCATCCCACTGACGCTCAACCTCGACCCTGCAGGGTCCATCATCATGCTGTGTGCCATTTTTTACGGCACCCAGTACGGCGGCACCATCACCAGCGTCCTCCTGAACACTCCCGGCGAAGCCTCCTCCGCCATCACCACCATCGACGGCTATGCCATGACAAGAATGGGGAGGGCTGGAGCGGCACTGACGCTGGCCGCCGTCGGCTCCTTCATCGGCGGCACCATCGCCACCGTCGGCCTGGTGGCCGCCGCCAAGCCGCTCGGTGAGATGGGCCTGCTGGTGGGACCGCCCGAATTCTTCGCGCTCATGGTGGTGGGCATCTCGCTGCTGGTCGCACTCGCCGGAAAGTCCATGGTCAAGGCCCTGATCTCCGGTGCCCTGGGCCTGCTGATCTCCATGGTGGGCATCGATCCCGTGGCCGGCGCCCCGCGCTTCACCTTCGGGATCGACAACCTCCTGGACGGCGTCAGCTTCGTTGCCGTCATCGTCGGTGTCTTCGGGCTCTCCGAGATCCTGTCCTTCCGCCGGAACGAGCCCACCCCGGTGGTGCATGCCCCCGGTTTCCGGCAGCTGTTCCCGTCACGGACGGAATGGCGCCGCAGTGCACCCGCCATGGCGCGCGGTACCGGCGTCGGCTTCGGCCTGGGCCTCATTCCCGGCATGACCGGGTCCGTGTCCTCGCTCCTTTCCTACGCCACCGAGAAGAGGTTCTCCCGGTTCCGCCACGAGCTCGGCAAGGGGGCCGTCGAAGGCGTCGCCGGTCCGGAGACCGCCAACAATGCCCACGCCAACGCTGCCCTGATTCCGCTGTTCACCCTTGGCATTCCCGCCTCGCCCACCATCGCCGTGCTGATGGGCGCGTTCCTGCAGCAGGGCCTCACCCCGGGACCCAGCCTGTTCACCGAACACTCCGAGATCGCCTGGGCCATCATCGCCAGCCTCTTCATCGGCAACATCATCCTGCTGCTGCTCAACGTCCCGCTCGTGGGGCTGTGGACTTCCATCCTCCGCGTGCCCACCCCGATCCTGACGGCAGTGATCCTCGTGTTCATGGTCATCGGGGCCTACACCATCAACTTCAGCGTCTTCGATGTCTACGTCATGATCGGCTTCGGCCTCCTTGGCCTGGCACTGCGGAACCTCGACATCCCCCTGGCGCCGATGGTGCTCACCCTGGTGCTCGGGCCGCTGATGGAACGCTCCCTGCGCGAATCGCTGGAGATCTCCCAGGGCGACTTCACCGTCTTCACCAGCCGTCCCATCTCCGCCGTCCTGATCGGCATCGGCCTGCTCATCATCTGCAGTCCGCTGCTCAAACTCCGCAAGCCCAAGGCCCTCATGGAGGACCCGGAGGCCTGACTCCCCGCCACACCCGCATTTCCCGCACCCCTTCAAAGGAGAAGAACCATGTCACGCAAGAAGCTTTTCGCCGCTGTCGCAGCTGCGTCCCTGCTCGCCCTCACCGGCTGCGGCGCCAACGCCGGAGCCAGCACTTCCGGTGCGGCTGCCGGCGACTTCCCCAAGAAAGGCAAGTCAATCGACCTGATCGTGGCCTTCTCGTCGGGCGGCGCCGTGGACACTGCCGCCCGGCTCATCCAGCCGGTCCTCGAAAAGGAACTCGGCACCAACGTTGAGGTCATCAACAAGCCCGGTGCCGGCGGCCAGATCGGCTACACGGCCCTGACCGGTGCCAAGCCGGACGGCTACACCATCGGTGCCACCGGATCCCCCTCGGTGGTGGTCTCACCCCTGGATCCGGCCCGCGGCGCGAAGTACACCAGGGACAGCTTCCAGCCGCTGGGCCGGCAGGTGATCGACCCCACCGTCATCGCCGTCCAGCCGGACAGTCCCTACAAGACGCTGAAGGACCTCCTGGAAGCGGTCAAGGCCAAGCCGAAGTCACTCACCGCCAGCACCACCGGCATCCAGACCGGCGAACACTTCGCCCTGGCCCAGATCCAGGAAAGCACCGGCTCGGAATTCGCACCCGTCCACTTCTCCGAGGGGGCCTCGCAGGCCACTACCGCGTTCCTGGGCAAGCACGTTGACGTCCTGGTGGCCAACGTCAGCGACGTGAACGACCTCAGCAAGCAGGGCAAGGCACGTGTGCTGGGCGTCATGTCCGGGGACCGCGCCCCCTCGCTGCCGGAGATCCCCACGTTCAAGGAGTCCGGCTACGACCTGACCGCGGGGACGGCCCGCGGCTACTCCGCCCCCGCCGGCCTCCCGGCTGACGTGGCCAAGAAGCTCGAAGCCGCCATCGAGAAGGCCATCGAAGACCCCGCAGTGGTGCAGAAGATGAAGGACCTGGGCCTGCAGACCAGCTACCTCAACGGCACCGACTACCAGAAGTTCTGGGCAGACCAGGAGGGCGACTTCAAGAAGGTCCTTCCGCTGGTCCAGAAAAAAGACTGACCTCCACCCCTAAGGAAAGACCATGACAACTCCAGCCATCGACACCAGTGCCGACTTCGCCCGCCCCGACCAGGGCATCGTGGACCGGCTCGCCAAGCTGCCCGCCGCCAACATTGGCGACGCCATGGACCGGCTCGGCGTCGCGGACTCCGCCATCCAGGCCGTCTGGCCCGGGGCGAGGCTCGCCGGACCGGCGTTCACCGTGTGGACGCGTCCCGGAGACAACAAGGGCATCCACGCCGCCCTGCAGCTGGCTCGTCCAGGTGACGTCATTGTGGTCGCCGGCGGCGCCGATCAATCCCGCGCCCTCCTTGGTGAACTGATCGGGGAGCGTGCCATCAACCTTGGCGTCGCGGGTTTTGCGCTGGACGGAGCAGCGCGCGACGCCGAGGCGCTGGGCGAGATCGGCATGCCCGTCTTCGCCAGGGCTACTTCGCCCGCCGGTCCCTACAAGGACGGCCCCTTCAGGCTGGGAACCGCCGTCGCCTTCGGCGGCGTCCCGGTCCTGCCCGGCGATGTCATCGTTGGTGACTCCGACGGGGTGGTGGTCATCCCCCGGGACCAGGCCGCCGCCGTCGCCGAAGCCGCCGAAGCAGTCTTCGCTGACGAAACAAACCGACGCCAGGCAATCGTCGCCGCCCGCAACTGAACCGCACCACCACCAGATCGTCACGAGAAGGAACTGAGCAAACCATGACAGCCTGCACCGTCATCGGCCTCGGCGAAGCCGGAGCCACCTACGCCGCAGCGCTCGCAGCTGCGGGCCACCAGGTCACCGGGTTCGACCCCCTGGCACCTACGACTCCGGATGGCGTCACCCGGGCGTCCACCACGGCCGAAGCATGCACGGGGGCTGACATCGTCCTGGTGATGACCGGCGCCGCCGCCGCACGCAGCGTGGCACAGGAATGCCTGCCGGTCCTTGGCGCCGGCAGCGTCTACGCCGACTTCACATCATCCTCCCCGGGCGTCATGCAGGAACTTGGACAGCTTCCCAGCAAAGCCGGCTTTGCCGACGTCGCCATCCTTGGACCCGTCTCCGCGCTGGGGGAAAAGACCCCGCTCATGGTGAGCGGTCCAGGAGCCCAGGCCGTTGCGGACCTGCTGCGACCCCTCGGCGTGCAGGTGGAAATCGCCGACGGCGAGCCTGGGGCGGCGATGGCCCACAAGCTGCTCCGCAGCGTCCTCATGAAGGGCCTGGCGTCCGTGGTGGTTGAAGCGGTCACGGCCGGGAAGGCAGCCGGCCTGGAGGACTGGATCCGGGCCCAGATCACGAACCAGCTGGCGGGCGACGGCCAGGCTGTCATCGACAGGTTCCTCACCGGAAGCGCCAAGCACGCCGTCCGCCGCTCCAAGGAGATGCAGGACACCGCAAGCTACCTCTCGGACCTCGGCGTCCCGGCAGAGATGACCACCGCCTCCGCCGCCGCCCTTGCCCGCATGGCCCAGGCGACGGAACCTGCCTTGCGCTGACAGCGCAGCAGGGCACAATCAGGAACGGGAAATACGTGATTTCAACAGCAAACGGCATTCGGCCGACAGGAGCAGCAGCATGATCGGCATCTGGGCACTCGGCGCCTACCTTGCGGTCATCCTTCTCTGGACTACGGCCATCAAGCGCAGCGTGGGTGAGGCCATGATCCTGGGCTTCCTGGTGGTGCTTCCGTTCACCGGTGCCGCCGCGGCGCAGGTTGGCTGGGCGGCGCTCTATTCGGCAGCGACCGACGAGATCGTCTACGCCACCATGGCGTTCGTCTTCATGGGCTACCTGCTGGATAAGGGCGGCGTCCTGGACCGGCTGATCGACCTGCTCAATTCGCTCATCGGGGGTGTCAAGGGCGGGCCGGCCTGGGTCTCCACCGTTGCCTCGGCCGGCCTGGGCGGAGTGGTCCACAACCAGGCCGCCATCGCCGCCACCGTCGGCTCGGTGACCATCCCCTGGATGGAGAAGTCCAAGCTCGACAAGCCGGCGGCCGCAACCCTCGTGGCCGGCAATGCGGGAATGGGCATTACCTTCCCGTTCAGCGCCTCCATGTTCGTCCTGGTCGGTTCGGCCACGGTGGGTCCCCTGTTGAACATCAACGCCCTTGTCCTGCCCCTGCTCTTCGGCGGCCTGTGGTGCTTCCTGCACAGGCTCATCGTCACCTGGCTGCTGATCAGGAAGAGCGGCATGGCACCGCTGGATCCTGCCCACCGGATGTCCGTCCGGGCCGCCTTCGGCCAAGGCTGGGCCACCCTCCTGCTGTTCGTCGTCGTCGCCATCCCCCTGGCGATCACCTCCGGGTTCCTCACCTCCACCCTCTCCGACTGGACCGGCGGGGACGTCAGCAAGTCCGTCAGCGTGATCGTCTGGATCCCGGTTGTCCTGCTCATCACCGGCGCACTGTTGGGCCGGAGGCAACTGCCCCGCACCGGCCGCGGGTGGAACGACCTGTTGAAGAGCTCGGCACCGCGCTTTGGAATCGTCGGGGTGACGGTGTTGTTCGCGTTCGCGGGAGCAAATGCGTTGGCCGCTACCGGCCTGCCCAAGCAGATGACGGCGCTGCTGAACGGAATGAACCTGCCGCTCTGGCTCCTCGCCATCCTGATCGGGTTGATCGTCGTCGCCGTCGCAGCCCCGCTGTCCGCCACGGCAACGATGGCCGCCGTGGGAACGGTCGGCGTCGCAGCCCTTGTCGCCGCGGGTGTCCCGGCCACCACCGCGGCTGTTGCCGTCCTGGTGTTCTCCTCCTGCGAGGCGGCGGTCCCGCCCGGGGGTGCACCGCTCTATGTTGCCTGCGGCATCGCGGACGTCAACCCCATCAAGACCTTTGCCCGCCTGCTCACCCACTATGCGCTGCCCCTGCTGGTCATCGGCGTGCTGATCATCCTCGGCGTCCTGCCCATCTAAGGAAAACCATGCAAACACCCCGAAGGATCACCGAAATCGTCTTCGCCGCCACCCTCGCAGCACTCCTGGTCGGAGGCGTCCTGTTCGTCGCCGGCCAGGCCGTGGGCCTTGTGGCCGGGCAAAACGCCTGGCTCGAGTTCTTCAATGCATCCATCAAGCCGGTTATCTGCATCGCGGCGTCCGTGTGCGCCGTGGCCGGTTTCCTGCTCAGCTATGGACGTCCGAGGAAGCCGTCGCAGCATCAGCAGGAAGCCAACGCCCGATGACCGGAGACCAAACCTATCCGCAGTTCGCCGAGCTCCTCGGCAGGGCGGCCGAACTGTCGGGCACCTCCTGGGGACTCTTTTCGGAGGCGACGCGGGGAACCCCGTCCTTCACCACCCCGGACACGATCCTGGAGGCCCGGCACAGCATCAGGAGCGGGACCGTGTTCGGCCTGGACTACCCGGCAGATGCCTTTGACCCCGGGATGTCACTCAAGCGCGGCGCGCCCCGGCACACCATCTACTCCTCGCATCCCGCCCACCGTGACGACTACCTGGACGGTTACTACCTCCAGGGATCCAGCCAGATCGACGGGCTCCGGCACCGGCGGGCGGATGATGTTGGCTTCTACAACGGCACGGCGGATGAGCTCATCACCGAGGGCACGCCGGACCTTGGCATCCAGGAATGGGCGGAGCAGCCAATCGCCGGACGAGGGGTCCTGGTGGACCTGGCGGGGTACCGGGACGGCACCGGCGAACCGATCGACCACGCCGGCGGGGAGCCACTCACCCTGGACCTGATCCATGCAGCCCTGGCGGCTCAGTCGGTCAGCACCCGGCCCGGTGACGTCCTCCTGCTCCACACCGGATGGTGCGAGTGGTTCGTTGCCCTGGATCCGGACGAGAAGCAGAGCCTCCGTGAGAGCCGGAAGGCAACGGGCGTGGCGCAGTCGCAGGAGTTCGTGGCCTGGGCTTGGGACAGCCGGTTTGCCGTCGTCGCCGCCGACACCTTCGCCGTGGAATGCCTCCCCGCCGTCCCGGACAGCCCCTACCGGGAATCCGCCTTCAACGACCACGGCATGATGCACCAGCAGCTCCTGGCCAAGCTCGGCATGCCGCTCGGGGAGCTGTGGCGGCTCGGGCCCCTGGCGCGGCACATGCGCAGCACGGCCACGTGGGATGCCTTCATCACCATCAAGCCGCTGAACATCACCGGGGGCACCGGATCGCCGGCCAACGCAACCGCCATCATGTGAGCTGAGGCCGCACCCGCGTCACGCGGGGCACGCTCTTGGGCAGCGCACGACGGCGGCCCCCCGGGTTTCCGGGGCTTCCCCACCTATGGTGGGCCGAAAGCGTGCCGTGCGTGACGCCGTCGTACGCGTTACTAGGGAAGCCGCGACGGCCGGAGGAAACTTGACTCCCCGGCCCGGCCCGGATCCAGCGGCACTGGACTGACCAGCACGGCGGGCCCCCGGTGCAGGAACCCGCCGGTCACGGCCCGGCACCGGATGCCGCCGCGGCCCCGCATGGCCGGGTGGGCGCCCGGGGCGAGCATCCCGTCCATCCACGCGCAGGGCTGGGCATGCCGGCCGCCGTGCAGGGTCACCGAAGAACCGCCAGACTCCAGCGCAAAATCCTGCCCCAGCAGCGGCGCCAACTGCGCCCCGCGGAGCACCACGTTCCGCCGGGTCAGCAGGGGATCGAACGGCTGCGAGCCCAGCTCGGCGGCGATCGCCTCAAGGGATTCGACGGCGAACAGCGTCACCGCGGCGTCCATGTGGGCGGCCTTGCCGAAGAACCGGTCGCCCACGAGGCCCTTCCCGGCCACCACCTCAGCCTGCGCAGCATCTTCGGTGGGAACATCGGCGGCACCGTCCCGGGCACGGCCGAAGTAGGCGTGCGCGGGAGACACCAGCAGGTGCAGGATCTCGACGTCGTACCGGAAGCTTTCAGCCATACCGCCAGCGTATGCCGTTCACCGCAATCCGGCCGCCCGGTGGAAAGATCAGACCCATGGATACCTCACCAGCCGCAGCCCGGGTTCTGCCCGCCAGGCACAGGACCGTTCTCTTCTGGGCGTCGGTGGCCTGTGCCGCCGCCCTGATGGTGGTTCCCGCGTGGATGCTTGCCGGCAATCCCGCGGTCCTGGGCGGACACCCCCTGCTGCCGGGCATCCTGCTGGCTGCTGCTGCAGCGGGTGTCCTCTGGGCCATCCTGCTGTGGCTGCGCCGTGACGTTCCGCGGCCCCGCTCCCGTGTCCGGACCGTGGGCGCCTGGGCGGGCAGGATCGCCGTGTTGGCGCTCGCAGGTGGCCTGGCCTGGCTTAGCCCCTTCGCCTACCAGCCGGGCCAGGCAGCGGAGGCGGGCCCGACGTCGGACCTCGCCGTCACCGAGTCAGCCACCGCCATCACCATGTCACCGGAGGGCAGGACTGCCACCAGGGGATTGGTTTTCTACCCGGGTGCCCGGGTGGACGCCAAGGCGTACCAGGACATCCTGGCCCCCGCCGTGGGGGCCGGGTACCGGGTGGTCATCCTGAAGGAACCGCTGGGGCTCAGCCTGCTGGACGGGAGCCAGGCCAGGAGCGCCATGGCCGACAACCCGGACATCAGGACGTGGGCGGTGGGCGGCCACTCGCTCGGCGGGGTATCAGCGTCGTCCTTCGCCCTGGCCAACACCGATGTCAGCGGGCTGGTTCTCTACGCTTCCTACCCGATCGAATCCCTGCGCGGGCGGACCGGCCTGGCCGTCCTGTCCGTCTCCGGCAGCCAGGACGGACTCAGCACCCCCGCCAAGATCCAGGCATCCCGGGACCTCGTCCCCGTGGATACGGAGTTCGCCGCGGTCCAGGGCGGGGTGCACGCGTTCTTTGGCGACTACGGGGCACAGCCCGGCGACGGCGAACCCGGCATCAGCCGGCAGGCCGCGCAGCAGCAGATCGCGGCAGCTACTGTGTCCTTCCTTGGGCAGCTCCAGCGAAGCTAGGTTTCGACAAGCTCAACCACCGGCATGCCCGAGCACCGGCCGGCGCAACCGCCGGCGCTCAACCACCGGCACCGCCCGGATCAAGCTCCGACGTATGCCGCCAGGTGCTGCCCGGTGAGCGTGGCCCGGCCGGCCACCAGATCCGCCGGCGTACCCTCAAAAACGATCGAGCCGCCGTCGTGCCCGGCTCCCGGTCCGATGTCGATGATCCAGTCCGCGTGCGCCATGACCGCCTGATGGTGCTCGATGACGATGACGGACTTCCCGGAGTCAACCAGCCGGTCCAGCAGGCCAAGGAGCTGCTCGACGTCGGCAAGGTGCAGGCCCACCGTGGGTTCGTCCAGGATGTAGATCTCCCCGGCCTCGGCCATCTGCGAGGCGAGCTTGAGCCGCTGGCGCTCGCCGCCGGACAGCGTGGTCAGTGGCTGGCCCAGGGTGATGTAGCCCAGCCCGACGTCGGCAAGCCGCTCCAGGACCTTGTGCGCCGCGGGCGTCCTGGCCTCGCCGTCGGCAAAGTACGCCAGCGCCGCGTCCACGGACAGGTCCAGGACGTCGGCGATATTCTTCCCGCCCAGGGTGTACTCCAGGACGGCGGCCTGGAACCGGCGGCCCTCACATTCCTCGCAGGTGGACTCCACCGTGGCCATGACGCCGAGTTCGGTGAAGATCACGCCGGCTCCATTGCAGGTGGGGCAGGCGCCCTCGGAGTTTGAGCTGAACAGTGCGGGCTTGACCCCGTTGGCCTTGGCGAAGGCTTTGCGGATCGGTTCCAGCAGCCCGGTGTAGGTGGCCGGATTGCTGCGCCGGGACCCCTTGATGGCGCCCTGGTCAATGACGATCACCCCGTCACGCTTCGCCAGTGAGCCGTGGATCAGGGAGCTCTTGCCGGACCCCGCCACACCCGTCACCACGCACAGCACGCCCAGGGGCACGTCGACGTCCACGTCGCGCAGGTTGTTGGTGGAGGCGCCGCGCACCTCCAGCGCGCCCCGGGCCGCCCGGACGGAGTCCTTCAGCCGGGACTTGTCACCCAGGTGCCGCCCGGTGATGGTGCCGCTGGCACGCAACCCGTCGACGTCGCCCTCGTAGACGATCTCGCCGCCGCCGGCGCCGGCGCCCGGACCGAGGTCGACGACGTGGTCGGCGATCGCGATCATCTCCGGTTTGTGCTCCACCACCAGGACGGTGTTGCCTTTGTCCCGCAGCTGCAGCAGGAGCGTGTTCATCCGCTCGATGTCGTGCGGGTGCAGGCCGATGCTGGGCTCGTCGAAGACATAGGTGACGTCGGTGAGGGATGAGCCCAGGTGCCGGATCATCTTGGTCCGTTGTGCCTCGCCGCCGGACAGGGTGCCGGCCGGGCGGTCCAGCGACAGGTAGCCCAGGCCGATCTCCGCGAAGGAGTCCAGGAGGTCCCGCAGCCCGGCGAGCAGCGGGCGCACCGTGGGCTCGTCCAGGCCGCGGATCCACTGCGCGAGGTCGCTGATCTGCATGGTGCACAGGTCCGCGATGTTCTTGCCGTTGATCCGCGAGTCGAGCACCTCCGGCGTGAGGCGCGTGCCGCCGCAGTCCGGGCAGGTGGCGAACGTGACCGCCCGCTCCACGAACCGCTTCACGTGCGGCTGCATGGCCTCCACGTCCTTGGACAGCATGGACTTCTGGATCTTGGGGATGATGCCTTCGAAGGTGAGGTTGACGCCCTCCACCTTGATCTTGGTGGGCTCGGCGTACAGCATCGTGTCCAACTGCTTCGCCGTGAACGCTGCGATCGGTTTGTCCATGGGCAGGCCCATGCCCTCGAACAGCCGGCCGTACCAGCCGTCCATGGAGTAGCCCGGGACGGTGAGGGCGCCCTCGGCCAGGGACTTCGAATCGTCGTACAGGGCGGTCCGGTCGATGTCGCTGACGTTGCCCATGCCCTCGCACCTCGGGCACATGCCGCCCAGGTAGGTCACCTGGCGGACCACGCTCTTTTCCACCCGGCCGCCCTTTTCGGTGCTCATGACGCCGCTGGCCTTGCGGGTGGGCACGTTGAAGGAAAAGGCAGTGGGCGGCCCGACGTAGGGCTGGCCCAGCCGGCTGAACAGGATCCGCAGCATGGCGTTGGCATCCGTGGCGGTACCCACAGTGGACCGCGGGTTGGCGCCCATCCGCTCCTGGTCCACGATGATCGCCGTCGTCAGCCCCTCCAGCCGGTCCACATCCGGCCGGGCGAGGCTGGGCATGAAGCCTTGCACGAACGCACTGTAGGTCTCGTTGATCATGCGCTGCGATTCGGCGGCGATGGTGGCGAATACCAGGGAGCTCTTGCCCGACCCGGATACTCCCGTGAACGCGGTGAGCCGCCGCTTGGGCAGCTCAAGGCTGACGTCCTTGAGGTTGTTTTCCCGTGCGCCCTGCACCCGGATGAGGTCGTGGCTGTCGGCCAGATGCATTCCGGTGTGCCCGGGGTCGGTGCTGGTGTCGGTGCTCAAGGTGTCCCCCTGTGTCCTGGGCGGCACTGCGGGGAGGCTGCGCTGGCAGCCTCCCGCGGCGTCGTCCGTTATATACGTTGCTGGTTATATGCCTAAGGCTGCTGGTTGATGCGCACGGTGTTGCCCGCCGGGTCGCGGAAGGCGCAGTCGCGGATTCCGTAGGGCTGGTCGATGGGTTCCTGGACGACGTCAGCCCCGGTGGCTTCGACCTTGGCGAACGCCGCATCCACGTCCGGGGACGAGAGGACGATCGTGGCGTAGGTGCCTTTGGCCATCATTTCGGCGATGGTGCGGCGCTCGTCGTCGGTGATGCCGGGGTCCACCGCCGGCGGATGCAGGACGATGGAAACGTCCTTCTGGCCGGCAGGTCCCACGGTGATCCACCGCATGGTGCCCCTGCCAACGTCGTTGCGGATTTCGAAGCCCAGGGCGTCGCGGTAGAACGCCAGCGAGGCGTCAGGATCGGTGGCGGGAAGGAAGGTTGAGGAAATGTTGATGTCCATGGCAGTCATGCTAGTAACGGCTCAGGGGCTGGCGCTTCTCTATTCCTGACCGGTCTGGTGACCTGCTTCGCCACGCATGCGGGGATCCCCGCCGTCGAGTGCGCCGCCTCCTGCTTGTAGACGCTGGGCGGCATCCCCACCAGTTCGCTGAAGCGGGTGCTGAACGTCCCCAGCGAGGAACAGCCGACGGCGAAGCACACGTCCGTCACGCTGAGGTTCCCCATGCGGAGAAGCGCCATGGCGCGTTCAATGCGGCGGGTCATGAGGTAGCTGTAGGGGGATTCCCCGTAGGCGAGCTTGAATCGGCGGCTGAAGTGGCCGGCGGACATGTGCACGTCCCTGGCGAGGGATTCGACGTCCAGCGGCTGCGCGTACTCCCGGTCCATCCGGTCCTTGACGCGGCGGAGTTGGGTGAGTTCCCGGAGGTAGGGATCGGCGGCTGGACTGCTGGTCACAGCTCCGATCGTGCTACGCCGCGGTGGTCTTGTCCACCCTCCGCGGCGGAGGGGAACCGGGCGTCAAAAGTGCCCCGGGGTGCGGGGTATGATTATGCCGCCGGCCAGCGTATGAGGTCCTCGCCCGAACAGGGCTTGAGGCAACGCAGAGCTGGATGTGGGCGGTCCTGCGGGGCCGGCACGCGGCGAAACCAAACCTTGATTCACCATCTTGAGCCCTGCCCGGATACTGCGCAGGCACCACCTTGGAAGGACGCCATGGAACTGCTGTGGGAAATTGCCGGCTGGGCAGGCGCGGTTGCGATACTCAGTGCGTACCTGGCCGTTTCCATGGGCTGGCTGAAGGCGGGCAAAGGCTTCCAGGCGGCCAACCTGTTCGGTTCCGTTGCCTTCATCATCAACGGAACCCTGCACGGGGCATGGCCGTCCGTCGTCACGAACGTGGCCTGGTTCCTGATCTCCGCGGTGGCGCTGGTCCGGATGCGGCAGGAAGACCCCGGCCCCTCCCTCGAACCGGCGCAGGTCCAGTACCCGGGGATTCCCGACGGCACCGGCCAGCTCGCTGTGGTGGAAGCCCTTACCGGGTCCCTGCCGGTCATCCCGTCGGTACATCCCGCCGGGGACGGAGCGCGGCTGGCGCTGTAGGCGCATCGGGTGCGTACACGATCGTCCATATAGCCGCGCGTTTTTGCCATGGTCACCGCCCGCGGCCACTTCATAGCCTTGGGGGGTGACCAACGAACTTACCCGGCCGGGCAGGATTGTGCTGCCCAATGCGCCGCAGGACCAGCAGCACATCCTTGATGCGGGCGGCGTGGCCTGCTGGCGCGAACCCGTCCTTATCGACACCTACGCGCCAGGGGAGCCGGACCGGTATCCGCTGTTCCTTGACCGGAGGGTGTACCAGGGTTCCAGCGGCAAGGTGTACCCCATGCCCTTCATCGACAGGATCGATCCGGTGAAGAAGCCCAGGCTGTGGCAGGCCATCCACTTGGAAAACCAGTACGTCCGCCTGATGCTGCTGCCCGAAATCGGCGGCCGCATCCACGTGGGATATGACAAAACCGCAGGCTACGACTTCTTCTACCGGAACAACGTGATCAAGCCCGGGCTGGTGGGACTGGCCGGGCCCTGGATCTCCGGCGGGGTGGAATTCAACTGGCCCCAGCACCACCGGCCCGGCACGTTCCTGCCGGTGGAAACCGCCGTGGAGCATGCCGGCGACGGCAGCGTCACCGCCTGGCACACGGACCTGGACCCGTTGCAGCGGATGCGCGGAACCCATGGCGTCCGCCTCCGGCCAGGCAGTTCGCTGGTCGAGGTGGAGGCCCGGCTCCACAACCGCACTGACGAGCCCCAAACCTTCCTGTGGTGGGCGAACGCCGCCGCCCGCGTGCACGGGAACTACCAGTCCTTCTTCCCCACCGACGTGTCCCACGTGGCGGACCATGCGCGTCGCGCCATCACGGCCTTCCCCCTCGCCGACCGGCCCTACTACGGCGTGGACTACCCCGCGCTCGCCGGACAGCACGCAACCCCGGATGCCGACCGGCTCGATTTCTACGCCAACATCCCCGTCCCTACGTCCTACATGGTCACAGACACGGCTGACAGCTTCTTCGGCGGATACGACCACGACGCCGAAGCCGGCTTCGTCCATTGGGCGGACCGCAGCATTGCGCCGGGCAAGAAACAGTGGACGTGGGGGAACGGTTCCGTGGGCAAGACCTGGGACAAGCATCTAACGGACGACGACGGCCCGTACGTCGAGCTGATGGCCGGCATCTTTACCGACAACCAGCCGGACTTCAGCTACCTCGCCCCCGGCGAGACGCGCACCTTCAGCCAGTACTGGTACCCCATCCGGCACATCGGCCCGGCGCACCAGGCGAACCTGGAGGCCGCCGTCGCGCTTTCCCTTGACGACGCCGGCCGGACCGCCACGGTGGGTGTTGCCGGCACGGGCCATACGGAAAATGCCACGGTGGTCCTGGCCCTGCACTGCGAAACCCTCCACACGTGGACCGCCGGACTGTCCCCGGACCGGCCCTTCACCGCCACGGTTCAGCTGCCCGCCCCGGCCAAGGAAACGGACCTCACCCTCCGCGTCATGGACGGCGCCAGGGAACTCATTAGCTGGACCCCACGGCAACCAACGGACCGTCCCGCGGAGCCCTGGGCAGCCACCGAACCCGCGCCTCCGCGGGAGATCGAAAGCCCTGACGAGCTCCATGTCACCGCGACCCACCTGGCCCAAAACCGGCACCCCACCAGGAGGCCCCAGCCTTACCTTGAGGAGATGCTCCGCCGGGACCCCGGGGATTCCCGCGCCGCAACCGCCCTTGCCGCCACCCAGTACCGGACCGGGGCCTATGCCGGGGCCCGGAAACTCCTTGAAACCGCCCTGGACCGGCTGACCGGCCGCAACCTGAACCCTCCCAGCGGGGAGGCAAGCTACCGGCTGGGCCTGGTCCTGGAACGAACGGGCCGGCTCGATGAGGCCCGTGAACGCTTCGGGAAGGCCGCCTGGGACAGGGCCTGGGCGCACCCTGCCCGCCTGGCCTTGGCCCGGCTGGCCCTCCGGGAAGGTGAGCCGGCCACCGGGCTCCGCCATGCCGATGCCGCGCTGGCCTTGGAATCAACCAGCCCGGAAGCCAGGCATCTCCGCTACCTGGCCCTGGAAAACCTGGGCCGCACGGCTGACAGCGCCCGGCTGCTGCAGGACATCCTGGCCGCGGATCCACTCGATCCCGTGGCCCTCGCGCTCGCCGGAACCCTTGACGTCGCAGACCCCAAGACCGGCCTGGCCGTCGCCTGCTGGCTGGCCCGCGCAGGCCAGTGGCAGCTCGCCCTGGACCTGACCGAGAGCGCGCCGCCTGCAGGTGCTGATCCGGCCTTCGGCAATTCCGCGCCCCTCCGCCACTACCTGCGCGCCGGGTGGCTGGAAGAACTGCTGGACCCGCAGGAGGCCGCCGCGCAACGGGCAAAGGCGCGGCGGGCGGACACCACCCACGCCTTCCCGTACGGCCTGGACGAGTTCGATGCGCTGCACCGGGCCCTCGAAGCCGACCCGCGTGATCCCGTGGCGCACGGGCTGCTGGGTTGCTGGCTGCTTGACGCGGAACGGACCAAGGATGCGCTGGGCCACCTGCAGAAAGCGATGATCCACGGGTCCACCGATCCCGTGGTGTGGCGCAATGCTGCGCTGGCCACGGTTAATACCGGTGGCGACCCCGCCGCCGCTGATGCGTATTTTGCCCGGGCCCTGGAACTAAGCCCGGATGACGCGCGGCTCGTCTTCGAACGGTCCGTCCTGTCGGAGCTCCGCGGGCTGCCTGCGAAGGAGCGGCTCGCCGCCATCGAACAGCATGGACCGGCCGTCCTGGCGCGGGATGATCTTGCCGTGCTCTACGCCAACCTGCTGACCGACGTGGGGCGGCCGCAGGACGCCCTGACGCTCCTGGGATCCCGCACGTTCCAGCCGTTCGAGGGGGGCGAGGGCCTGGTGCTCGCCGCGTACGACCGGGCAGTTGTGCAGCATGCGCGGACGTTGATGGAGCAGGACCCGACGGCGGCCGCCACCTTGCTGCGCACGGGCATCGAAGCGCCCGCGAACCTGGGCGAAGGCCGGCATCCGCGGGACAGCATGGCTGAACGCTCCGTGGCCCTCGGCGATGCGCTGGAACGTTCCGGGGACACTCAGGCTGCGGTGGAGGCCTGGACTCGGGCCTGCCGGCAGGCTGGCCCCCTGGCCGTCGACCCCGGCCCGGCCGGCCCGGCCGACTACTGGCGCGGCGTCGCCATGTCCCGCCTGGGCAGGGGTGGCGACGCCGAAGACGTATGGCGCCGGCTGGAGGAACGGGCCGACGAACTGGAAGCAGCCCCCGCCGCGCCCGACTACTTCGCTACGTCGCTGCCGGAACTGTTGCTGTTCGCCACCGATACCGCGGCGTCCCGCCGCACGGCGGCTGCATCACTCCGGGAGTTAGCCGGGCGGGGCCGCCTGCTGACCCGCAGCCCGCAGCTGGAAGGAACCGGTGCCCTGTGACGGAAGCACCCCGCTATCTCGGGTCCGGCACGGTGCTGGGCGACACGCGCTCCCTGACGGGCGCACCGCCGTCGCACCTTCCGCCCCGCCTGGCCATCAGCCTCTGGGACTTCTCCTGGTACACCCGCGCCGAGGCGGACGGACCCTACGCGGACCTGGACGCCGCCTGCGCACGGGCTGCCGGGCTCGGATACAACGCCGTCCGCATCTGCGCTGCGCCGCTGCTGCTCCATGGCGGGCTGGGGCTGGAGGCGCTCGCGGAGGACCTAATGATCGAAGGACTGGGAACGGCGCCCGACGGCGGGATATACGGCAGGGGGACACGCTGGTATGACGTTCCCGGCGGGTACCGGATTAACCTGCGGACCCGGCTCCTGGACCTGTTCGAGGCCGCCGCACGGCACGGGCTGGTGGTGATCCTGGCCAGCTGGGAGTACCAGCAGTCACCCGCCTTTGCAGAATCGCCGGAATGGTTCGAAGCCATCGACGCCGTCCCGCTGGAAGACCGGTACCGTGTCCTGGCCGACGCCTGGGACCGGCTGATCGGCGAGGTGTCAGATGCCGGGCACCGGGACCGCATCGCCATGGTGGAACTGCACAACGAGGTGGACTTCTCCATCCTCCCGGCGCTCGCCAACGGCAGTGGTGAGGTGGAGCGGCTGCGCTCGCTGCATCCGGACCTGTTGATCACGGCCAGCTACGGCAAGCCGCCGCACCTTGCCATGCATACCCTGCCCGGTGGCCTGGGCGCGGCGCAGTTCCACGTGTACAGCTACGGGGTGCTGGACGCCCTCCAGGAGCAGATCGACATCCGTTCCGAAGGGAGCCGCGGGTTTCCCAACCTGGCACTGCGGGCTTTGCTGAAGCCTGGTGCTCCGTCGGTTGCGGAGTATGGCCGCCTGGCCGAATGGAAGTACCGAGCCACCGTGGTCACCGGCCAGATGATCTACGGCTACGACTGGATCGATCCCGATGCGTGGGACACCTGGCTGTACAACGAATACGGGCCCTACCGGGAAGTGATGCGGCGCGAGATTGAATCGCGGGTGACCGCCATCGCCGCGTGGGCCCGCTGGAAGGACGTTCCTGCGGTGGTGGCCGAGGGCTGGATCGGCTACACACCGCTGCTGGGCACCTTCGAGGAGGGGCCGGTGGGCCGCGACCTCGCCGAACACGGCATCCGCACCGCCCTGGAGCGCGGCGTGTGGGGCATGGTGCTGTGCTCCAACGCTGCGCCGCACCACCCCCTGTGGGCTGACGAAGACTGGCAGCGCCGCATGAACCACCTGATCCGTACCGCACCCGTGACCTGAAAGACGCCGCCATGCCCTCCCCGAACACGGCCCTTGACCTCCTGACCGCCACCCACCGGCCGCACAGCAATGCCTTGTTGCGGCCGGCCATGAGCAACACCGAGGATCCGCACGGCAGGTGGCGGGTCACCAACCACTACCTGGAGTGTGGCGGACGCCCGGCCATCCCGGTCTCCGGGGAAATCCACTTCAGCCGGCTGCCCAGGAACCGCTGGGAGGACAGGCTCCGCCTGATGAAAGCCGGCGGTATCACCGTGGTGGCCTGCTACGTCTTCTGGATCCACCACGAGCCGGTGGAAGGTGATCCGCGCTTTGACGGCAACCTCGACGTCGCGGCGTTCGTCCGGCTCTGTGCTGCGCTGGACCTGGACGTCGTCCTGCGCATCGGGCCCTGGGCCCACGGCGAGGTCCGCAACGGCGGCTTTCCGGACTGGGTCCAGGCGGCCCCCGTCCGCCACCGCACCAATGATCCCGCCTACCTGGCCATGGTGGAGCGCTGGTACAACCGGCTGGGGGCCGAACTGCGCGGCTTGTGCGGGCCGGACAGCAACGTGATTGGCATCCAGTTGGAAAACGAGCTCTACGACCAGCCGGCCCATCTTTCCAGGTTGAAGGAGCTGGCCCGGGCGGCCGGGCTCAGCGCCCCCCTCTGGACCGCGACCGCGTGGGGCGGGGCGGACCTCCCCGAGGCCGACGTGCTGCCGGTCTTCGGCGGTTACGGGGACGGATTCTGGGTGGATGCCGGCGCGCCGTGGGATCCGACGTTCCGCCAGCACTACTTCTTCAGCCACCAGTGGGACGATCCCGGCATCGGGGCCGACCTCCGCGAACACCTGTCGGGAAGCGATGCCGGGCCGCCCCGGTCCACCTCCGACCTTTATCCGGCGGCCACCTGCGAGCTGGCCGGCGGCATGGCCACGGCCTATCAACGGCGGCCATGGCCAAGGGACAAGGATGTGGCGGCCGTGGCCAACAACAAGATCGGCAGCGGCTCCGGCTGGCAGGGCTATTACATGTTCGCCGGCGGGACGAACCCCGCGGCCGGCCTGCAGGAGTCCCAGGCGACGGGCTACCCGAACGACCTCCCGGAATTCGATTACGACTTCCATGCGCCCATCGGCGCATCCGGCAGGCTGGCGCCGGGCTTTGCCCTGCTGCGCCGGCAGCACGCGTTCCTCGCCGCGTTCGGGGAGCTCCTGGCGCCGATGCCGTCCACCCTGCCGGACCGGGAGCCGTCCGGGGTGGAGGACACGGAGACGCTGCGCTGGGCGTTGCGCTCCGACGGGACGTCCGGCTTTGTATTCCTCACCTGGCACCAGCCGCATATACCGCTTCCGGCATATAGTGGTGCGCAGTTCCGCCTTGGCCTGGCTGATGGGCCGGTGACGGTTCCGGACGTGCCCGTCGATATCCCCGCAGGCACCATCGCCGCCTGGCCGGTGAACCTGGAGGTTGGGGGCGTCCGGTTGCTTTGGGCCACGGCGTCCGCGCTGACAGTCCTCGATCCGGGGGGATCGCCGATGCTGGTGCTCGCCGCAGAAGCGGACATCGAACCGCGGCTGTGCCTGCCGGCGGGAACGGTCCTGGAAGGCGAGGCTGCTCCGCTCGGCGGGAATACCTGGGCTGTCCGCCCCTCCCTGGCTCCGTTGACGGCGAGGTGTTCCGGTGGTTCCCTGAAGATCCTGGTCCTCCCTGCTTCCTTGGCGGACCAGGCGTGGGTGCTGGAGACGCCGCGCGGCCGGGAGCTGGTGCTGTCCGCCGAACCGGTCTGGATGGACGCCGGCGGCTTGCTGGCGGGCCGCTCGCTGGGCGTGCCCTTGGTCCGGCGGTATGCAAGCGAAACCGGGCGGTTTGAAGCTGTGCCTGCCGCGGTGCAGCTGAGGGCATCTGCCCGCCGCGACGTTCCCCTGGTGCCGGTCCGCGCTGCTGCCGCCATTCCGGCGTCCTTCGGCTCGCTGGCGGGCCGGGCTGCCGCGCCGGGCCGGGAAGCGATGGCGGAGCTCTCCGCGGAGTACAGGCTTGAACTTCCGACGACGGACGTCGCCACCGGCGGTGCGCCCACCGAGCTGGAGGTCACCTGGGCGGGTGACGTTGCCCGGCTGCTCGTGGACGGCCGGGTGGTGGCCGACCGCTTCTGGGACGGATCGGCGTGGGTCATCGACACCGGCGATGCCGGCATCCGCGCCGGCTCGAAAGTCTTGCTCCAGGTCCTGCCGCTTTCCAAGGATGCAGAGGTGGGGCTGCCCGCCGCGGCCCAGCGCCTGCGGGACGCCACATCGGGGGACTTGCTTGCCGTTGAAAGGGTGCAGCTGGTGTGCTGGTCCGATTGGCGGGAAGACCTGGGCCGAGCCCTCCCGCCGTCGTAGTATGGACGTTTCGTGACGGAGGGGACGGAAGTGGAACGGGCGCATGGATTCCAGAACCAGCGGCTGGTTGTGGTTCCCCGGCCCCTGGTCCTCGAAGCCCTCCACCGTCCCATCACCCGGCGCCTGATAGTCACCGACGCAGGATTGTTTCCCGCCGCCGCGGACCACGGCCGCTACCGGCCGCAAGGTGCGGACGAAACGATCGTCATCCTCTGCGTTGACGGGCGCGGGTGGGTGGAAACCGCCGGTGCGCGGACCGACGTTGGCAAGGGGACCGCCGTCGTCCTTCCCGGCGGTACGGGTGAGGCCCATGCGTACGGTGCTGCCGCGGATGATCCATGGACGATCTGGTGGTGCCACGTCCGCGGAACGGATGCGGCGGAGCTGGTTGAGGGCGCCGGGGTCCGGCCGGGCCGGTGCATTGTTCCGGTGGTGGCGGCAGACCGGCTGACGGCGATGCTGGATGAGATCATCAGCGCCCTGGAGAAGGACCAGTCTCCCACCCGCCTGATGGCCACGGCAGGGACGGCGTGGAAGCTGCTGGCCACGTTGGCCGTGGACCGCCGCGTTCCGGAGAAGGGGACGCCGCTGCAGCAGGCCATGAACTACCTGGAGGAGCGGGCGGACGGTGCCATCCGGCTGGCTGACCTGGCCGCGCTGGTGGGTGTTTCGTCGTCGCACCTAAGCAAGCTGTTCCGGCAGGCGACCGGCGGGGGAGTGCTGGCACACCACACGGCCCTGAAAATGGCGCGGGCGCGGCACCTGCTGGATACCACGGACCTGACTATCGCGCAGGTGGGCCGCGAGGTGGGGCTGCAGGACCAGTTCTACTTCTCCCGCCAGTTCCGCAGGCTGCACGGGGTCAGCCCCAGCGCGTACAGGGCGGAGCGGAAGGGGTAAGGCAGCCTGCACCTTGCTGGATCCGGGGACGCCGGAGAAACTGAAGGCATCCAATGGCCCAAGCACCAGCAGCACCAAGGAGCGCCCGTGAGCGAACAGAACGTTGCCCCGTCACCTACGCCGGCCAAGGGTGTGGTGCTGATTACCGGAACGTCCACGGGGATAGGCCTTGCCACTGCGGTGGAGGCCGCGCGGGCTGGCTGGACCACCATTGCCACCATGCGCGACCTGCAGCGCGCGGACGCGCTTCGGGCCGCGGCCGATGAGGCAGAAGTATCCCTGGACATTCGTCGGCTTGACGTCACGGACACGGCGGACATCGACCGTGAGATTGCGTACTGCATCAGTTCCTACGGCCGGCTGGACGTTCTGGTCAACAACGCCGGAAGTGCGGCGGTGGGTACGGTGGAAATGCTGGGCATGGAGGATTTCCGCAGCGCCATGGAAGTCAACTTCTTTGGCGTGGTGGCCCTGACCCGCGCCGCCCTGCCGCACCTGCGTGAGAGCGGCGGACGCGTCGTAACCATCAGTTCGGTGGGCGGCATAGTGGGCCAGCCCTTCAACGAAGCCTATTGCGCCGCCAAATTCGCCGTTGAAGGATTCCTGGAAAGCCTGCAACCCGTGGCACGGACCGTTGGCGTCGGGGTGCACGTCATTGAACCCGGTGCGGTGTCAAGCAACTTCGTGGCGAACGCCGGGATCGATGTCCCCGCCCTGCTGGAAACGGCCGGCTCCTACACCCCTGCCATCTCGGCCTACCTGGAACGAACCAGCGCACAGTTCGCCAGCAGCAGCGCGCAGCAACCGGCGGATGTTGCAGCGGTGGTGCTGGCCACCATGGAGGGCGCTGAGCCCGCCTTCCGGATCCAGACCTCGTCCTGGGCGCACGACTTCGTGGCCACCAAACTGGCCGACCTGGACGGCAGCCGGGTCACCGGCCTGACCGCGGGCTGGGTGGCTGCCCCACAAGGGTGACTTGTTTCGTTCGCCCGGCCCCCTGCTAGGGCTGTTCGAAGGTTGCCACTATTCGGGCCCGCGCTACGGCGTGGGTAAAGAGGTTGAAACCGAGGTAGGCAGGGCTGGCATCGGCCGGAATGTCCAGTTGTTCGACGTCAACGGCGTGAACGACGACGTGATAGTGGTGCACGCCGTGCCCCGGCGGGGGAGCAGCCCCCACAAAACCGCGCATGCCGGCGTCGTTGGCCAACTGCACGGCGCCGGCCGGCAACCCGGAATCCGCCGCACCCGAGGGCAAGGTCGTGGTGGATACCGGAAGATTAAACGCCGCCCAGTGCCAGAACCCGCTGCCGGTGGGAGCGTCGGGGTCGAATACGGTGACCGCGAAGCTGCGGGTTTCCGGAGGGTATCCTTCCCAAGCGAGCTGGGGGGACTGGTCTTTGCCTCCCTGAATTCCCATTTTGCCGCTCGCTTGCGCAACAGGAAGCGTCTCGCCGTCGGAAATGTCTGTGCTGGACAGCGTGAACTCTGGAAGTTGAGGCAGGCGGGAATAAGGGTCCTGTTCGAGCTTCATGTGTCTCCTGTCGCACTAATTCAGTGGTGTTTCATCAGTATGCTTAGGGCCCCGCGATAGGGCAAGCTGTGGCTCATTTGATGTTCAGTGTTCCGTGCATGTCGGAGTGGTAGGTGCAGTGGTAGGTGTAGGTGCCCGGCTTTGCCGGGGCGGTGAAGGTTGTCCTGGTCCCGGCTTTGACGACTGCATCGAAGGATCCGTCGTCCGCGGTCACGGTGTGGGCCACGTTGTCCATGTTCATCACTGTCACCGTCGATCCTGCCGGGACACTGTCCGCGCCGGTGTATGCGAATGATTTGATGTGGATCGTCCTCTCGGCCGCCGTCCCGGCGGAGCCGCTTGAGGTGCCAGTGGCCCCTCCCATTGACGACGGTGTTGTCGATGCCATTGGGGAGGCGCCCATGTTCATGCCTGGATCCATGGAGGCGCTGGCGGACCCGGCCACTGTTGACGACGCCGGCGACGAACCTGTGCCGCTGCTGGTGGTTCCGCACGCGCTGGCCCCGATGATCGTCGCTGCGCCTATCAGGGTCAGGGTGAGGCGTTGGCTGGTCTTGATGGTCTTCATGGAGTTGGCCTTTGGGATCGGCATCGGAAGGCCCGGGACCGAGGCCGACCGTGAGCGGGCGGGCGGTGCTGGCATCAGGATGCGGGGTGGCTGGAGGTGAGGTGTGCGTATACGACGGTGTTGTCCAGGTATTCCCTCGTGGCGGGGTTGTAGCCGCCGCAAGTGATGAGCCGGACTTCGGGGCGGTCCGCGTTTTGGTAGACCTCGATCGTGGGGAACGTGGCTTTGCGGTAGACATCGACCTTGTCCACGGTGAACACGGCAGCTGTGTGGTCTGCGCGGGTGATGGTGATGTCCTGGCCCGGGGAGACTTCGTGAAGCCGGTAGAACAGCCCGACATCGCTGTTGGTGGCGTTCACGTGGCCAAGGATTATCGCGGACCCCGTTTGGCCGGGAGTGGGTGAGTCCTGGTACCAGCCGCCGGGAGAGCCGGGTTCACCGGTGGGGGTCTGGATCTCGCCGTTCGCCTGCTTGCCCAGCGGGATCAGGCCTGCATCGACCCCGATGGAGGGGACCTGGACCCGGACCGGGACGGAGGCCGGCAGGGCGGCGTCCGGCGGCGCAGGAAGCGTTGTCCGCAGGGTCGAGCCGGTCGCTGCCGGATCCACAGCCGCCTGCGACGCAGCCGGCGTCTGAATGGTCGGGTCGGGAGACGGTGCCGTAGCCGTCACCCTGCTCGTTGGAGAGGGGCTGGGTGGGGCGGCGTGCAGGCCCAGGCCGATGGTGGTGATGCCGCCGGCCAGGAGCAGCGCGGCCGCCGCGGAAGCAATAAAGCGTCCGCGGCGGCTGCTCGCTTCAGATCCCATCAGAGCCCTGAAATTCCGTCTGCCTTCTCAGGCCTTAGGCTGCGATCTTCTTGCGGAGGGCGTATGCTCCGCCGGCTGCCAGGACGAGGCCGCCACCGGCGGCGAGGAGGCCCAGGTCCGGGCCGGCCGGGGCCGGGGCGGTGATGCCGGTGCCCGGGGCGCCGGCAGGCATTGCCTTCAGCGTCCCGCAGAGGGCCGGCGAGGTAGCGGCCAGGGGCAGGGACGGGACCAGATCGCTGGGTTCTTTTTGCGCGGCGGCGGGCAGCGTTGCCGGGTCCAGGCCATGGACGACGACGACGGCGGTCCCGGCCTTGAGTGAATCAGCAGTCTTCGCGTCCAGCGTGAAGGTCCGGTTGTAGGTGTAGGAGGCGCCCATCCCGGCGACCTTCAGGTCGGTCCCGGCAGCGGGGCTGGTGTCACCGCTGGTAGACAAGGTGGCACCGATCCCGCCGTAGAAGGGGGCGCCTTCGGTGGTGCTGATAACGCCGTCCTTGCTGGTATCAGCTGACATGTCCGGGCAAGTTCCCTTGGCACCGATATGGATGTGCTGGACGTGCGGGTAGGGGCTGCCGTTGAACATCGCAGCGAGACCGGAAACCTTCTCTGTCACGGTGGCCTGGTCGCCGTTGACGGTGATCATGACGGTTCCAGAGGCATTACTGCCGTTGATAGCTGCGAGGTTTGCCTGGTACATCGTGTTGTCTGCGGCGAGGGCCGGGCTGGTGGAGAGCGCGAGGGCGCCCAGGGCCAGGACCGGGGCAATCAGGAAAGCGGATTTCTTCATGACGTGTTTCCTTCGTTGACAGTGAACGCTCCCCTGATGGGCACGCCCATGACTGTGACTTCAGCAATTCGTTGTGGCCCAGATCACGGATTGGTCACTGCCGGGAAACTCTTCTCCCCAACAGGCGGCCATGGAGTTCCTGCCGGGGAATGCGGTGCTATTCGGACCAGCAGGCAAGTACTGTCGTCGCCACCTGGTACGCGAACGCGGCCCGCGTGACTCGGTTTGGTCCCACTGATTCCGGCAGCGCCGCCGCGTCCACGGTCAACACAAAGTTGTCTTTCGTGAAAACGGCAGAGGCGGGCGTTTGGAATGCCGGGAATCCGAGGTTGGCCAATCCTTCGATCGGTGCGGACGCCGGTGTGGTCTGCTGCAGGTCCTGAAAGCCGGCTCGGGCGGTATCCGGGTCCGCTGCTTCTTTGACCGAAAGTACGAGGGGCCCGGCGGGAAGTGCGTAGGTGCAGGTGTAGATTTTGTCCGCCCAGGAGGCCGTGGTCCCTGGAACGGAGGGAAGGGCCAGGATCCGGCTGATATTGCCCCGGGTTTCGTCCCCGCAGACCATCAACGCAGCCGCCGATGGCCCACCAGCGTCCGCAGCGGGAATATCGGAGGGCGCTGCGGCTGCTGAGGAGCTTGCCCCGGCTGAGGCAGCTGCCGACGTACCTGGACCAGGCACGGGATTACCCGGGCCCGCACCGCATCCTGTCAACGCGAACATCGACACGGCTGCAACCACCGTCATCATAGGACGGCGTGAGGGCGATGGTGGCGCCTTGGTTAGTCGTCGCGTCACGAGAACGCCCCTCCAAAAGGTTCTGGCCGATACGGTATCGCCCTTGCAACTGGTGATTCGTCCCCGCCGCCTCCGCGGACGGGTCCCCGGCCGGTGGCCCGAGCGGCCATCCTTTACGGATGGGGTCTCGAATCATTGGTATGAACTATTACAGCCCGGCGGCTCAGGAACGCGTCAAAGACGCCGCTTATGATGCGCTGGAGAAAGTCCTGACCGGCATGTTCGAACCACTGAGCAGACAAGCTCTCACCCTACGGTGGAACCAGGCAGTTGAAGCCATGGCCAAACATCTTGAAGCAGCAGACGACGGTTCCGAATAGTCGCACGAGTTGTGCATCCGGCGTTCTACGGGGCAACCATTGAGCCCGGCTTGTGACGCCACTGCAATAGGATCGCGGCCGGTAAAGACGATCGCCACCCTGAATCTTCTGACTCAACCGGTTTCGTTACAACGCCAGGGTGGGCGGTTCTAGATGTCGGCGATGGCCGGAGCGTTGCGAAAGTGGCCTACGGCGATCAGGACCGCCCCGGCAGCGGCCCAGCCGGCCAGTACGAGCCACGGGAACGCGGTGGCAGCATCGGGGAAGTAGGAGAGGTCGCGCAGAAGCGTCCCGGAGGCGCCGGGGACCAGCCATTGGCCGACGTCACCCCATGGTGCGGGGAGGAACTCCTTGGGTTGGGTCAGTGAGGAAAGTGGATTCCCGATGAAGAGGGTGATGATCGCACCAATCGCGATGCCGGGCTGCCCGATGAGTGCATTGAGGCCCACGATGATGGCGGCCGTTGCAACGATTCCCAGTCCGATCGCGCCTGCATTCGTCCAGTAGCTGCCTTGGAGGGTGTGGAACCAGGCCTGCAGGATTCCGGCGAGCCCAGCTCCTGCGATAACGCCGTAGGCGAGGATCGCCCCGAGTCGTCGCCATGTCCCCGAGACGAGGAGCGAAATGAGCGCGCCCCCGATCATGCCGCCCATCGCCAGTGGGAGGCCTGCAACGGCAAGTCCGGTGCCGCGCGCGTCGTCAGGCGAAAGGGGTACGACGTCGGTCATGGTTACCTGGGGGACCGTGACCGGTGCGCCTTGCTGGGCCTGCCCCGTTTGGCCACCCTGCGCCTTCGCTGCCGCCTGGGTGAGGGCTTCCTGCAGCTTGGCGATTGCCTGGCTCTGGATCTGGGCCTGCATCTGGGCGCCCACCTGGGTCAGTGCCTGCGATGCGACCGGGCTGCCTGCGCTGGCGACGAGGATCTCCGGTGAAGCACCCAGGACAATCGCGCCGTACACCTCGCGCTGTTCGATGAGCTTTACAGCCTCATCGCGGCTTGAAGCCGTGCGCACGTTGAGGCTCCCGGCGGGAGCCTTGGCGGTGATTTGGGAAATCTGGTCTGGGCTTCCCACCGCCGCGATGGGAAGGTTCTGGACCTTTGCCGTGACGCTCGGCCAGGAGAAGGCCAGCAGGACGATGCAGACGGCAGCTGCGGCGAGCAAGGCGGTGCGCAGCGCGTGCGGCCATGGGGTGTGAGTGCCCGACGTGGGGTCCTGCCGGTGGCCGGGAGCCTGGCTGCGTTCAATGAGTGTGGACATGGAGTTGCTGCCCTTCGAGGTGCAAAGGTGAAAAAGAATGTTTGTTCTTCATTTTGGATCTACCGGGCTGAATCGTCAAGAATGATCATTCGTTTTCTTTTTGTCGTAGCATGTACCCATGCCGAAAGTGAGTGAAGAACACCGGCTTGCCATGCGGGAGCGCATCCAGCAGGCCGCGCTGGAGTGCGTGGCGGAGAAAGGTTTCTCGAACGTCTCGATGGGGGACATCATCGCGGCAGCGGGCCTCTCGGCTGGTGCCGTGTACGTGTACTACCGGAGCAAAGAGGAACTGATTGTTGATGCGGGCCGGCGGGTTTTCGCCGAGCGGATGGGGGCGCTCGAGGGACTTGACGGGCACGGCTCGGTCCCGCCGCCCGACCAGGCCATCGTGGCGCTCATGGCCGGACTGATGCGGATGGACTTCTTCCCCGGGGTCGCTGTCCAGGTGTGGGGCGAAGCCGTCCGCAACGAGCGCCTTGGAGAGGTGGCGCGCAGCATCCTTAACCAAATTCGGGGGCACATAGAGACCTATTTGGAGGCGTGGATGCGTGCCTCCCGCCCCTCCGAAGACGCGGAGTTACAGGCCCGACGCCTTGCCCCGGCAGTCATGGGCCTGATCCAGGGCTGTGCCATCCAGTCGGCCCTTGCCGGAGAGGATGCCGAAACGGCATACCTCGACTCCGCCCGAACCCTCCTCGCCGCTCTCTAGCAAAACACCTGGCGGTCGCCGCGATGGGGTGCCGTGGGTTGCGGGATACGGCCGGCCCATTTGTTGTCTGTCCAGTTCCTCAGGCTGGGTCTTAGCCTTGCCGTCCGGTTGCCCGGCCGGTCGTATCGGTTGCAGTCTCGTTGGTGCCATCCCGCTCCATGAGCCGCAGCCGGCAGTCGCCCTCGGTGACCATTGGCCCTGCGGCTTCCATCCAGCGAGTTGTGCGGGCGCTGCAGGGAGGCCGTGGCGCTGCGCCGGAGAGCTGGTGGCGGGCGGTTCGATGGCTTTGTTTGCGACGAAGTTCGATATGCGAATCGTCAGTTTAGGGCCTAGGACCCTGCGGGCGACCTGTCAGAGAGAGCCGGATTGGACCCTATACAGACGCATGTTTCGTTCCTGCCTGACGTCCGGTTGGGGTGTGCCCTATGTTGATAACCCCTTTCGTAGGGTCTCGCCTACGAAAGGCTGTGCGTGCGCAGTCGGGGCCACATGGACCGCAACGCCGAGATCGACGATGTCGTCCTTAATCTTCTGGGGGAGCTGTTCATCGGTGACGACTGCGTTTAGATTCTCGATTGCGGCCACCCGGAATTTCGAGACCGTTCCAAACTTTGTGCTGTCTGCCGAAAGGAAGCAGGCGGTGGAGGATTGGAGGGCGGCTACTTTGACTACCGCTTTGTTCATTGATGGCGTTGTGACCCCTCGGGACAAGTTTCAGGTTCCGGTGCTGGGAAAGAACAAATCGATATTGATGCCCTTGATTGCGTCGGCTGCCATGCGTCCCTCGCTGGAACCGTTGGATGGATCGACGGCGCCCCCAACGTGAATGACCTCGATCTGCGGGTGGGTGAAGAGGCTGGGAACCACCTAGAAGTTGTTGGTAACGACCGTGAGATTCTTGCGTGCGCCGAGGTGGGGCGCCACCGACAGGCAGGTCGTGCCTGCGTCGAGGAAGACGACCATGCCGTCCTCGATGTGCCGGGCAGCTAGTTGGGCAATGGCCTGCTTGAGGGGCAGTTCGGGTTGGGCCCTGGACTCCAGCTTCTTGGGAGAGGCGTGGCCTGTCCGCTCCGCCAGACGAACCCCGCCTTGTACCGAGAGGACTTGTCCCGAACCTTCCAGCGCAGTGACATCGCGGCGGACGGTCATGTGGGAAACGTTCATGTAGTTCGTGAGGCTGCGGATGCTGAGCACACCTTCCCGCCGCAGGAGCCGCAGAATTTCCTGACGTCGCTGCTCCGGGATAAGGGGTATGCCTGTTTGATTCACGTCGGGCTCCTCGTGCGCCACGTTCTCTTTTTCAAGTGCTGCGCCGCATTGATAGTTGAATCGGTTGCGGCGGCGTTCAACCGAAGTCCACGCGATACCTGTAAATGAAGTCCTGGACCAGTCCCGGGTCTCAGAGAGTCGGAGGCCGTTGCGGCTGTAGGCCGAGGCAACAACCCACGACCACCGAGCGTCGGAAGGCAACTGCTGACGCGACACGCCCCGGGGGCTCACTCGTAACCCGCACCCAACGAATTGTCAGACGGTCTCCAGGATTATCACCTCGCTGGACGGCCCCCGTGGCGCTCACGAGGGTGCGCGGTCGTCGGGCGGATTGGGTGAGGTCACCGCAGCGTTGGTCTTCCCCGGTGCGGCGGCGCTTACGTCCACTTCTCGAGGTGCCGATTCAGATCGGGCGTCAGGATTTGGAGCTGGGTCGACCAGGTATATGGCTAAGAATCGACTTGGAGAAGCCACCGTCGACACAGATGTCTTGGCTGGTGACATAACCGGATAGCGGACTCACAAGGAATTCGATCACGTTGGCGATGTCCATCGGATCGCCAATTCGCCCCAGCGGGATGATATTTTCCCTTGCCTTTTTGATTTGCGGATCAGCGTACATTTTTTCGGTCATCCGCGTGTGAGTCATGCCGGGGGATACCACATTTACTCGGATCCCGTCAGGTGCCCATTCCAGCGCGAGTGTTTGGGCCAGCATCGTCAATGCAGCCTTGCTCGGGCTGTAGGCCCCGGATCCGGCGTGGGGTAGCTGGCCAGACATGGAAGAGGTAAAGCAAGCGGCGCCCTGGCTCTGCTTCAAGTGCGGGTAGCTTGCTTTGGCCAGGAGCCATGGGCCGCGGAGGTTTACGGAGAACATGTTGTCCCAGTCCTCAAGTGATACGTCGCAGAGCGCTGCAGGGTTGGCGATTCCGGCGTTTGCTACCAACGCGTCCAGGCCGCCGAATTCAGTTACAGCAGCCTGGACGAGTTGATGTGGCACGTCGGGGTCGCTGAGATCGCCCGCCAGTGCGATGGCGGTACCACCCATGGACTGGATTGAACGAACGACTTCGTCTTGGCTGTTGTTCGATTCGTGTCCAGCCACGGCAATCATTGGGTGCTCACCGCGGGCCAGGGCTGCTTCTGCGATTCTCAGGCACGTAGCCGCACCTATGCCGCTGCTTCCGCCGCTTACCAAAGCTTTCATTGCATACATTCCTTTTACTTGGGGGTTCACATGAATTCGTTTGACTGAAGAAGGGTCTCGGCCTGTACAGCCGGCTGACTTTCCCATAGAAGTGGCAGTGGAAACTGATGTCACTATGGTTAGACAAACATTGACTGGCTGGCCGCAACTTTGGCTTTGGGTTAGGATCCCAGATCCCAGCCTTGATTTTTGAGATCCTGCACGGCCTTATTGAATTCCTGCACGGGGTTTTCTTCGCGAATGATCTCAAGGACGACGTTATTGACGCCGCAGGTTTCTCTTACGGCTTTGCCTAATCCTTTCCAGTCGATCACTCCGGTGCCGATTGGATCGTGACCCCAGGTTTCGGTGCCGGTATCGGAAATGTGCACGAGTCCGATCGATGGATGGTGCGAGAGCAAGCTGTCGACGGGGTCTTCTCCGATATAGGCGGCGTTGGCGACGTCGTACACAATCTTCACTGCATCGTCGTTGAGAGTGCTGACAACGCCTGCCAGGTCCTGGATGGTAGGGGTGAAGCAATAGGGCGTGTTTTCGAAGAGCAGTCGTGTGCCAGCCTGCCTGGCCAGCGGAATGAGGTTCTCCATGCTCTCGTACATCCACCCGTAGGTGTTTTCGAGTGATGGTGAGATCATGGGGCGCCTTGTGCCGGGGGATATCACGACGTCGGGGACATTCCATGCCGCAGCGAGTTCAATCACCGATTTAATGTGCTCGATGCTTTTGCGACGCATGTTGGCGCCCGGGCTGGCCAAGTTGATGTCATATCCACCGGCGTTCAGTGACCTTACCGTTGCGCCGTATTCATCAAGTCTCGCGCGAGTTGCCGAACGCTCCAAGGCGGTAATTTCATCCGGCCAGCAATGTGGGGAGCTGATCGGAACTTCAAAATTTCTGTACCCATGGTCGGTCAATTCGGCTATGGCATCAATTGCCGTAGCTGACCATAGATAGGAGAACGTGTTAATGATCATTTGGTTCATAGTGAAGGAATTCTCTCTGTTTTTCGCCTGTGTACAGCGCGCCGTGAATGTCGAACCCTGCAAAGGGCTCTGAGCGCGAGCCGGGCGGCTCGACGAGGCTCGGGCGGAAACGCCTCTGTCGCCTGGTCGAGCCGCCATTGCGGCGTGGTACCGGCGTGCCTACCTGGAACGCTTAGCCTCGTGCGTGGCATGAGAAGGAGCCACCAGCAACTGCTCGCCTTCAATTACCTCAGCGTCAGCCAGCGCCACGGTGGCACGGCCGGTACGGCTGCCAGTCTCCGGAAGGGTGAAGTAGACGACGAGGCACAGGGCGACGACGACAATCATGTAAACCGCGACCAGCATGGGCTGTCCGGCGCCAACGAACGCAGCGGCGATCAGTGGCGCTGTTCCGCCAAAGACCGCGATGACGATCTGGTGTGCGAACCCAATTCCGGATACTCGCACTGAAGCCGGAAACAGCTCGGCCTGAATGGTCGGGTAGACAGCCTGCCAGATACCGAGAACCACCCATCCCGAGGCCGATACCAGAACGTAGACACCGAACCCCGGCTGGTTCAGCAGGAGCAGGAGAGGGTAGAAGAGAACGATCATGCCGATGGCGCCGACGATGGGGAAGATCTTGCGTCGGCCGAGCCGATCGGACAGCGCGCCGCAGATCGGCACGATAACAACGAGCAATGCAAGCCCAATGACGTTCCCGGTCAGTGTGGAAGCCAGGTCCCGGCCGGTGGTCAGCTTGGCGTAGGTGGGAAGGAAGGTGGCCCACG
This sequence comes from Pseudarthrobacter sp. NPDC058196, assembly GCF_042882685.1. NCBI lineage: Bacteria > Bacillati > Actinomycetota > Actinomycetes > Micrococcales > Micrococcaceae > Pseudarthrobacter > Pseudarthrobacter sp. NPDC058196. Next base: position 275,374 of record NZ_JBHVVN010000007.1, read on the forward strand.
TGTAATAGGCTACGGCCGGAGCAGACAGTGCTGCCGCTTGCAACAGCGCCTTTGGATGTTCCCGAAGCAGGTCCATCAGACGGGCCGCTGCGGACTTCTGATCGACGAGGGCAGTTGCTTCAAATTCGGGAGTCTCTTCGGCCCGGGACCGCAAGATCAGGCCAACGACGCCGAGGATACCGCCCGCAATGAATGGGATGCGCCAACCCCAGGCGGCCAGGTCCGCTGGGGCAAACGCTGACGTCACCATTGCCGCGGCGCCGGTCGCTGCGAGAGTCGCAAGGCCGCTCGCCGTGTTGGAAAATGAACCGAACAGGCCCCTCCGGTTCGCCGGGGCGTGTTCAACCATGAAGGCAATAGCACTCTGCGCCTCACTGCCGGCCGAGATGCCCTGGAGGACGCGTGCCACCAGGAAAAGAATCGGTGCGGCATAGCCGATGGTCGCAAATGAGGGTGTGAGGCCGATGATCAGCGCGCCGACCGCCATTCCGGAGATGGACAGAGTCAGGATGCGGCGGCGACCGAAACGGTCCGCCAGCGGAGAAATGATGACTCCACTGAGCGGTCGCACAACAAACCCCACGGCGTAGGTGAGCAATGCTGCCACCAGCGAGGCGAACGGGGAATCGCCTGGGAATATCTGGGACGAAAACACCGCCGCAAGCAGCCCGTAGATGTACCAGTCGTACCACTCCACGAAGTGGCCAATCGTTCCTGCCACCATATTCACATTGCGGCGAGGACGCTTGGACACTTCGGCAAACTCCGAAGTGTCCGGCCTGCCAACGGCTTCTTTTGAGGTCTTCATTGAACTCTCCATATTTTCACATTTGCTGCGGAGGGGTAATGGGATATGGGGCGCATGATGCTTGCCCGGCCCTTGCTTTACTGCGGCTCTCCAGCTCGCGACCCGATCATGAGATCGGTTGCTGAGATCGGTTGCAATAACCTTACGAGTGATGAAAGTCGCTTGTCAACGTCTTGCGGAAGGGGTCGTCCGGAAGCTGGGCCCGCCGTCGGCGTCCGGCAGGCGGCCACGCTGCCTGTGCTATGGAGGCAGGCCTCCCGCCTTAGCCGGACAAGAAGTAGGGCAGCAGGCCTGAGGAGGGCCGCTCAGAGGGTCTGTGAAGGCAAGCGGTGCGGTCAGGTCTGGAAGTCACGCATCTGCCGGGAGCGGTGTTTCGTTGTTGAAGTCCAGGTACTCCACCCCGGACCACGCGCATTCGAGGCTTCCGTAGATGGACCAGTACTCGTCCCAGTGCGAGAGTTTCCATTGGTCTCGTTCCAGGCCGCGGCGGGTAAGCCGTTCCCGCAGAAGATTCTGGGGAACCCTGACCCGCACGACTGTGGTCTGCGAAGGTGGCCAGTGAAATTTCTCTGCCGCGCCGGTCAGAAAGTCGGGTACCTGAAAGTAGGCGCCGAAAGGGGCATCGATCACTACCGACCGGCCGAGGCGCAGGTTCGCTCCAGCCACGTCCATAAGCGTGTCGTATTCGAGGGGGAGCAGGTGGTCGCGATAGTAGTCGTTGGATTCCCGGTCGGTGGGGTCGTGTCCGGTCACTTTCAGGGCGAACTCGACAAACCGTCCGCATATCCTGTCCTTGTCCAGGTAAGTGGCGTCGTTGTCTTTTGCCGTCTTCTGGGCCACTGTCGTTTTTCCTGAGCCGGCCGGGCCAATGACGATGAAGACGCTGGGGACGGTCATCGGCGGGCCTCTGCCACCGCTGACAGGAATTCCTTGGCGGCTTTGGTGACGCGGGTGAAGTCGCCGTCCGGCTGCCATGCTTTTGTCACATAGCTGCCGACGCCGACACCAGCGACGCCAGCGGCAAACCATTCGCCTACGTTCTCAAGGGTCACGCCGCCTGCCGGCATGATCGGCAGGTGCGCGAGCGGTGCAAGGACGGATTTGACGTAGGGGATGCCTCCGGCTTCGGTGGGGAAGAGCTTGAGGATGTCAGCGCCGGCTTCGGCGGAGTTGACGAGTTCGGTCGGCGTGTAAGCCCCGCTGACGGTTGGTATCTGGTACCGGTTCGCGGTACGGATCATCGCGGGGTTCAGTTGAGGGCTGACCAGGAACTCGGCGCCGGCGCGGATGCATTCGTAGGCTGAGTGCTCGTCCAGTACCGTACCGGCGCCGATCGCTACTCCATTGGGTCCGTGCTTGGCGGCGAGACGGCGGATGACATCCACGGCTCCGGGGATCGAGAGGGTGATTTCAAGGGCTCGAAAGCCTCCGGTGATGGCAGCTTCTGCCACGCGTTCTGCCACCTCAGCGTTCTGGAGGCGGACGATCAGGACGGCGCCGGATTCGTCGATGGTCTGCAGGGTGCGAAGTTTCTTGTACATGTTTGCCTTTCTTGCGCCCCGACGAGTTGATGTAATTGCCCGGGCAAGTTGAAGTGTCGTTGACAAACTTTCCCACCATCCATACTGTTATTGCAACCGATCTCAGCAACCGATCTCATACAAGGGGGTATTGCGGTTGACTCACGTACGCACAATCATTCTGGGTGCTTCCCACTGGCACGTTCCGCTCTGCGCGCCGGCCATTGCCGAGGAACACGAGGTCATCGGAGTCGGTGACGACGACGTATCCCGCGTACAGGTGCAGGACCTGGCGAAAGGATGGGGGGCGCCGCTTGAGGCCGACTGGCGGAAACTGGTTGATCTCCCAGGCGTCGGACTCGCATATGTCTTCGGCCCGCATGACGGGATGGCCGAAAAGTGTCTTGCCCTGATCAAGCGTGGTATTCCGTTTGTCGTTGAGAAGCCGTTGGGCACGTCCCTTGACGAGCTTTCCGCAGTGCGTAAAGCCGCCGAGGCAGCTGGCGTGCCTGCCACTGTCCCGTTGGTCCAGCGCGGTGGGCCTACAGAGCAATGGCTTGCCAAGGCAGGCAGGCCGACTTACCAGCGAACATCGTTCATTGCCGGCCCGCCAGCCCGGTATCGCGGCAATGCCAATCCCTGGATGCTCGATCCGGCTAAGGCTGGCGGGGGTTGCCTGGCCAATCTGGGCCCACATTTTGTCGATCTGTTCCTTAGGGGCACGGGTGAGACCATGGCGCGTGTGGACTCCCGGCTCTCATCGGCTCTTCACCACCAGGGCGTTGAGGATCATGCAAGTCTCATCCTCACGACACCGGACGGACGCGAAGCCGTTGTGGAGGTTGGCTACGCCTTCCCTGGTTCGCCGCTTAAGCGCTACTGCAGCTTTACCTCCGTCGGTGAGGCGGGATTCGCCTCCGTTGATTCGGACGGCACAGCGACGTTCACTGCACTGGACGGCACCACGGAGGTCGACAAGATCAATGTGGACAGCGACCCGCTTTACGATCCGTTCGTGCGGAGCGTCGCCCGGACGCTGGATGATGGATTCCGGGGCCTGACGACCCTGGCCCAGCTCGAAAACGTCATGCGCCCCATTTGGCGGGCCTATGACAACCAGCGCGGAGGAAAAGAACATGTCTGACTTGAGTATCGACGTCGTGGCAAAAGCTGCTGGTGTCCATAGGTCTACGGTCTCCCGGGCGTTCTCACGCCCTGAAGCGGTGAAGAGCGAGACACGCGAGCACATCCTTCGAGTCGCCGAGGGACTCGGCTACACAATGAGTCCGCTCGCCCAGGCGCTGCGCCGGAAAACCAGTACCTTCATCCCGCTGATCGTCCCCGACATCACCAATCCGTTTTTCGCCGAACTTGCCAAGACGATGACACAGGCAGCGGACGAGCGCGGCTACCAGCTGCTGCTCTGCGTCACCAACGGGGACCCGGCTAAAACCGACGGCTACTTCACCGCCATGCAGGCCATGTACGCCCCCTTCGGAATTGTTGCCCCGTCCACTAAGGTCGACACCGAGGCCATGAAACGCTTCGACTTCGGCCGCAAGGTCGTGGTGATCGACCGGGTTGAAGGGGACGACGCCGTCCCCACGGTCACCGTCGACAGTCGCCGCGGAATCATGCTGGCCTTGGATCACCTTCATTCATTGGGCCACAGGTCGATCGGCTATGTCTCCGGTATCGCCGGAACGCACACCGCCCAGGACCGGATGGACGCTTATTTGGAGCTGTCCGCCGAGAGCGGGAGCGCACCTGTCGTGCTGGACAGCGGGTCGGATCTTGATGCGGGCACACGCGGGGCAGAACATTACCTCGCGATGGACAATCCTCCAACGGCAATTATCGCGGCCAATGACATGGTGGCGTTCGCGGTCATCTCGGCGCTCGGCCAACGTGGCGTACGGGTACCGGAGGACGTGTCGGTCATCGGCTTCGACGGCCTCGCTCTCGGTGCCCGGTTCAACCCTCCACTGACGACCGTTCGACAGCCGATCGCCGACATGGGACACATTGCCATTGAACTGGCTGAGAAACAGAACCTTGACGGCTCCGTGGACCATATCGTCCTCGAACCTGAGCTCTTGGTACGTGGCTCCACCACGGGACCACGCAAATGACCCGGGGACAGGACTCAACGCTCCGGCGCCTGCCAGGGCTCCGCCACACGGACCACGTCGGTCTGACGGTTCCGAATCTTGAGGACGGCATCCGGTTTTTCGTCGACGTTCTCGGAGCCGAGGAGCTCTACCGTTCCGAGCGCGGGCCCGATGAAGAATTCATGCCAACAAACTTCGAGGTCCCGGCAGATGCGAAGCTCACGCTCGCCATGCTGCGCCTGCCGCCGAATCTCAACATCGAGCTTTTCGAATGGAGCAGCGCTGAGCGGCGTGATACCCCGCCGCGGCACTGCGACGCCGGCGGGCACCACCTGTGCTTCGTCGTGGACGACGTTGATGAAGCGATCGCGGTGCTGCAGGAAACACCTGGCGTACGCGTGCTCGGAGAACGCAAGGAAGTCGCGGGCGACAGCCCCCGCGTGGCCGGCAACCGCTGGACCTACTTCATCACCCCATGGGGACTGCTGATGGAAATCGTGGATCGATCCCGCGTCGCAGCCCCGCCCCGGCTGGTCGGCCCCGCGGACTGGACGGCAGCCCACAACACTTCTGAAAGGACAAAGAATAATGCGGCTAGCGGGTCACACACTAGGCACCCCGGACCACACGGTTCCCCAAGCACTTAAACTCTTCCGAGCCGCCGGGCTCGACGCCGCCGAAGTCATCTACCAGGATGACTACAGGTCCGGATTACCGTTAGGCGACCGGCGCGCCGCCACGGAGGCTTTGCAGGCAGCCAATGGCGAAGGCCTGCCGATCGTCGGTCTCACACCATACACAACCGCCATCAACTCACTGGACGATGTGGAATGGCGTCAAGCAATCAATGAATTCCGTGGCGCGATTGAGACCGCGCACCTGCTCGGCGCTGACCGGGTCCGCGTCTACGCCGGTTCCTGGCACCCCGGGGACAACGACCACGCGGCACGTTGGGGGAAACTGCGCCAGGCATTGGAAACGCTCGCACCTGAAGCGGACCAGGCAGGGGTCCGCCTTTGCGTGGAAAACCACTTTGGCACCATGACCCAGACCGCCGCGGACACCGCCGCACTGGTCCGCGAAATCGCCCACCCTGCCGTCCGCGTTCTCTATGACCAGGCAAACCTGACATTCACGCACGATGAATCGTTCGAACAGGCCTTTGCTGTTCAAGGGGACCTGATCGGTCACGTGCACGTGAAGGACCTCATCTTCACGAATCCCAACGCGGCTTTCCGCGCCACGGAAACAGCCCGGGTCAACGCCTCCGAGCGGTCCGTCCGGTCCCGGGTCGTGGGCAGCGGCGTCGTTCCTTGGCCCCAAATCCTGGCCGCGTTGCTGCAGCATGGCTACGACGACGTACTGAGCATCGAGCTTGAATACCGTTGGCACCCGCAAGACCTGCCTGCACCCGAGGATGGGTTCAGGGAATCCGCCGCCGTGCTGCGCGCAATGATTTCTGACCTGGCCGAAGTGAGGAACTCCTAATGAACACCAACCGTCTCCGCGTCGGAGTTGTCGGCGCAGGCAACATCGCCACCATCGCCCAGTTGCCCACCCTCGTGCAACGTGCCGACGTCGAATTGGCCGCCTTGGTGTCCCGGCGTGAGGACCCCAGCAACCTGGTCCGGCGCTGGGGCTTCAACGCAGCCTACAAAACGGTGGAGGACATGCTGGATTCGCAGGAGCTGGATGCAGTCTTCGTGCTGACGCCGCGCTCCGAACACGCCCATGCCGTCCAGCTATGCCTCAGCCGCGACGTTGACGTGTTCTGCGAAAAACCGTTGGCTCCGGCAACAGATGAAGCAGAACGCCTGGCAGATCTGGCCGACGAGCGGGGACGAGTGCTGATGGTCGACTTCAACCGCCGCTACGCCCCCGTCTACACTGCCGGTCGTGAAGTTTTTGGCGACAAAGGTGCCACCTTCTGCGTCGCCCAGAAAAACAGGCCTGGATCGGAATACCGTGCGACATTCGAGAATGCCATCCACATGGTCGATCTGCTCCGCTGGTACTGCGGCGGCGAACCGGAGCACGTGGCCGCCCACGCCGCCGGTGACGACCCCTGGGAAGAAGACGGCGTCGCAGCGATGATCCGGTTCAGCACCGGCAACACCGGGGTCCTGATGGCAGCCCGCACAGCGGGAGCGTGGAACGAAAAGCTTGACGCCTACGGTGGCGGCAACACCGTTGAAGTCAGGGCACCTGAAACAGTCTCAACCACCGTCAAGGGAGTCACCACGTCACGCGAACTCAGTGCCGAGGCGTATGGCTGGGCCACCGCGACAGACACTCTCGGTTTTTCCGCTGCCGTCCACCATTTCCTGGACCGGGTCGCCGACAGGCAACAGCCACTGACCTCTGGCCGTGAAGCCGTCCACACCCAGCGCCTGCTCGACCAGATCCTCGCCGCATCCGGGCTGCCGACAAAGGAACAAGCCGGTCGGGAATGGGCCAGCCACGCAGTGAACGGAAACTGAACAACTAAGCTCGCCCAATTCCTCGGTTTAGGTCTTGCAGCCATAGGTCAAGAAACCGCGGCCTCCACAAGCCGCTGAGCATAAGGAGGCACAAAATAGCTCCAAACCGCCTCCACCAGAGCAACCCGAAAGTCGGCGGAGTGGGACGACAACCGCTGCGCGGACGGCTCACCCCGCTCGTTGGCTTCCTGCTGGTCGCGTTCAGCGCCAGACAGGCGGTTTCGGCGGTATCGCCACTCCTTGGTCCAATAGGCGGGGACCTATCCCTCGACGCCGTGACGACCGGCATCCTTGGAATGCTGCCGACCGCCGGCTTCGCAACGATGGGCTTCCTGGCTGTTCCCCTGATCCGACGTACCCAGCCCGAACACCTGCTGCTGGTGTCAATCCTGCTGACAACACTCGGCCAGGTCGGACGCGCCCTGGGGTGGACTACCCTCGCCTTTTTGGTGTTCACCTGTGTCGCAATGCTGGGGATCGGGGTGGTAAATGTGGTGATTCCGCCGCTGCTGATGAAGTATTTCCCCGATAAAATCGGGGTCCTCCCTGCCCTCCACGTGACTCTCCTCGCCGTCAGCACTGCCGTGGCCGCCCAAGCGGCTATACCCTTGGCGGGTATGTATGGCTGGCGGTTCTCCATCGGCATCTGGGCGGTCATCAGCGCCGCCGCGGCCGTACCTTGGCTGATGGTCCTTGCGGTCAGGCGTACGGCTGCCCGCGTCGGGAAGCCGCCCACCAGCGAAGTGCCGCCGCCCCGCACCAGCGTCATCAAGCCCTGGAGATCATCTCTTGGCTGGGGAACGGCACTGATCTTCGCGGGTTGCTCGAGCAACACGTTTGCGGCGCTGGCGTGGCTTCCGGCTGTTCTTGTAGACAGAGGGATGAGTCCGGGAACGGCCGGATTCATGTTGGCGCTCTATTCCATCCTCGGCCTGCCCGTCGGCCTTATTGTGCCTTTTGCCGTGGTGAGGATGCCTCGCCCGCTTCCTGTCGCAATCCTGTTCGTCGTCACGTTCGCGGTCGGCTATGGAGGCATCATCTTTGCTCCGGTATCTTCTGCCGGGGTGTGGGTAGCCATCGCCGGGCTTGGTCAGGGCGCATACTCCTTCGCATTTACCATGATCAATAAGCGAGCACGAACACAAACGGGGTCGGGGGTACTGTCCGGGTTCGCCCAGGGGATCGGCTACACCCTCGCAAGCCTTGGCCCATTCCTTTTTGGTCTCCTGCATCAGCCCGGAGACCACTGGCTGCCGTCGTTCGGCATGCTCGGAGCCTGGCTCCTCCTGCTTACCACGGGAGCCCTGATGATCAACAGACCGCGCGTGATTGAAGATGCACTCCCCGCTCAGACAGCTCGTCGTCGGAAGCAATAAGGACTTCGGGGACCCCCAAACGCCGCATCTCAATACCGAGATACCCCTCGCCCACGACCGGAACCAGAAGGCTCCGAAAACCGCTGAATAATCCTTGACAGACCCTTCTCCCGACTCTATGTTTATTGCAACCGATCTCAGCAACCGATCTCAGTCGCGCTGATGAAAATGCAACCGATCTCAAAGGAGAGATGAAATGATCAAAGCTGCAAGTACTTTGACCGCCGTTGCCCTTGCCGGGGCGCTGCTCACCGGCTGCTCAGGCAGTTCAGGCGACTCCGGTAACAACAACGAAGACGGTCCCGTCACGTTGACGTACTGGGACTTCATGGACCCCAGCCAGAACAACCCGCGGGCTTCGGCGCTGAAGCAAAATCTCGAGAACTTCCACAAGGAAAATCCCGACATCACAGTCCAGCTGTCGACGGTTTCCTTCGGTGACATGATCAGCAGGCTCCCGCAGGCAGCAGCAGCGGGACAGACACCGGACGTTGTGAAGATGTTCGCTCCGGTTGTTCCCCAAATTGCTGCCGCGCAGGTTTATCAGCCGCTTCCTGAGGAGGCCAAGCAGATCACTGACTGGTTGCGCCCGGTGGACAAGCTGGCGGACAAGGATGGAAAGCAAGTAGCCGTCCCGTACGACTACCGCACGTGCACCCTCTATTACAACGACAAGATCCTCAAGCAGATCGGCGCCGCGGTACCCACCACCTGGGACCAGGTCGCCGAGGTTGCTGGGAAAGCGGCGAAGGCCGGATTTACGGGGTTCGGGACGGGGTTCTCCGGGGTCGACAACTCAGCGATCATCTCGACCTTCTTCGATTGCTTCATGAGCGAGGTGGGGCAGGAGATCTCCAATCAGGACGGCAAGGCCAGCTTTAACACTGAAAAGGGTAAAGAATTCGCCGATTTCCTCGTGAAGCTCAAAAAAGCCGGCGGCATGCCACCGAGCGTTGTGGGGGACCAGTACTCAACGGTTGCTGACGGCCTCCAAAACGGCACTGTTGCCATGTCCGCCCTCGGAACGGAACGCCTCCTGACCCTGCAAAAGGCCAACCCGGACATCAAGTCGGCCACCCTGCCCAAAACTTCAAACGGCTCGGACACGGGATCGACGTTTGGCTGGACCCTTGGCATCGGGGCCGGAAGCAAGCATGCCAAGGCGGCTTGGAAGTTCATCCAGTACATGACCAGCCCGAAAGCCGGGGCGCTCATGGCAACCGGGGGTGACGTACCCACCCGCTCGTCGACGTTCCAGGAGCCTTACTTCACCACTCCCGAGGCCAAGACCGTGCTGGACGTCAGTAACTTCGTCAAAGATCACAGCGAGCCACACACCTACCCGGACAACTGGATCGCGATTGCGGGTGGACTTGCCAACGCCGGACAGCAGCTGTACCTGAACAACTCGTCCGCCGACGATTTCATGAAAGCTGCCCAGGACGCGGCCAACAAATGAGCCACCGATCGGACAGGACTAATCAGGTAAACCTGCCCCCAGGAAAGCGAATCCCATGTCAGTGACACAAGAACAACGCTCAGCGCGGAGCACCAAGCCCCGTCTCCGGCCGGCACGGAAGGACCGCGCAGTCTGGCTCTACGTCATCCCGGTCGTTGCTGTCTTCCTTTTCGTCTTCGTTGGGCCCCTCCTCTTCACAGCCTGGACGGCCTTCCACGACACCACGTACTACCAAATCAAGGACTTCTCGGGACTAAAGTCGTTCACCAAGCTTTTCACCGACAAGGACCTTCCCAAACAGATCGGCACCACCCTTGCCTTCTCGCTCGGGGCCCTCGCGATTGCCTTGCCACTCGGCTTTGCCTCAGCGGTGGTCCTGAATAAAATCATTCGCTTCAAGCGGACGGTGCGGAGTCTGTTCCTGCTTCCATGGCTGATGTCACAAGCCACCGTCGGCACCCTCTGGCTGTGGTTCCTCAACCCCACCTACGGCCCGGGGACAGCCATCACAAAAGCCCTTGGTTTCGGGCCCGCCGATGCGTTCTCCACACCGGGTTCTGCACTGCTGGCACTAACACTCATCACCGCGTGGTGGTCCTATCCCCAGGCAATGGTCCTCTTCCTCGGGGCGCTTCAGACCGTACCAACCGAACTGTATGAGAGCCTGCGCGTTGACGGAGGGAACGTGTGGCAGGGATTCGTGAACATCACACTTCCCTTCCTTCGGAACACCATCGTTTCCGTCGTCGTCGTGCTCCTGATGCTGTATGTACAGATGGTGACCATCATCCTGGTCACCACCCGCGGCGGGCCCCTGGGCGGAACGGAAACGCTCTCCATGCGGGTGTTCAACAAGACGTTTCAGGACTTCGACCTCTCCGGTGCCTCCGCGGCAGCAATTTTGCTCTTCGCCATCAACATCGCCTTGACACTGGTAGCGATCCGCTTCCGACGGAAGGAAACCCTGTGACTGCCACCATTCCCGCACGCCGCCGACCCGGGCATATACTTCGCCGGCTACCCATCTGGGCAGTCGTCGCAGTCACGGCGGCCTTGGTGCTGCCTCCCGTCCTGTGGATCTTGTCGACGTCCCTGAAAACCGATGCGAACACGGTCGCTTTCCCGCCCGTGTGGATACCTAACCCGTTCTCGTTCGACAGCTACGGTGGACTGTTCACCTCCACCAACGTCCGCTTCTTCCTGAACTCGCTGATCTACGCCATCGGTTCGATCGTCCTCGCCCTGGCCGTCTGCGTCCCCGCAGCCTACGTCGCGACCCGATACCGGGGCCATCGCATGGAAAGCCTCATGACCGCAATCCTTGTGTTGTCCATGGTCCCCGGCGTTGTCGTCTTCATTGCGCTCTACTCTATGTTCGTGAAAACCGCGCTCATCAATACCTACCCTCTGCTGATCGTGGTCTACACCGGCATCATTTGCGGACAGACGATCCTGTTCCTGCGCAACTTCATCGAAAACATCCCAGTTGAGATTGAGGAAGCAGCAGCAATCGATGGCTGCAACCGACGCCAAATCCTTCTGCGCATCGTGCTGCCACTGATCCGCCCAGGCATCGCCGCCGTCGCGATCTTCATCTTCGTCTTCGTCTGGAACGACTTCCTCGTCGGGACCGTCCTGGCAACAACCGAAGACATGAAAACCGTGCAAAACGGCATCGTCCGCTACATCTCCACCGGCTACGGCAACTTCTGGGCCGCCTTCGGCGCCTTCGTCATCGTCGCGTTCATACCTGTCCTGGCCATCTTCGCCGCCTTCCAACGCTGGTTCATCGCCGGCCTGACCTCCGGTGGTGTTAAGTCATGACCTCAGCGACACCAGCTCCGCGCGTCGCAGTCGTCGGGGCAGTTGGCTGGGCCGGCTCCCGACACGCACGAGCATTCGCCGCAGCAGGTGCCCACGTCACGGCTCTTGTAGAAAAGGGCGACCGCGCCTACCCACTCGCCCAGGAACTGGGCGCAGTGCTGGTACCCAGCACTGAAGCGCTCCGCCCCGAGCACGCAGACCTCGTGGTCGTTGCCCTCCCGACAACCATTCAACCCGCCATCTGCGCCGACCTGCTGAACCGCGGCTTCCATGTGCTGACTGAAAAACCGGTCGCCGCAGACGCAGAAGGCGCGTCCGTCCTTGCCGCCGCGTCCGGTGTCAACGAACGCCTGATGGTCGGATACACCCTCCACCAGCACCCCGCAGCAGCCCTCCTCTCTCAATGGGTGCGGAACAACGACGTGATCGCCGTATCCGTACGCTCCGTAGCCCACAAACAGAACGTCGATTCCTGGCGAGCTGACCCAAAGGAGGGCGGCGTCGCCGTTGTTAACGGCATCCACGCCATCGAGTTGGTGTCATCCTGGTTCGACGGCGACCCAAAAGTCCTCGCCACAAGCTCCAGCAGCAGCCTGTACGGCTCGCCGGTACCGGAGCACGTAGTCACCACCCTCGAATTTCCCGCGGGAGCCGTGTTCCAGCTGCAGACCTCCTGGTCTCCCTGGCAGGAGCCGCAAGGGCTCAATCAAGGGGACTGGAGCCTCACCATCGATGTACTCGCACGCAACGGCCGGATGCTGTGGTCCAACGACACCGTCGACGTCTGGAACCGGGACGGAAGCCACGACACAACGTCGTTCGCCCCCACCGACCTCTTCCTTCGCCAGGCAGAGGCTGCGCTCAAATTCCGCAACGGCGAAGGCCCCGCCGTTACGTTCAGCCAGGCTCTCCGGGCCACCGCAATCGCCGATGCGGTCCTGGCTGCAGATGCTTCGGACGCGGAGGACGTGGTCGCCCGGTAGCATCACCGCACCTGAAACAACGCGCGACCGGCCCAACTGCACTACACCTAAGGAATTGAACATGAAGCGAGCAACTCACGCGTTCACCGCCGGGGACCCGCGGTGCACCTACGCCCATGGCAAGGAGAACAAATGAGCCTCAAAGACCAGGTGGTCCTTGTAACCGGATCGAGCGGGGGAATAGGAGATGCCGCCGTCAGCGCCCTCACAGCAGAAGGCGCCATCGTCGTAGGCGCTGACCGTTCCCCTAGAGAGGACCAGAGCCTGAAAGCGTTTTACCCCCTCGACATCACCTCCGAGCAGCAATGCGCAGCTGCTATCCAAGACATCACAGCCAAATATGGCCGCATCGATGTCCTGATCCACGCAGCCGGAGTGCTCGGCCCCACCCCCGGCATCATGGAGACAACCACCGAGGAATTTGACTCCATCCTGAGGATCAACGCCACCGCCACCTTCACGATGGTGCGGGAGACCGCCAAGTCAATGCTCGAGTCCGGCACTGCCGGCGCCATCGTGGTCCTATCGTCAGTTGCGGCCAAGGAATCACGGCTCAACTACCTGCCCTACAACGCGAGCAAGCTCGCTGTACTTCACATCATGTGGTCATTCGCTGAACTGCTCGGGCCCAACGGCATCTCCGTCAACGCCATAGCACCAGGCCCAGTAAATACACCCATGTGGGCACAATTCGCCAAGGATTCCGGACCGGATGCAGCCGCAAACCGAGCGAAGCGGGCAGCACAACTTCCGATGCGGCGGTTCGCCGAACCCGACGAAGTCGCCCGCGCCATCCTTTTCCTCGCCGATCCCGACAACCGCTACATCACAGGAGTCTCCCTCGACGTGGCAGGCGGAGCACACCTGGGAATCGGAACCTAAAACCACCCTGCGGGTTTCATAAATGCCGTCGCCCAATGCTCCCGGGCTTGGCTCACCCACTAACATCAACGCCTCAGGGCTGCCCTCATCGCGCGCACAGCATTCAACAATCGAAGACGAGTAGGGAACCCTGACCCACCAAGGAGACACCTAAATGCGACACCATCACACCGCCCTGCACGTTACGGACATGGAACGCAGCGCGCGATTCTACGAGGACGCCCTCGGACTAACCCGCTTGGATGCATGGACCTCGGGACCATACATCGGCGAACTTTACGGCCGTCCCAACGTAAAGGTCAGAGCCATGCTTCTCACCACAAGTGACGGAACCTTCCGGCTCGAACTTGCACATGCCGAGCCTCTACTGCCCGCAGTCGACCCATCAGATGCACAGCCAGGCACGGCACACCTTGCCTTCACAGACATCGACGTAAGGCAGGTTTATGCCAAGATGACAGCACTTGGTTACAAGGCCGTATCCGAACCCGTTGCCCCGACCTCAGGCCCCATTGCCGGCGGGTGGCTTGTCTACCTCCTCGACCCAGACGGAAATCGGGTGGAGCTCATTCAAGCACCAGACTGGCAAAGTGCTGACCAGAGATAAATTCCTCCTTCTGCAATCGGATTCCTGGCCTGGCCCCATATGGTCGAGCCGAGCAGTTTCCGACGGAGGAAGCCGGGGAAAAAACGCCAAGTAGTGGGCAAGATACAGCCCTTTTCGGGCCCTTCCCTGCCTGCTCAACAGCCGATAATAATGATTCCGTCGGGTTGTTCTCTGCGTATCTCGTCTGATGAATCACATCGCCGGTGATACCCAGGAGCCGCGCAGCAGTTGGCAGATCCACTCATGACCGTCTCCGTTGACGTGCACATTGTTTTCCCCGCAAGCTGGCCGCAGTCCGGCGCGCGGTGGCGCCGGGCGAGGTTGGTTCGGCATGGGGGCCGGCACTTGGCAGGGTCTGGAGCTTCATCCGCAGTCAGCTGGGTCTGTGGTCGAACGGCCATAACATTTTCGTCTACCAGCATTCGGACGAGCCGGGTTCGCCCATCCTGTGCGACTTCGGCGTTGAAGTCACGCGTGCCTTCGGAACGGTGGGCGAGGTGTACGCGACCGAAACGCCGAGCGGCGAGGCTGCTGTGGCTGTCCACCGCGGGCCGTACGGCCGCCTGAACGAGGCCTACAGCGCGATCGACGAGTGGATGGCGGCGAATCGTCGGGAGTCTGCCGGGTACTCCTGGGAGATTTACGGAGATCCAATGCCGGATCCGGCCCGAACTGAGACGACAATCGTGTGCCTCCTCCAGTAGAGGGAATCAACACGGAGGAGGACGCTGGGGCCAATGCCTTCCTCCAATGGCACGCGAAATTCGATGTGACGATAGGCGTCCACGTCAGAATAGGTCAAAAATTCGCTTCATTGACAGACGCTCACAATGTTCTCAGATCCCACCCTTACGGTCGGAGGGCCAAGAAACGGGCCATGCGACCGTCCGAGAATCACCGAAACGCTATTAGGAATCGGGACTTACTGGAACTCGCTCCCCGCAGGCATGACGAAATCAGCTCCCGCGGCGCGGTAGGGATCTGAACAATAGATCCGGGCTCGGCCGCCGGACGAATCCTCCCTGGTCAGGCGCCTCGGCGTCAGGTTGGGGTGTACGCGAATTTGACGGCATCGCTGCCATCTATGCGCCGGGTCTTCTAACGCAGGGCCGCCACGTCAGAGGCGCGCGGGGCGACCGCCCCCACTGCGTCCGCGAGACTCGGGGCGATTATTCCCCTACTGCCCTAGCCGGCGGATCGGCCGCCGTCGACGAGCCAGACTTGTCCGGTGACGTGAGAGGCTTGGTCATCATCGGCGAGGAATGCCACCACGTTAGCGACTTCTTCGGCCCGGCCGAGCCTGCCCTGTGGCACCTGGGACTCCAGCATCTCGACAAAAGATCGAGGAGAATTCGAAAGGATGGGCGTGGCGATGGTACCCGGTCCGACCGCGTTAACGCGGATTCCCTTCTGGGCGTACTCCAGCGCGGCTGTGCGGGTGAGCATCACGTCGGCACCTTTCGAAGCTATGTACGCAATCGAGGTCGGGGTGGCGCGGAAACCGCCGACGGACGCCGTATTCACGATAGCGCCACCGTCGTTGGCCAGCATCAGTCGTAGTCCGGCCTGGAGGACCAGGAACTGTCCGCGGACGTTGACCGCCATCACTTTGTCGAATTCTCCAACCGGATACTCATGCGTGAAAGCCTGTGCTCCGCCGATGCCGGCGTTGTTGGCAAGAATGTTCAGCTTCCCGTACTCCGCCATTATCCATTCCTCCGTGGCGCGCACGTCTGCCTCATCTGCGACATTGAGCCTTCGTGAAATGGCCCTTTCGCCCAAAGATTCCGCGATCTCGTCGCGGGCCTCGGACACATCGGCGATGATGACTGTCGCCCCGTCTGCGTGGAACCTCCTCGTTATCGCTTCTCCGATACCGGATGCCGCTCCCGTCACGAGGGCCACTTTGCCTGTGAACCGTGCCATGTTGATCGCTCCTCTTTTTTCTGAAAATAGGCATTTATGAGCCGTAGCCGGCGCAGCCGGCCGATTGATTGTCGAACTGGTTCCTGACGCTGGCGCCAAAAGAACCGATTATTGGTGGAGTTTAGATAGTCTGGCCCCGAAGGGTCCGGCCGCCCCGGGGCGGATAAGGAATCCCCTGTAGTGGGCGCCTTATGGCCTGTTTGGCGCCTATGGAAAGGGCGACAATGTCTCCCTGGATCAGAGAGCTTCTCCAACCATGTCGAGCTCCCTGACAAGGCGGAATGGGACACCGGGACTGATCTCCACAGTGAATCGTGAGAAGTTGTGCCTGGTGACTAAGACCCCGAAGCGTCCGGTTGCTTCTGCACTCTCAATTGCTCCTGCAACCGCGTGCGAGAGGCGTCTTTCCATATCCGTCTTGGAGGTTACACTGAGGTCGGCCACAAGCCTTTCCATTAACTGGGTCCTTTCAGGTTCGGGGCCGACTAAAGCGAAGAACAGCTGATCGCGGGCGTGGATGCAACCTTCGTCTGTCTCCGGAGTTTTAGGAAGGGCAGTTGCTGGGGTTCAATCCAGACCTCATCGCCATCGAGTTTGTCGATTATCGTTCTTGATTCGACGCCCTCCTGCGCGAGCCAGAGCAGCGCTGAAGTTGCCTCTTCCACGCGACCAGTTCTGAAGTATGTTCCATTCCGGTGCACTTCCACGGTTGCTCCCCGCAGGTCGGCCCAGTCGTGAAGGCGGAATGTATGCGTTGTTCCTGACACGAGGATCTGGTGATCGACGTTGGTCGTCCTTGCGGTTAGTTGTCCGGTTGGTGAACTCATGTGGGTCCTTGGCTGTGCTGGGCGAGTCTTTTAAGAGGGCTTGATGGCTCTCCGAGGCAATATCTTGCGGCGGCACGCATCCATGGTTAGAACCGACGAGTGGCGGCAATTTTTGTTCCGCTGGTTACGTGCTTGAGCCTGTGATGACGGCAGAGGTGAATTCTTCAAGAGTCGGAGGGAGCTTGCACGAAGCGTGACCCTTTTGGGCCAATTGCATGAATGCTCTGCTTAGCGACTGACAAAAGCCTTCGTGCGTCCACCCGATTTCGCGTCTTATGGTCGAACAAGAATCTTTACCTCCGAGGACCGTCCCTCCCCGAGGAGATGTTCAATGCCCTTCTCTACGACCTCAGAGAGACTTATCGTGCTGCTGATGAGTCGTTCCGGTTTGATCCGGCCGTCGACGATGGCATCGCGCACTGCCTCAAATTCTTGTGCTGTGTAGGCGAACGAGCCGGTCAAGATCTTTTCCTTGAAGAGGAAAGGCATGACGTCTAGGGGTACGTCGTGGTGAAATCCTGCAACGATAACTGCTCGAGCGGCGGGTGCGAGTGAATCTACTGCGACCTGAAGACTCGCCTTTCCGACTCCTGAGGCGTCGAACGAAGCGTCGGCCCCGCGTCCGTGCGTGACCCGCAATACGGCTTGTGCGACGTCTTCCTCGCGTGGGTCGATGACCAGGTCTGCGCCGAGCTCCAGCGCGAGCTGTTTGCGAACCTCGCTGAGTTCACTGACGATGACCTTTCCAGCGCCTTGGGCCTTAAGGCAAAGCAGCAGACTCAATCCGATGGGTCCGGCGCCGACCACAAGGGCCGTTCCGCCGTCGGGTAGGGCAGCGGTGTTCACCGCGTGCCACGCGACCGCCAAGGGCTCAATGAGCGCAGCAATTTCGGGTGCAAATTCGGACGGCAGCTTGAAGGCGTGGTCCGCCGGCACGACAAGCGACTCACTGAAACCGCCGCCCCAGCCGTGGATTCCAATAAAGGCGTAGTTGTCGCACATGTTGGGGTGCCCCGACAGGCAGGAGGGGCACGTCCCGTCGGCAAAGTTTGGTTGCACCGCGACGAGGTCACCTATCGTAAGTGATTCGACATCGGCTGCGACCTCGACGACGTAACCGGCGAATTCATGGCCGAGGCTGTGAGGGCCCGTTTCCCCAATTATTGGGTTTGCGTAGTCCCGCGGAACCGGCGCGTCTTGGTAGAGGGCCAAGTCGGATCCGCATATGCCGGCGTAGGAGACATCTATACGGACCGTTCCGGGTCGTAGGTCGGGTCGTTCTACGTCCTCGATCCTGGCGTCTCGGGGGCCATGCAGGCGGAGTGTTCGCATTGTGGTTCCTTCTTGGTGTTGTGCGTTGGACGCCTTGCCGGGTGGCACGGCACTGCGCTGACTGATTTCTCCGGCTGGGAAATTTGGTGCTCGGACTTTGGCTTCCTGGTGCGGAGTATGGAATTTTGTAGCCCGGTGTTCAGGTCAGAGACTTTGCGAGGGAAGGCTTGGCTGTGGGGTAGACCTGCGCGGTAATTCCGCCGTCTACAGGCAGCTGAACCCCTGTTATGTGCTGGGCCTGGTCGGAGACAAGGAACAAGACCGCCTCTGCGATTTCCTCGGGCTGCCCTGCCCGTCCCTGGGGAACCGTTGCACCAAGGACGGCTTCTTTTTCAGCTATCGTCTGCCCGGGAGTGCCAGCCAGTGCCATCTTTGTTTTGATGTTGCCCGGAAGGATTGCGTTGACGCGTACGCCGGTCATGGCCGTCTCGACAGCAGCGGTCTTGGTCAGCCCGATGACTGCATGTTTGGCTGCCGCGTACGCTGTACTGCCGGGTAAAGCGCCTGCGGAGGCCATAGAGCCGGTATTCACGACGGCCCCGGACCCCTGGGCCATCATGACGGGCAGCATGTACTTGAGGCCGAGGAAGACTCCTTTGACATTGATGGCCATGACTTTATCGAAACCGTCTTCGGGGTACTCGACCAGGGGCGCTTGCGGCCCGATGATTCCAGCGTTGTTGAAGAACGCGTCGATGGTCCCGAATTCCTGTTGTGCACGGGTCACGTATTCACGCACGTGTTGGGCGTTGGAAACGTCAGCTATGAAGACGATGGTTTTCCCGCCTTCCGCCTGGATGTTTTCAGCGGTCTCTTGCAGCCCCGCAGCGTCAATGTCGACGAGGAGCACGGCTGCGCCTTCCCTCGCCAGTGCCATACTGGCGGCCCGTCCGAGTCCAGAGCCTGCCCCTGTAACAACAGCTCCTTTACCGCTCATTCTGTTCACTTTTAGCTGCTTTCATGTTTGCGGCGGCGGTGAGAAGGCCGTGCACGATATCGTTTCTGGGTTCAAAAGTGCCGTCGTGTGGATATCTGGGGACCTTGGCCAGATGGGGCCGGCGCGTCCTAATGCTGCGTCGGCCCCTCGGGAATTTATCCGAATAGGGGCCGCAGGTGGTCGTTGAGGAAGATGCCGTTTGGATCCTGCTGACGTCGGAGTGCGACGTAGTCGTCAAACTTGGGATAGGCGCTCTGAAGCTGCTCGCGGGTCATGAGATGGAGCTTGCCCCAGTGTGCCCGGGGTGCAAACGGCTGCAGCGTGTTGTGCACGGCGCGCAGGAAAGGCCAGTAGTCGGTGCCCGGCATTCCAGCTACCGAGATTGTGGCTGATTTCCGCTGGTAGAACGGCGACATCCACGAGTCGTCGGCTTCTATTACCCGCATGAAGATCGGGTGGTTCTGCTCTGGGTGGGCCTCGCTCTGGCGCTGAACAAGGGCCACTGCTTCGAGGACGTCCTCGTACGGAACGGCGTATTCGAGTTCGTAGAACAATTTGGCGCCCTCGCCGATGGGCGCCGACAGCACGCGGTATGCGGGGCCCCGGCGGGCACCAAGCACATCGGACCATTCATTTTCTGGAATCTGGTCAATCTCGTTGGCCTGGAAGTAGACAGTCCGGTTCGCCATACTCTCGCCGTCAGGAGACGGAAGGCTGTATTCCTGAGCTGAGGTGTCGCTTTTGAGCCACATCAGGCCGTGATTACGGTTATTCGCAACCTCGTTCTCCCACGCATTCGCTGCGACATCCCAGTGCGGGAACTGGAACTTTTCTTCCAGGAAAAAGCGCGGGACGACCTTGAGCTCAACTTCAAGGAACACGCCCATGAGTCCGAGGCCGGTTTGAACGCCGTGGAGGCGGGGGTCATCTTCACCGATCTCGATGATCTCGCCGCGGCCGTCGACCAGACGCACCCAGGTCAGCATCGAGGAGAATCCGCGAAGGCCCCTGCCCGTTCCGTGCGTAGATGTGTTCAAAGCACCAGCAATTGCTTGCTCCCAAATGATGCCCTGGTTGCTCAGCGACCAGCCGCGCTCCCACAATTCCGCCGCGAGGTTCTTGATCGTTGTACCCGCCCGGACCCGAACGCGCTGCTTCGTCTCGTCAATGGAAGTGATGCCCGTGAGCTTGTCGAGGTGCAGCAGAACGCCCTGCGTTGTCACCAGCGGAGAGAAGGAGAGGCTACTGCCCGCCGTGCGCAGGGTGAGGTTCTCGCGCAGTGCCACTCGGACGGCATCGGCCACTCCGGTCTCGGAATCAGGGTAAAAAGTCAACGCCGGGTTCGAAGTGAAGTTTTGGGCCCAGTTGGACCACGCTTCGTTTTCTTTTGGCTGGTCAGACATGATCGTCAACTCTGCCGGGTTGCTCACCATCGTCATCGTTGGAGGCTCCTATTTTTGTTTAGAGGAGCCGAGTATCAAGGCTCCGTAGCCGAACAGCCCGTGCGGACTGCATGGACAACATTGGCACTAGCTGACGAGCGTTATGGTGTCCTATTTATCGGGTAGCAGGATGCTGGCCGCCCGGGCCTTCAAACGTTCGACAGGGTCCGGTTCCCCGTAAAGGTCCCGCGCCAACGCCATCGCGTCGTCGAGCTCGCGCAGGGCGCGGTCTGCGTCCTTTGCGATTAGTGCCGCTGCCACGGCGCAGTGCCGCTCGTAGATCGTGTTGTCTTCCAACTGGATCTGCCCCGTATCCCGGTTTCGGCGGTAAGCGGCGAACGTGAGCGACTCCAGGACGTGGACGAACAACTCAAGTGCCGGGTTGCCGGTCAGCGCTGCGAGGATGGTGTGGAATCCGCGGAAGGCTGTGTGTTTTCGTTCGAAGAATTCGTCTGGTGCCTTGGCGAGTGTCCCTTCCCATTCCAGGAACTGTTCCAGGGTGCGGGCGTTGTCATTGTTCATGCGGTCGATGATCAGCGGCACCATCGACAGTTCGAGCGCACGACGCGCCTCAAAGGTGTGATTCGTCCGAACCCCGCGGAACCGGAGGTAAGGAATGGCCGCTTCAACAACCGCATCTGTTGAGGGTTGAGAAACCACCACCCCACCTCCCCGTCCGCGCCGGGTTTCAACCACGCCCTGCTGCTCAAGCATCCTGAGAGCCTCCCGCAACACCCCCCTGCTCACAGTGAAGCGGGCCATCAGGTCCGGCTCGGTTCCCAAACGCAACCCAATCGGCCAGCCCTCATTGCTGATCCAGTTCTGGATCCTGTCGGCTGTCACTGCGCCGGCCTTGTCGAATTCAGCCGTTCCGATCATCTCTGACCTCCTAAATAGGACGTTATTTATGACCAGTATCACGCGTAGATTCATCAACTACAACGGCCCGAGTGGCTGGAAATAGGCTCCTATTTGACGGACAAGGAGGTTCCTCAATGACGAAAGAAACGAGCGACCTGAAGATCGGCGACCAGAAGCGCGTCGCCACGATCGACGCGGACACGCACCCGGACGTCCCCATGCACGAGATGATCGATTACATCCCGGAGCCGTGGCGGTCCAGGTACTACACCAACAGGGCCGCGGACGTGGAGAATGCCCGCCTTTTCTACGCTTCCCCGACCCCTGCACGGACTGACGCGCTGGTCACGGGCATGCGTCCTGGTGAAGACAAGCAGCTTTACGCCGAACAGGTCTTCCAGGAATCCAGCACTGACTACGCGATGCTCCTTCCCCTGACCCGAGCAAAGTGGTGGGACGCCGAATGGGAAACTGCCCGCTGCACTGGCATCAATGAGTACATTGCTGCCGACTGGCTGGGGTCTGCGAACAACTCGCACGGCCGCTACCGCGCAGGTATCCGCATCTCACCCGGTGACCCGGCCGGAGCGATCGCCGAGATGAACAAATGGGTCGGGCACGGGTTTTTTCCCCAGGTTCAGTTCGCACCGGAGGCGCTCGTGCATCCCATCGGGCATCCGCTTTACCGCCCGGTCCTGCGGGAGGCTGCCCGCCTCGGTCTGCCCATCGCAATGCACATCACGCGCGAAGGCTCGATGCAGTCGATGACCCCCGTCGGTTACAGCTCCTACCACATCGAAGTCATGGGCTCGTGGTCGCACTATTACGTCAACCACCTCGCCAGCCTCATCTTCGACGGTGTCTTCGACGAGCTTCCCGACCTGCGTGTGGTCTTCGTCGAAGGCGGCTTCAGTTGGCTCACACCGGCAATGTGGCGGTTCGACCGCTACTGGCAGGAGCTCGGCGCTGAAGTTCCCAACGTCAAGCGCCGCCCCAGCGACTCCATCCGCCAACAGATTCGGATCACCACCCAACCGTTCGAGGAGCCAAAGAACCCCCGGGACGTAATCAAGCTGATCGAAGCCGGCGGACTACAGGACATGCTGATGTTCTCGAGCGACTACCCACACTGGGACTACGACGATCCGCGCTTCATTGCCGGACGCCTCCCGGCCAGCTGGCGGGACAAGGTGCTGTTCGAGAACGCCCGTGAACTTTACAACCTGCCGGAGTTCCGACCCGTCGACGAACTCGACCTCACCGCCGACCCCATGACGCGGTACAGCCACGGCGTGAACCAAAACAAGGTCGACAACTCGGGGCACGTCATCTCCCAGGTCAACACGCTCCAGGTCATGCACGAATTTGTGGGGTCCGACTGATGTCAGCAAATAACTCCACAACAGTCGGCTCGCGCACTGTCGTTGCCAAGATCGAAGACTTTCTGCCCGGGTCAATGGTCGTCGTGCCCGCCGGCAAGTTCGGCGTCGGTGTCTACAACATCGACGGCAAGCTGTCGGCAATCGCCAATTACTGCCCGCACCGGGGCGGTCCGATGTGTGTCGGGCAGCTCACCGGTGAAACGACGGCAGGGGAGGAGCCCTACTCGTCAAAATTCTCGCGCGAGAACGAGTTCATCAAGTGCCCCTGGCACGGGTGGGAGTTCGAACTCGAATCCGGGCAAGCCGCCGCCGCGAAAGTAAAGGTCCGAAGCTACGAAGTGGTCGTCGAGGACGGCTACGTGATTCTGCTTGGAGTTGCATAATAATGTCCGAAAACGCACCCATCATCGACACCTGCGTGACACCCTTCTGGCGCTCCGAGGTCGAGCCGCACCTGTGGATGTCCGAGCCCTGGGCAAGTAAGCGACACATGCCCGGTGTGCTTCGTCAGATGTACACCGCCCCTACCGGTATCGCACCCTATGGGGAATACCTTGAGGAGGCTCGTCCGGAAGACGACGCGTCAGCGCTTCCCGGGTCTAGTCCTGCCAAGATTCTGGCGAAACTGGACCGGGACAACGCCCGCGTCGGCGTGCTGTCTCCCCTTACCCGTGGTCCGCAACCGGACATCGACATGGCCACCGAACTGTGCACCGCCACCAACCAATGGCTTGCGAAATCCTGGCTGGACGCGCCCGAGTCCGCGGATCGGTTCCTGGGCACCATCCGCGTCAACCCAACAGACCCCGATAAGGCGGTCGCAGAAATCGAGAAGTGGGCAGACCACCCACGTATGGTGCAGGTCGGGGTTCCGCTGGACGCGTGGCGCCCCTACGGCCACCGCAACTACTTTCCGATCTGGAAGGCTGCTGCGGAACTGAAGCTTCCCGTTGTCATACATGCGGACGGCGGGGCGGCGGCGAATTACAAGCCGACCATGGCCGGCTATCCCACCAAGCACATCGAGTACGCTTCCCAGGAGAATATCTCCGGCCTGTACCACCTGGCCAGCTTCATCCTAGAAGGAGTCGTTGACCGCCTTCCGGACCTCCGCGTCGTCTTCGGGGACGGTGCCTTCGACCTGCTTATGCCGTTCCTGTGGCGGATGGACGGGGACTGGGGAATCTCCCGGCATGAAACCCCTTGGGTCAGCGACACGCCGTCCGAACACCTGGACCATTTCCGCTTCCGCACAAGCCGTTTTGAAGCCCCAACAGACCAGGCATCAGAGAAGGCATGGCTGGAAGTCAGCCGGGCTGAAGAGCTCCTGATCTACGGCAGTAACTACCCGCACTGGTCCTCGATGAGCCCGGCTGATCTGCCCAGCGGGCTCTCCAGCGAGGGCCGGGAGCGGATCCTATCCCGGAATGCCGCCGATCTCTACGAGCCTCGGCTCCGTGCGCTCGGGAACACCGCAGCCCTGAACGCCATCGGCGCTCAGGCAATCACCGGAAGCTAACCATGGGCATCTCAACATCCAGCACGGCAACGTCACTCGAAACCGAGATCGATGCCACGATCACCATGAAACGGGCTGCCGCCGATGGCGTCGCCGAAATCAGGTTGTCGGCAACGGACGGCTCGCTGCTGCCAGAATGGACTCCCGGCGCCCACGTCGACTTCATCCTTGGATCCGGATTAGTGCGACAGTACTCGCTCGCCGGCGACCCTGACGACCGCAGCCAATATCGGTTCGGCGTCCTGCTCGACCCGAACAGTCGCGGAGGCTCCCTGGAGGTTCACGGCTCACTGTCGGCCGGTGGAGAGATACGCATCCGCGGGCCCAGGAACAACTTCACCTTCCGCAACTCGGAAACTTATGTGTTCGTGGCCGGCGGCATCGGCATCACACCTCTACTGCCGATGATCCGTGCCGCCGAAGCGAACGGTGCCAACTGGTCACTCTGGTACGGGGGCCGTACCCGCTCATCAATGGCGTTCCTTGAGGAGCTGCTGGCATATGGCGAGAGGGTCAACATTTATCCCGAGGACGAGAGAGGATTCATTCCGCTCAAGAACGTCATGGCCGAGAGCGGTGAGGCACTCGTATATACCTGCGGACCCGAGCCATTGTTAAATGCCGTAGTGGGGGCCTTCGACGCCGTGGGCAAGCCAGCCCGTGACCTGCACCTGGAACGCTTCGTTGCGCGCGATGTCAGTGACAGTCGACCAACAGGGACTTTCGAGATTGAGCTGGTCGAAAGCGAACTTGTGCTCACCGTTCCGGAAGATCAGACGATCGTCGATGTCGCCCGCGAGGCCGGCGTGCTGGTCTTTACCTCATGTGAGGAAGGGATGTGCGGCACGTGCGAAACGCGCGTAGTCAGTGGCACACCCGTGCACCTTGACTCGGCAAAGTCTCCCGAGCAGCACGATAAAGACCGCACGATGGCTATTTGTGTATCCCGATGCGCATCGGGTCGGCTTGTCCTCGACCTCTGAACGATCCCCGTGAAAGGTGGAGGGCTGCAGCTCTGTCCTTCACCTTTCACGGCTCCTCCCCCCAGACGTGGACAGCAGCCCATGTCTACATCGTTTCGCAGACAAAGGAGTCAAAGAATGAGCGAAACTCGCGCGTGGACACAAGTCAGCGCTCCCGTGCTGATCGGTCTGTTGATGCTGGCGGAAATGAATCACGCGTTCGAGCAGAACATGATTCAGCTCGCCCTGCCGCACCTCTATGCCGACTTCGGCGATCCCGTCACTGTCGGATGGTCGATAACCGGATATGCTCTGGTCGCAGCGGCCACCGCCGCAACCGCGGGCAGGCTCGGAGACGTGTTGGGACGAAAGCGTGTGCTGATCGCCGCTTTGCTTCTCGGCACCGCGGGATCAATGGTTGCCCTCCTCTGGCCCACTCTCCCCGGCATCATTCTGGGCCGGGCGATCCAGGGAACCACCGGGGCCATCCTCGGGCTCGCCTTCGGCATCGCCCGCGAGCGGCTCGGTGATCGCAACCTGCCCATGGTGCTGTCTTTGCTCTCGGGTACAGCCCTCATCGGCGGGCCCATAGGCCAGTTTGTAGCCGGCCTCCTCATCGATGGGGTCGGGTGGCGGGCGATCTTCGCCTTCAGCGCCGGCCTCGCGGCACTAACCGTGATCCTCGTATTGATTCTGCTCCCCGCCAGCCCGGCCTCAGGCAAACTCCGCGACGTCGACTTGGGCAGCGGGTTGATCTTTGCCGCCGCCGTCGCCGCCATTCTCCTGGGAATCACCCTCATCGGTAAGGCCAACGGAGCAGTAGTCATTGCACTCATCATGGCGGGCGCCGTTGCCCTCGCCGCATTTGTCGTTCTTTCGCTGCGTAGCCCGCACCCGGCAGTCGACTTCCGTACTTTTAAGGACGGCCGGGTAGCCGTCGCCCACACTATGATGCTGGTGATGGCTTTCGGCGTGCTAGCCTTCTGGCTTGTCCTCGTGGTCGCCCTACAGTCACCGCCGGGTGCAGGACTTGGTATGGGTCTCGGCGCAGCCGCAACCGCCGCAGTCATGGGTGCCGCCAGCATTCTCGGCGGTGCCCTTGCCAGCCCGCTGTCCTCAATCCTTACTCGGAGGTTCGGCGTCCCCACGGCGCTCGGCACAGGAAGCTTTTTCGTCCTGGCAGGAGCTCTGATTCTGCTGCTGTCACCCGTGGTCTCACCCCTCCTACTGGCCGTCGGCGGCGGAATCGCGATTATCGGATCAGGCTTCCTCTATGCCGCAATCCCAATCCTGCTGATGACCGGCGTCCCGGTCGAACGCACAAGCGAAGCCGGCAACGTCAACCAAGTGATGAAGTCCGTCGGACTCGCCGCCGGGCCCCTCATGTTCTCAGCAATCCTTGCCTCACAGACTGTCACCCTGGGGGACAAAACACTGGCTGCCCCAGGAGCGTATGTCACCGGGTTCACCGTCCTCGCCGCAGCCGGCCTTATCCTGCTAGTTCTCACCGGCATTGCAGCTCGCGTGCTTCGGCACAACAAGACAGCTTCCACCGCAGCGGCGGCCAGACCGGATCACAGCGCAGAAGCTAATCATGTCCACTGACATTCCGCCCGGGAAGACCACCGACGGCTTCTGGGTCGCCAACGATGACATCGGAGTGCTGAGGGCCATCGAAGGCAGCACCGCAGACTTCGTCGGCATTGACTGCCAACATGGCATCGAGGACCATACCCTTCGTCGAATGCTCGAAGTACCCAGCAGCGTTCCCCGCTACGTTCGTGTGGCTGACTCAAGCCCACAGAAAATCGGATACGCCCTCGACCTTGGTGCGGACGGCATCATCGTCCCAATGGTCAACTCCGTGGAGCAGGCACAGATGATTGCTCGAGCAGCCCACTACCCTCCCCGGGGAGAACGAAGCTACGGGCCTGTCTCCACATGGCTTAGCCGCGACGTCTCCGAGCTCGACGCGAGAGTCACCATCCTCGCCATGATCGAGACCGAAAGGGGGCTACACAATGCCGAAGCGATCCTCGATGTCGACGGCATCGACGGCTGCTACGTAGGACCAGCCGACCTCGGTATCGCTCTGGGACACGGTGCAAACCAGTTCCCACCGTCCGAGCCGATGCGAGCCGCACTCAGCCTCATCGCAGGCGCCGCACAGCGGACGAGGAAAATTGCAGCCCTTCATGCGGGGGATGCAACTCTTGCCCACACCTTCCGTGAACTCGGATTCACCATGCTCACTCTTGCCAACGGGGATCGACTCGTTGCTGCAGGAATTGATCAGCAGCTGAAGGCTTCAGGCGCCGAAGCTCGTTTCGCGACAATGAACTCACCTTACTGATGTCGAAAGATCCCTCCATGCCCCTGACCACTAAAAAATCCGACGTTCAGACCGTGCTTCAGCGATTCGAGCAATTCTGGGAAGCCCTGCAATGGGACGCGCTGGCCAGTCTGTGGGCGCGATCTGCAGATGCTACCTACATGGCCCCGGAATTGGACGACATTCTGTCAGGTTGGACTGCCATCGCAGGTCACCTGGCGCGCACTCGTTCCAGGATCGTCGACGCTTCCGTCTCCATCCCCAGATCCTGGATTCGTGAAATTGCGCCGGACACGATGCTCGCGATCTTCGTCGTGAAATGGCGCATTCGCAGCATAGAGTCCGACGAACCGCGAGTCGCTGCTGCCCGCGTTACTGCGGTGCTCCAGCTTGACGACGATGGCCAATGGCGGTTTATCCACTATATGGAGGAGTCCTATTACCTCCCGGACGGTGCTGAGCCGCCCAATCTCCTCGATGACCTTGAAGCCCCTTTCACCTCCTAGCTCATCCGAGCGAACTCGTACTTCTCCTGCAACAGGGCGAGAGGTCGGCCTCAACAAAACCAGGAAGGACCCGTACCGCTCGGCGGTGCGGGTCCTTTTCTCGTATTTTCAGAGGGCGAAAGGCCTGTCCACTGGGGGCTCCGCTGACACGCCGTCCGTCGCATATCCGGACTGCTGGCGGTCGGCCGGGGGCTTGCCGCCGTTATGCAGAATTTCAGCCCCCACCGGGCTAACAATGCGTCGTGAACTGATGCGGTAATGAAGGATGCCGGCGGATCTCCCCTTGTGATCGTCCTGAGGGTGGCAATTGCTACAGCTTGCCACCCCAGGCGCCGCAGTCTGGTTCTGCCGGGATCCATCGTGCTGCCCTGGCCTCAGTCTTGAGGCCAGCAATTATGCCGTTCCTGCAATGGATACCTTGTTGGCGGAGGTAGAGGGGGGCGAACTGTCGGTGACGATCGAAAAGTGAGCCATTGTGACGGCTTGGCGTCTAGCGGTCGTTGCAAACGCCTGAGCCTTTAGGAGTTGCAATTCGCAGAGATGAAACGCCCACGAAATGGCTCATTTTTCGACCAGCGCTGACACGAACAGTCTCAGGGCCATAGGGAAGAGGGGCAACACTCGGATCGCTATCGCGAGGAGGTTGACACGGCAGGATCTCTCGTATTGATCTCGCCCTCGCTGATGGGTTTCAGATCATGTGGTTTCAGGACCAAGTCGTTGCCGTGCGGGAAGTTGGAAGATGCATGCGCGATACGATCTGAGGCCCATCCGCCTTGGCTCAATCTGAGCCATCACGACGTAATAGGGATTTCCCGGATCTTTGCCGGATCAGAACGGGTTCCGACTAGTTGCGGGCGGGACCGCGGGTTCGACTGACCGCAATAAACCTTTGCGTTCGAGCTAGATCTGGAAAGCTGGGCCGCCCCAGCTGAGCTCGCCCTGTCGTAACCTCGGTAACCGAGGACCCGCGCCCAGGGTCCAGTTCGCCCGTTCGACGTGGGCGTCGTCGTTTGCCGCGGCTCGCACGTGTGTCAATGGCCACTAGTTTCTGCCCACCAGCGGCCAGTTAAAGTTCCCGCTGGTGGCCAGTAAAGCTGCCCGGTGATGGCCAATAGATCTGCCCA